>JAUIEM010000404.1 GCA_030428695.1 bacterium
TGCAGGAGCGAGGTGACGATGCCGATCGTGAAGAAGAAGCTGCAGGCGCCGAGGCCGAGCAGCGTCGCGAACAGGATCCGGCCGAAGACGTAGCGGTCGAGGATCTTCACGCGGGGCCCTTGCCGCAGGCGCAGGGAATCGCCGCGCACTTCGGGCAGCCATCGGCGTAGCGGGCGGCAGCTTCCTCGAGGTCGATGTCCGCGAGGGAGGCGAGGGTGCTCAGCCAGGCGAGGACGTCGGAGAATTCCTCGCGCAACCGCTCCTTGCCTTCGTTCTTGACGACCGCCCGCGAGAGCTCGCCGACTTCCTCGACGAACCACATGAAGGTCCGGTCGAAGCCGCGCGCGGAGTCTTTGTCGAAATAGGTGCGCTCGATGATCTTCTGGAAGTCTGCGAGGTGCACGGCGCTCTCCCGGCCCGCTGGGGCGCCGAGTCTACCAGAAGTGGCGGGGGGATGCAGCCTCGAAGCGTGGCCCGAAACCTCGCTCTCGAGGCTTGCGGGCCAAGCTTCTCGGCCCGGTCAGTCGTCGGCCGACTCGAGCATCCGGGCGCGCTCTTCGAGGTAGCGCGTCGCCGCCTCGCGCTCGAGGGCGCCGACCGCGGGGTCGACGGGCTCGAGCAGGAACAGGATCTGGCGCCGCTCGTCGAGCGAGGGGATCTCGAGCAGACGCAGCAGCCACCGCACCTCGTCGACCGCCACGGTGTCGGCGAACAGGCGCTCGCTGACCAGCTCGAGGGAGACCGAGTCGGGCGTGCCCCCGAAGGCCTTCGGCTCGGAGCCGGCGGGCCCGGCGTCGCCGGCGTCGTCCTCGTCGCGTCGGGCTTCGTCGAACAGCCAGGCGGATCCGGTCTCTGCGCCGGAGGTCGCGCCGCCGGGATCGGACTTCGTCAGACGGGCCCGGCGGCTGCCGAGATCCTTGAGGTCGAGCTCGACGCCAGGGAGCTGCTCGAGCTTGCCGAGCAACTCGGGCATGCGCTCTTCGGGAACCTCGGCCAGCAGCGAGTTGGAGCGGTCGGCGTCGAGGTCCTGTTGGACTTCGGAGAGGTCGGCGAGCTCGGCGAGCAGCACGCCGAGGTTGCGCTCGAGCTTGCGTCGCTGCTCGTCCCCGCCGGTCTCCTGCTCGACGTCTGCCGCGACGCTCGCGCCGCCTCCACCGCCCTCATCGGGGGTCGCGACCGCCTCGGCGGGCGGAGGCGCACCGATGCCGCGCGGGGCAACGCTGGGGTCGACCTCGTCGGCTTCGGGCTCGGGGGCGGGCGTGTCGGGACGCATGCCATCCCGCGGCGGCTCGAGCGCGCGCTCGGTCTCGCTGCCGGTGCGCGCCTCCTCTTCGTCCGCGTCCGCGTTCTCGAGCTCGTCCTCGGACAGTCCTTCCTTGAGCTCTTCCTCGCCGGCGGTGTTGCCCGCGGCTTGCTCCTGGGGCCCCGGCGGGGCCGGGTCGACCGATGAGATCCAGACGGCGAGCAGGATGCCGGCGGCGAGCGCCATCGCGCGCCGCAGCTGGCGGCCCCAGCCACCCGCGGCCGGGCGGGCGACGGGTCTCGCCGTGGCGGGCGCCGCGGCGGCCGCGGCGAGTCCGTTACGCACCCGCTCGAGTAGCGCCGGCGGCGCCTCGAGCTGCGGGAGCGCGCCGAGCTCGCCGATCAGCGAGCGCAGGCCGTCGAGCTCGAGGCGGCAGGCCTCGCAGTCCTGGAGGTGCGCTTCGAGGTCACGGGCCTCGGGCGGGCTGAGCTCCCCATCGAGATAGGGGCACAGCAACTCCGCGTAGCTATCGCCCATCGATGTACTTCTCCAGTTTCTGCCGCAGCTTCTTGCGAGCGCGGAACAACCTCGACTTGACCGAGCCGAGCGGGCACTCGAGGACCTCCGCCATCTCCTCGTAGCGCATGCCCTGGATGTCCTTCAGGACGATGATCGAAGCCGTCTCGCCGTCGAGCTCGGCCAGGGCGCGTCGCACCACCTCCTGGCGTTCGCGCTGCAGCACGTTCTCGAGCGGCTGCTCGGAGCCGTCGTCGCTCGGTTCGCGACGCTCGCCCTCCTGATTGTACTCCATCGGCAGCTCTTTGCGGCGACGCACTTTGCGGCGGTAGGACCGCGCGGCGTTGACCGCGATGCGGAACAGCCAGGTGTAGAAGGCCGAGCGCCCGTCGAATGAATGTAAAGCCCTGTAGGCCTTCAGGAAGCACTCCTGGGAGGCGTCGAGGGCGTCGTCCCGGTTGCCGAGCACGCGCACGGCGACCGTGTAGATCCGATCCTGGTAGCGCACGACCAGCTCTTCGAAGGCTCTCTGCTCTCCGGCCTTCGCACGCTGGACCAGGTCGGCATCCTGGCGAGCTGCCGAAGCCGTCACGGCCGGTCAGCTCCCACCGTGTTGGACGCGGGGTTCGGCTCGGGGTTCCACATTCTTCCTCCTGATCTGCGTCCACGATTCTATCAGCCCACATGCGAAAGCGCGAAAGCGGACGTCGTTCGCCCGCAGGCTGGATGGTGTTCTCGAAGGGCCGGGTGCGTGGGAGAAAATCCGCCCGCGGACGCGGCCTGTACACCCTTGCGCTCGGCGCTCAATGCAAATCGACGAACCCTCGGGAGTGCGCTCGGGCGAGCGCCGTGCTAAAGTAGAGGGGTTGGCTCGGGTTTTTTATTCGCCCCTGCGCCGTCGAGGCTGCGAACGCCCCCTCCACCGATTCGAGGGTGATCGTTCCTAAGTCCTGGCAGAGCAAGGGGAAAGCGGAACTTTTTTGAGGTTGTGCTTGAATAAAAGGCCGCGGGGCCTTACTGTTTGCGAAACAGACGAAAACGTCTCTCCTGTTGGTGGGGAAGTTTAAACTGAGCAACGATCGGCACCGGTGATGGGATCACCGACCCGGGGCGAAAAGCCTCCTCTGGCCGACGTCGCAGTGGATTGTGGAGGCGGAGAATGACGGGCATGCCGAAACTCTATTCGGTGGTGACAGCGCTGGTCGTTGCCATGGTATTCATCGGGTGTTCAGACTCGAGCGACCGCGGGCTCGCGGGCTCGATCGATCTCAGCGCCGGTTCAGCGTCCGATACCATCGGTGTCGGCGGTCACGGCGGTTCCGTCTCGATGACGGCGGGCGACAACATCTTCATCCGTGCGGGGGACATTCCCGATCCCGAGATCTCGAGCACGAACTACAGCATCGACGGTGAGGTCGATGCTGCGACGCTCGCGGCCAACGGTCTGACCAACACGTCGGCCAACGGGATCCGGACGCTGACGTTCACCCAGAACGTCGTGATCCGCGGCACCCTGACGCTGAGTGGCACGAGCGAGACCCTCCTGGTCGTCAACGCACCGACCATTCACGTCCTCGGCACCATCGACCTGTCGGGGAATGACTCGACCACCGTCGCGACGCGCGGCAAGAGCGTGTCGTTGAATGCGACCGAGCAGGGTGGCGAGATCTTCATCAACGGGCAGATCAACACGAACGGCGGCAGCGGCGACACCGCGGGCCAGGCCGGACACATCGGTCTGCACGCCGACAACTGCGGCACCGGCCTGTCGAGCCCGGGGCTGACCTCCGAAGGCAACGTGATCATCCGCGGCCGCATCTTCGCGATCGGTGGCAGCGGCGACGAGGAAGGCGCGAACGGCGGCTCCCTGACGATCACCGCCTGTAACGACATCTTCGTCGAGCTGCTGCCCGAGGTGGGCGTGCGCACCTCCGGCGGGAACGGTACGGCTGAAGGCGGCCACGGGGGCGGCATCGAGCTCGCAGCCTCGCTGGTCGACACCAACGGCAGCATCGTGACCGGTGAGACGATCATGAACACCAACGGCGGGAGTGGTGGTGACGCTGGCGACGGTGGCGGCGTTTCCTTCTCCCTCGCGGCCAAGACCGGCAACGCGGGCACCGGGGACATCATCAACCTCGTCCAGATCACGGCCGACGGTGGCTCCGGAACCGGTGGTTTCAGCGGCAGCTCGACCAACGGTGGCGACGGCGGCGACGTGTCCATGACCACCTGGGACAGCGGCCAGGACATCCGCAACGAAGGCACGATCAACAGCAACGGCGGCGACGCCCGCGGCGCGACCACCGGTAGCGGTGGCGACGGCGGAGACATCACGCTGCTGACGGACGCTGACAACAACGACCTCGGCGGTATGGTCCGCAACGAGGGGAGAATGAACGCCACCGGTGGCGACGCGGTCTCCCTCGGCGGGGACGGCGGCGACATCACCTTCGACACCGACGGGGATGACGGCGAAGACGCGAGCAACGGTGAAGGCGAGAACCTCGGCGACCTGACCACCAACGGTGGCAACGGCAACGCCAGCGGAACCGCCTCCAGCACCGGTGGCAACGGCGGGCTGATCTTCCTGCGGGCTCGCGGAGCCTTCCAGACCTCCGGCAGCTTCAACGCGCTCGGCGGATCCGGCACCACCAACGGTGCGTCGGTGATTCCGATCGTGGACTGAGACCATCTGGTCCATCGCGCCCCGCCGGTCGTAGGTGGGGCAACGGCAGGAGGGGACGTTGTGCAGAGCGCGATCGACCCTCCTGCTCGTCGGCTTTTCGGGCCTGGATGCGGGAACTCTGGCCGCTCCTCGGCTTGACAGTACAGCACTAAACTGGTACACGAAAAGCGTTAAGAAAGGTCACTCCCCGGACGTTTTTCGGGAGGTGAAGGGCGACGTCAGGCGAGGCTGGCATTGGGATTCTTCCAGCGACTCAAGCAGCGCAGTGAGCTCCGTCGTGTCCGTCGCGACGCCAAGGAGTTCCCCACTCCGCTGATCTTCGTCAATCTGATCGACAAGCTCGTCGAGTGCGAGCAGGTCGAGGAGGCGGAGACGGTCGCCAAAGACGCGCTGACCCGCTTCCCCGACTCCGAGCTGATCCGTACGGCCTACCGTCGCTTGATGCGCCTTCGCAATAAGGAGGAGCTCAAGGCCCTCCGTGGAGAGCTGCGGCGCAGCGCCGATCCTCTCCTGTACGCGCGGCTGGCCGACCTCTACCTCGAGCTGGGGGAAGAGGAGCTCGCCCAGGATCTCGCCCTCTCGGCCGTCGAGAAGTTCCCGCAGAGCGACGGCAACTACATCGTGCTCGGGAAGATCCGCGCGCGGCGCTTCGCGGTCTCGCACCAGGCGAAGGACGGCTTCCTGTCGATCCAGTACTTCGAGCGGGCGGTCGAGCTCAACCGCGACAACTACCGCTCGCTGCTGACGATGGCCGAGATCCTCGTCGAGGTCGGACAGCGGACGCGCGCGCTGCAGGTGCTCGAGCAGATCCTGCGCTTCGCGCCGAACGACCCGCGGGCGCGCCGCCTGCGCGAGCGCGCCCTGCGGCTGCCGAACGCCGACGAGCGCTTCCTCGAGGACGCCTTCCGCAAGTACGAGGATCTGTACCGCCGGGGCGAGGGACATCGCTACAATGGCTACAGCCCCGCGGAGCGCTTCCTCAAAGAGCCGACCCTGCTCAAAAAGAAGCTTGCCCAGTTCAGTGGACTGGAGGGCCTGAAGTTCGTCGTCGCGCTCGCGCCGGGGGGCAAGATTCTCGCCTCCTTCACGGCGCCCGGTGAGCGCGTCGACCGGTTGTTCCTCGCGCAGAAGGCCGAGCGGCTGTTCAACGCGACCGAAGACTGCTCCGTCCGCATGGACCTCGGCGCTCTGAAGCATGGGCTGTTCGACGGCGGCGACACCAAGATCATGATCATGCGCTTCGACATCGTCCGCTTCGCGCTGTTCATGACCCGAGCTGTCAAGGTCAACCTGCTCGATCGCGCCGTGCGGAACTTCCTCGAACACGAACTCTTTGTCAACTGAGGTCCAGGCGTGCGTGAAATCCTGAGTGAGCTGAATGAGCACGCTGGTGTCAAAGGGAGCATGGTCGTCACCGAGGACGGCATGATCGTCGCCTCGGCGCTGAGCAAAGGACTCGAACAGGAGACCCTCGCGGCGGTTTCCTCTATGATGATCCAGACGGCCAAGAAGAGCCTCGACTCGAATCTGCACCGCATCATCATGACGTCCAGTCACGGTAAGTTGGTGCTTGAAGATCTGGGGAATGCGTATATTGTCGTGGTGACAAATTCGTATATCAACCTGGATGTCACGTTGATCGAAATCCAAAGCGCGGGAAGAAAGATCCGGGCCCGCGAACGGAAACTTGAACAACCCCCGTTGCAGGGCTGATGCATGGTTCAGATTAATTTCGCCCGTCGAGAGGTCAACTGCAAGATTGTCTACTATGGTCCTGGCCTCAGTGGCAAGACGACCAATCTTGAGGTTGTTCACAAAAAGGCGCCGGCCGATCGCAGGGGAGAGTTGACCTCGATTGCGACCGAGGGCGACCGGACGCTGTTCTTCGACTACATGCCCCTCGACCTCGGAAAGGTCGGCGGCATGAACACGAAGTTCCAGCTGTACACGGTCCCCGGGCAGGTGTACTACAACGCGACCCGGAAGCTGGTGTTGCAGGGCGCGGACGGCGTGATTTTCGTCGCCGACTCCCGCACCTCGAAGCTCCAGGAGAACATCGAGTCGATCCAGAACCTCGAGGACAACCTCAAGGAGCAGGGGCTCGATATCCGCAACACTCCGCTGGTCATCCAGTGGAACAAGCGCGATCTCCCGGACATCATGACCGTCGAGGAGCTCGAGGAGTCGGTCAACAAGCTCAAGGTGCCGAGCATGGAGGCCTGCGCGAAGACGGGCGACGGGGTGTTCCCCACCCTGAAGCGTCTCGCCGGGCTGGTGCTCGACAACCTGAACAAGCAGTATGGTGTCGGCACCCGCTCCTCGGGAGCCCGCTCGGGGGCGCGCCGTCAGGCGAACCAACAGAGCGGAGCCCGGGCCTCGACCAGCGCGCGGGGCGGTCCCGGTGGTCCCGACCGCCGGCAGTCCGGCGGTGGGGGCGGTGCACGTGGCGCCGCCGTCGCGTCGCCGGGCCGCAGCCAGCCCCGTAGCCAGCCGCCGGCGCGTGAGCGTGCGGCTCCGCCGCCGGCCGAGCGGCCCGGACGGATCCGCCGTGGCCTGCCCGAGCCGCAGCCGATGCAGCGTCGGCGTGACGCATCGCCTCCGGCTCGCTCGCGGCCCGCGAGCAGCAGCGGTGGAGGCGGCCGGTCGGCGAAGAAGAGCGGTGGCGGCGGGAAGCCGGAAACGGACGTCAAGAAGATCGCGATCCTGGTCGCCCTGCTCGCGGGCCTCGGCATCGTCCTCGCGATCTACTGGGATCAGCTGTTCTAGACGCCGGGCGTGCCGCGGTAACGTGCCACCGCGAGCCGCTCCATCGAAGTCCGCGGCCTGGGTATCCAACTCTGGGGGATCCGACAATTTCTTCTGACAGCGAACTCCTGCGGCAGAGACGCCTGATCTTCTACCAGGACTACATTCCCCAGATCATGGCAATCCTCGACGAGTATATGAGGCTCTCTGAGTCGCGGTGCAATATCCTGATCGACAAAGCAGGTCACCTGGTGGCGCAGGTCGGCTCGGTTTCGGACATCAACCTGGAGACGATCTCCGCGCTGGTCGCGGGTAGCTTCGCCGCGACCCGGGAGCTGGCCCGCCAGCTCGGCGAGGAGGCCTTCCCGGTGCTGTTCCACCAGGGCAAGGAGATCAACATCCAGCTGATGCTGGTCGATCCGACCATCGTCGTGACGATCTTCGATGACCGGACCACGACCGGCATGGTCCGGCTGTACGCGAAGCAGGCGACCAACAAGCTCAGTGACCTGCTCAAGAAGATGGAGCGGCGCCCGAAGGTCGAGCGCAAGAAGCCCGACCGCCGCCAGGAGTTCGACCAGCAGGCCCTCGACGAGATCTTCGGCTAGCAGATCTCCGCGCCGCACACTCGTCTGGTCCGCCGCCAGGACCGTCCGCTTCCAAGGGGTAGTGGGCGGCCTCTCACGTTATGGAAAACCGAACCGCAATGCCGGACAAGACCATCAAGATCACGCGCAGCGAGGTGGGCACCGAGGGCCTGCCGGCGAACGCCTACGCCCCCGACATCGCGGAGTACCTTTCCTACAGCTCGAGCGAGGTGGCCGAAGAGGTCGTCCAGGTCCTCGGCGACGAAGAGGCCGCCGAGGTCTTCGAGGAGCTACCGCTCGAGGTCTACAAGAAGGTCCTGCTCAGCCTCAACCACGAGAAGATCGCCCGCGTCATCGACGCGATGGAGCCCGACGAGGCCGTCGACCTGCTCGAGCTTCTGCCCGAGCAGGATCACCGGAAGATCCTGACCCAGGTCGAGAGCGAGCATCGCGGCTGCATCGAGGCGCTGAAGAAGTACCATCCCGAATCGGCCGGCGGGCTGATGACCACCGAGTACCTCAGCTTCCCCGCCGACCGCACCGTCGCGGAGGTGTTGCCCGCCATCAAGAGCGACACCGAGGCCGAGACCATCCATGTCGCCTACATCACGGGCGATGCGGACAAGCTGATCGGCGTGGTCTCGATCCGCGACATCCTCTCCCAGAACCCGGACGCGACCCTGCGCTCCTTCATGACCGAGCGCGTGATCTCCTGCGACACCGGCACCGACCAGGAGAAGGTCGCGCAGCTCGTCGACAAGTACAACCTCAGCAGCGTGCCCGTGGTCTGAATCTCGCCGTAGGCCGAGGCGAACACCACCCCCGCCGCGCCGCGCTCGACGCTCGCCTGCTCCGCCGCCTGCGCGAACACGTCCGCGACCATCCGCGTCAACAAGCTCGTCCGCCGGCGCAGTCGAGCTGGGAGCAGCATCGCCGCCGGCTTCGTGATCGCCTCGTCGCGCGCGCGTCGCGAGAACGCGGCCGGCTCGACGTAGCCGGGCGTCCACAGCGAGGCCCCCGCGATCGTGAATTCGAAGCGCGCGCTCACCCGACGCCTCCCCCGCCCGACGAGGGGCCGCCGAGCAGCACGCTGACGTTGGAGCCGCCGAACGCGAACGAGTTGCTCAGGACATGTCTCGACGGCAAGCTCTGCCGCCGCGCGACCACCCGCACCGCGATCTCCGGATCGACCGGCGACGCGCCGACGCTGGCGG
>JAUIEM010000405.1 GCA_030428695.1 bacterium
GGCGCAAGGGCCCCGTCGCCCAGTGGATCCGCGACCTGACCCGCGTCCCCTGGCTGCTGCGCGCCGTGCCCGGCTACTGGCGCCGGCAGCTCGGCCGCCTCGTCTACCGGCCCTTGTCGCGCCCGGTCGAGCGGCCCGTCCCCGACGCGGCCCTGCGCGCCCGGCTCGAGGACGCGCTGCGGCCGGACACCGCGCGGCTGCGGGAGCTGATCGGGCGGCCCCTCGCGCACTGGAGCGTGTAGGGTCGGGTCCTGCGATGGACGCGGCGGTGCAGGTCGTGTAGGAGATGGAGCAGCCGGACCCTCGCGAAAGAGGGACGGAGACGGGAGGGACCATGTCCAGACATCCAGCGATCGCGGTCGCGTGTCTTCTCTTCTGGGCGCTCGGCCCGTCGGTGGGCTGCCGCGCCCCTTCCCCGGAGGACGGGTCGCCGTCCGCCGTCGATGCGGGGGATCGGCACGCCGGTCAGGCGGCCCCCCCGACGCCGGCGGTGCTGCTGGTCTGCACCACGACGCCCGGCGTCGCCCCCGAGCTCGGCGAGGACTTCCGCACGCTCGTCGAGGAAGAGCTCGCGCGCCGGGGCTTCCCCATCGTCGAATCCAGCGCGGTGGCTGCGGAGGCGGCCACGGACCCAGCGGGCAGCGCCCTGTACGAGCAGCACGGGGTCGGCTGTCTCGTCCGCTGCGAGCTGAACAAGCGCTACGCCGTGGGCGGCGCCCGTCCCGAGACACGCTGGATCTACCTGCTCACGGGCGGGGCCACGCGGTGTGAGACCGGACGGCGTATCGGCGGGCGGGTCGAGCTCGCGTCGCGCGACGCGAGTGACGACCCGACGCAGCTCGGGGAGCTCGCCGCGTCGTTCTGTGACGCGCTCGAGGAGCGGCTGGCCACAGGCTGGGCCGAGAGCGGCGTGCGCCACATGCTGGTCTTCGTCAGCGGTCTGCAGGCGCAGGATTCGGCGCTGCTCCCCGCTCAGTGGGAGGCCTCGCCGCGGCTGCGATCCTGCCACCTGCGCCGCGTGCAGCGGGGAACCGCCGAGTACGACATCGCCTACGCCGGAAGTCTGGACCAGCTCCTGCGCGACCTGGCTGCCGTCCCGTCCCCGGCGCTCGAGCTCACCCTCTCCCGCCACGACCGTGTCGATCTCGCGGTGCGGGAGTAGACCGCCGGACGGAAGAGGCGTTCGCGCGCAGTGAGGCGGTCGGAGGCCTGCCTGCGGTCGCCCGCGCCAAGATGCGGAGAAGGATGGCGTGCACGCTATCCGTCCCTGACCCCCGGTGAGGGGTTCCACTTCATCAACTTGTCGGACACGACCGCGTCGGACGCAGGTTGCCCGAAAGCAACCGTCTGAAACCTGAGCCAACGCGGGCTGTCGTCCACCCAGGAAGAGGACGTCGAGGGCCCGCCTGGTCCTCCGGAACGACTTCTGTGTTGTTGTTGCGCCCTGCCGAGCGGTCCCCGACTACGGGCGCCGGCCCATCTGCGGTATCCTCTCCTGAAAAGCCGGGGGACAGGGGATGGGCGGACCGTTGGTGTCGCTGTGGAAACAGACGCTCGGAGCGGGAGCGGACTGGGAGTCGCTGAGCAGCGAGTCGAGCTTCCGGCCCGCCGCCCACGCGACCGACCAGGCCCCGGCGCAGCCCTGGAGCCCGGGTGGCCCCGACGAGGACAGCTTCGCCCGCCTCGAGGTGCTCGGACAGGGCGGCATGGGAACCGTGTACAGCGCGCGGCAGCGCCGCCTCGAGCGGGTCGTCGCGGTCAAGAAGCTGCGCGCGGACCGCCGTCCTGCCGCACGCGCGGGCTTCACTGCTGAAGCCCTGCTGTGTGGGCGCCTCGAGCACCCGAACATCGTCCCGGTCTACGACCTCGACGCCGACGACGACGGCGAGCCCTTCCTCGCGATGAAGCTGGTCGAGGGCCAGAGCTGGAGAGAGCTCCTCGTCACGGCGCCCGACGATCTTCCGCGCCACCTCGACATCCTCCTCGCCCTGTGCAACGCCCTGGCCTTCGCCCACAGCCGCGGGGTGGTCCACCTCGACATCAAGCCCGGCAACGTGATGCTCGGCCCCTTCGGCGAGGTGCTGCTGGTCGACTGGGGCCTGGCGGCCGAGCTGCCGGGGCGCTCGGCGCCGACGCGCCCGACCACCGCCATCCGCTCCCCGTGCGGCACGCCCGCCTACATGCCCCCGGAGCTCGCGCGCGGCGACGGGCCGGCGGTGGGCCCCTGGACCGACGTCTACCTGCTCGGCGCGACCCTGTACCGGGTCCTGTGTGGGCGGCCGCCGCGAGGCGGCGCCCTGCCCCTCGCGATCGAGGCCGCCGGTGCCGGCCGCTACGCGCCGCTGCCGGAGGAGCTTCCCGAAGAGCTGCGCGCGCTGTGCACGCGCGCCCTCGCGGCGGAGCCGGAGGCGCGCTTCGCGGACGTGCGCAGCTTCGGCGACGCCCTGCGCGCCTATCTCCAGCACAAGGAGAGCCTGGCCATCAGCGCGGAGGCCCGGCGGCGTCTGCAGGCCTCGGCCGCGCGGGACGGCTACCAGCGCTTCGCCGAGGCCCTCGCCGGCTTCCACCACGCCCGCCAGCTGTGGGAGGCGAACCCCGAGGCGCGGGCCGGGCGCTGGGAGACGCACCTGGCCTACGCCGACTGCGCCCTCGAGCGCGGCGACCTCGGCCTGGCCGGCTCCCAGCTCGACCAGCTCGAGGCGCTGCCGGGGAAGCCGGGCCCCGATGTCGGCGCGCGGCGCCGCAAGCTGGCCGCGGCCCACGCCGCGCGTCGCCGGGCCGGACGCCGGGCGCGGCTGCTGCGGCGCACCCTGGTGGCGGTGACCCTCGGCCTGCTCGTCAGCCTCGGGGCGGCCGCGGCCATCTTCTTCGTCAAGAACGCCGAGATCACCCACAACCTCGCGGTCATCGACGAGGAGCGCGGCAAGGCGGTCGAACAGGCGCGGCGCGCCGAGGCCCGCGGCGCGATCGCCCGGCAGGGCTTCGACCAGCTGATGGTCCAGGTCGCCCGGACCCTGGTCGAGCGCGCCGGCGACGCGCGGTCGCTCGCCCGGGCCGAGGAGATCCTGTCCACCGCCGAGCGCGGCCTGGAGCTCTTGATCGACACGGAGATGGGCGAGGAGGGACTGTCCCACGCGTCAGCCCTCAGCCTGCTGACCCTGGCGCAGGTGCGCGCGACCACCGAGGGGCGGAGCGCCAACCTCGCGCTGCTCGAACGGGCCCAGGGACGCTTCGAGCAGATCGCCGCCGACTCCGCGCGGGCCGAGGCCCACGAGCTGGCGACCACCTGCCTGGTGATGCGCGCCAACGCCCTGGGCCGTGCGGACCGGGCGGCGGCGATCGCCCTGCTCGAGGAGGCGCTGCCGGCAGCGGAAGCGCGCTGGCAGGCGCAGCCCGGGACCTTTCCGCTCGGACGCGCCCTCAGCCTGCTGCACGCGCAGCTCTGCTGGCAGCTCGGCAGCGAGGGCGAGAACGCGCGGAGCACCCGCCACGCCGAGGCGGCCGTCGCCATCTGCGAGCGGCTGCTCCCCCTGCGGCCGCGGGATGAGGCGCTGCGCACCGAGCTCGGCGACGCCCTCGGGCACGTCGCCCGCAGCCACATGGAGCGCGGCGAGACCGAGGCCGCGTACGCGGTCTACCGTCGCCAGCGGGCCGTGCTCGAGGAGCTGTGGCGCGCCGATCGCGAGAGCTGGCGCGCGATCTTCCACCTCGCCGCCTGCATCTCCCAGTGCGGCGACGCCGAGCGCCGCCTCGGGCTGGCGGAAGCCGAGCAGAGCTACCGGCGGGCGGTCGAGCTGACGCGGCAGCTGTGGGAACGCGCGCCCAGCGATCACCGCACGGTCTCCTCCTACAAGGCCGCGCTGCAACGCCTGAGCGAGCTCTACCGGCGCCGGCAGGAGCTCGACCGCGCGCTGCCCCTGAGCGACGAGGATGTCGCCCTGCAGCGGCGCGCCGTCCTGCGCGACCCGGAGGATGCCGAGGCGCTGGAGGAGCTCGCCGGCGCCCTGTGTCTGCGCGCGACGATCCAGCAGGCACGGGGCAGCCTCGAGGCCGCCCGCGAAGACCTGCTTGCGGCCCTCGAGGCGGTCGGCGCGGCCGCCGCCGCGGACTCTGTCCGGGCCTCGGCGCGCGGTGTCGAGGCCTCGATCCGCAACGAGCTCTCGACGGCGCTGGTCGCGCAGGGCGACAGCGAGGCCGCCCTGCGCGAGGCGGAGCGGGCGCGCGCCCTGGGCCAGGCGCTGGTCGCGGAGCATCCGGAGACCGTCCGCTACCGGCGCAGCCTGGCCATCGCCCACAAGCGAGCCGGCGCCGCCCTCGAGCGGCTCGACCGCGCGCCCGACGCCGAGGCGGAGTACCGCGCGGCCCTGGCCTTGTGCGAAGAGCTGTCGGCCATCGACCCGGCCGACGCGGAGGCCCGACGCCACCTCGGCGTCGCCCTCATCGACATCGGACGCGTGCGCGGCGACTCCGGACGCCACGCCGCTGGCGCCGACGCCTTCGAGGCCGCGGTCGCCCTGCTCGTGCCGCTGGCCGACGCCGCCCCCGACCGGCGCCGCCCGACCGCAGACGCGGTCGGGGCGCTCATCGCCGCGACGCGCTTCGCCGCCCAGGCCGACCAGCCCACGCGCGCCGCGGGCTTCCTCGACGAGGCCCGGCCCCGCTTCGAGCGGCTGCGGGACGACCGCGAGCTGGTCAAGAGCTACACCTTCGCGATCAACATGCTCGGCGACGCCTGGTTGCGCGCCGAGCAGCCCGAGCAGGCCGCGACCGTGTTCCGCGAGATGCTCGACGAGCTCGTCCGCAAGCACGAAGCGGACCCCGACAGCCGCACCGCCCGCCGCGAGCGCGCCGTGGTCGCCGATCGGCTCGGCGACGCGTACTGGGCCGCCGGCCGCGCCGACGACGCCCGGTCCGTCTACCGCTCCGCCCTCGCCGCGGTGGAAGAGCTGACCGCCAGCGGCGACGGCAGCCCCCAGAGCCTCTACGACCTCTCCCAGTTCCACCTCAACCTGGTGCGCGCCGGGGAGGACCTCGACGAGCGCCTGCGCCACGCCCTGGCGGGACTCGACCTCCACGAGCGGCTCGTCGAGCTCGTGCCCGGGCACGCAGGCCTCGCGCGAGCGCGCCTCAACGCCCTCGAACGGCTCGCCCGGCTGCGCCTGGAGCGCGGCGAGGGAGGCCTCGCGCGCGAGGCCTTCGCCGCGCTCGCTACGCTCTTCCAGGAGCACGGGAGCCTCGACGCGCTCGCCAGCCTGCGCGCCTTCCTCGCCGAAGATCCTGCCGCCGCGCCGCTGCGGGAGGTCGAGGACTTCCCGGGCTGGCTGCTGGAGAACTTCGGCGACGGGTCCTGATGCAGGAGGAGCGCTTGAGCGGGTCAGGTTCGCCTCTTCCGTCGCGGTCAGCATGATCCCCGTGACCGGGGCGTCGCTTCGAGGCCCCCAGCCGTGACGCGGACCCGCACAGGCCCTGAGCGCATCGACCGTAGGGGGTAGCGTGCGCAGCTGGTCAGCCGCCCCGCGGCCGTGGTCCTTGTACCACCGGACGAAACCCAGGCGGAGAAGTCCATCCAGGGCCTGTGCCAGCGCGAGCGAGACGCGGATGGAGCCGTCCGCGAGATCCTGGAAGACCGACCGTCGACCGGCCGGGGGACGAGAGGTCTCCACCGCTTCGCCAGCCTCGACGAAGGTCCTTGCCAACATCGGCAGCTCCCCGTCGGCCCGTCCTCGAGCAGCCACAAGACGGCGTTCTGGAGCCGTGACAGCCGGATCTTGCGCGGCCTGACCGTCTCCCTGCGCGGCGCCCACTCCCTCGACGCCGAGCACCCCGACGCGGGGCCTCACTCCAACGCCGCCTCCGCCCGCGCCAGCCAGCGATGCCCCGGATCCTCCTGGCGCACCCGCTCGATCAGGCTGCGCGCCTGGCCGGACGAGCCCCGGGCCGCGTGCACCCGCGCGAGCTGCAGGAGCTCCCGCCGGGCCGCGTCGTCCTCGCCGCGGGCACGGAACAGGCGCTCCGCCTCCCGCAGGGGCGCGATCGCCTCCTCCGGGGCGCCGGCGGCCAGCTGCGCGGCGCCGAGCACGCCGAGCAGCTCGGGATGCCCGGGCCGCAACCGCAGGGCGCGCGCGGCGCAGGACACCGCCAGGGCGCCGTCTCGAACGGCGGGATCCTCCGCGTCGGCGAGCACCCAGGCCAGGGCGCCGAAGGCTTCGGCGAGAGGCAGGCCGTCCTCGGCGGCGCGCGTCAGCTGCGCAAGGGCCGCGCGGCTGTCGCCGGCCCGGTGCAGCCACAGCCCGAGGCGGTGCCGGCTCCAGGCGTCGCGCGGGGCGCGCTCCAGGGAGCGCTCGAGCAGCACCCGTGCGCTGTCGGGGCGCCCGGCCGCGAAGCACAGCGCCGCCGCCGCACGCAGGGTGCCCGGCGACGGCGCCTCGAGCAGCGGCGCGAGCGCCGCCAGGCCGCGCTCCGGCTCGCCCCGCCGCCCGCAGCTCGCCGCCAGGGCGTGATGCCGCCAGGGCTCGCCGGGCTGCGCTGCGCAGGCCCGCTCGAGCAGCGCCCCGGCGCGTTCCTCCGCCCCCTTCACGCCCCAGGCGGCGCGCAACCGCCACATCTCGACCTGGACCTCGAGCCGCGGATCGGTCGCCGTCCGCGCCAGGGCGCCGAGCAGGGTGGCCGGCTCGCAGCCGGTGGCGGCGAGGAACTCCGTCGGGCGGTCGGGGCCGCAGCCGAGGCCGGCGGACAGCCGGCGCAGGGCGTACAGGGCGCTCGGCCCGGTGTCCGCCTCGCGCAGCCAGGGCAGCAGGCGCGGGATGTCCTCCGCCGGCTCGCCGAGCACCCCGAGCTGGCGCAGGGCCTCGCGGAGCACGGGGCGCGAGGCGTCCTCCCCCAGCAACGACCGCAGCACGGGCCGCGCGAGCACACCGTAGCGGGCGATCCGCACGACATCGGCGGGGCCGGCGCTGCCGTCGGCGACCCGGGCGAGCTCCTCGCCCGCGCCCGCGACCAGCAGGGCGTCGATGTTCCAGGGGTTCGTGCGCGCGAGCTCGCGGCAGCGCTGGCGGATCTCGGCGTCCGTCGAGGCGAGCCCGCGCGCCAGGGCCTCGGGGCCGGTGCCGATGAAGGCGCGCAGGGCGGCGTCCCGCTCCGCCGGGTCGTCCGCGCCGAGCCGCGCGACGCTCTGGCCCCAGGCGCAGGTCAGGAGCAGGAGGAGGAGGCGCACGGTGGCCGTCAACCGGCCGCCTGGGGGCGCTCGGGCAGGGGCTCGGGCCGCCCCATCAGGTAGCCCTGGCCGAAGCGCACCCCGAGGCTGCGCACCTCGCGCAGGTCGTCCTCGTTCTCGACACCGAGCGCGACGAGCTCGGAGCCGACGGACTTGACCTTGGCGAGCAGGCGCTGGAGGTTCTGCCGTTTGACCGGGTCCTTGGCGATGCCGAGGATCATGTCCGGGTTGGTCTTGACGATGCGCGGCTTCTGCAGCGTGATCGCGCGCATCGAGCTCTTGCTGACGTCGACGTGGTCGAGGGAGGTCGGGATGCCGAGCTTGTCGAGCTTCGCGAGCGCCCGGAACAGCGGCGAGGGGTTCCCGGTGATGCGGCGGATGCTGATGTCGAAGATCACGATGTGGTCCGGCGCGTTGTGCCGGCAGGCGTTGGCGAGGGTCTCCGGACGGGTCGCGAGGATGGTCTGCGGCAGGACGTTGACGCACAGGCCCGTGCGTTGGGGGAAGTGCGGGGCGCTGCGCAGGCAGAGCTCGAGGCACTTGAGGTCGAGGTCGGTCTCGAGCTCGAGCTCGCGCGCCGCCGCGAACATCTTCGCTGGCTGGTGCAGCTCGTCGAGGCCGCGGACGAACAGCTCGTGGATGAACGGCCGCTGCTGCTTGATATCGAGCACGACCTGGTGGATGACCTCGAGCTTGTCGTCGGACTCGAGGATGCTGGTCAGCCGGTCGATCGCCACGAGCCCGCCGTCGACGCGCTGGTGGGCGACGATGTCCGCCTCCTCGAAGGCCTCCGGCTCGGCGAGCTGGATCGCGTCGAGCAGGTCGTGCACGGTCTCGACGGTGGCCGGCAGGCGCGCGACCTTGACCGTGGTCGTCGGGCGCGCGGTGCCGGAGGGCAGCGGAATCGACACGTTCGCCAGCTCGTCGACCGCCCGCTGCGCGAGGCCCGAGGCGTTGTCGAGGACCATGCCGGGCAGGATCGCGATGAAGTACTCGCCGTCGATCACCGCCAGCTCGCCCTCCTGCCCGACGATATCCCGCAGGATGTCCGCGATGACCAGGATCAGCTGGTCGACCACGTAGAGCCCGAACGACTGCGCGAGCGCGCGCATGTTCTCGAAGTCGACGAGCATCGCGCTCGGCGCCCGGCCGCTCTCGCGGGCGTCGTCGATCACCCGCTCGAGCAGATCTTCGAGGCCGCGGCGGTTGTACAGCTCGGTCAGCGGCTCGCGCTCGGCGACGATGCTCGTGCGGCTGTCCGGCCGCTCGTGGCTGGTGTCGCCGCGCTGCTGCGAGCGGACGATCGCGAAGCGCAGGGCGCGCACGATCTGGGTCCCGCCCGCGCTGGGCTTGTGCAGGTAGTCCTGGGCGCCGGCGCCGAGCAGGGGCGGGCCCGCCTCGTCCGGGGATTCCTCGCCGAGCACGACGATCGGAGGGTAGGGCTCGCCGCTCTCGTTCAGCCGCTCGAGCAGGGACAGCGCGTCGGCATCGGGCAGCTTCGCGGCGCACAGCACCGCGTCGTAGGGCCGCTGGGCGAGGGCCTCGATCGCCTTGGAGACCAGCGGCTGGCTCTCGACCTTCCAGCCCTTCTCGGCCCAGGAGATCTGCGCCTGCAGGGCGACACAGCCGATGCGGTTGTCGTCGACGACCAGGACCTTCATCGCGCTCCCCCGCACAGAGAACCGCAGTATGTCATATCCGCGGGGCCGCCGCCACCCGGGCCCCTCGCTCGCCGGGGACGCCCCCGGGAGGCGGCGCTCAGGCGTCGCGCAGCA
>JAUIEM010000687.1 GCA_030428695.1 bacterium
ACGGGCGTAGATCGCGACCGGGAAGAAGCCCTCGGGGCTGCCCGACACCATGAAGCGGATGTCGGCGACGAACATGCGCTTCTTCTTGTTCGGCATCGTCCCGATGTGGTAGAGGTGTCCTCCCTTCGACCGCGAGCTCCAGGTCCGGTTGCCGATCAGGGCCTGGACGATGAAGCGCTCGTACCGATGCTCGAGCTTGAGGAAGGCGTCGAGCTCCTCGGGGCTGGTGATCGTGTAGACCCCCTGGCCCGCGTTGCTGTAGGGGTTCTTGACGACGGCTTTGCCGCCCATCCTCTCGACCCACAGCGGCACCTCGGCGAGGCCGACGTCCCAGATCGTCTCGGGCAGGCGGATGGAGAGGCCGTCGCGCTCGGCATCGGCGTTGAAGAGATCGTAGGCCTTCGCGGCCAGCATCTTGTTGCGCCCGCCCGCCAGACAGCAGGCGACGGGGTTGAACAGGAGGGTGCGGGTGAACGGCGGGATGCGGTTCCACGGCCGCTGGGTCACGTAGCGAAAGGCCGCCCGGATCGGCGTCCAGGTCCCGTCCGCGGTCCGGACCTCGAGGACGCGCTCGTCGGTGAAGCGCGCGTTGGGGTCGGCAGCGCCGTCGAAGAAGGGGACGAGGAACACCTCCTCCCCCGTCAGGTCCGCCATCGTCGCGGCGTAGCCCGAAGTCTCCATCTCGTTCTTGTCGTACAGGACCGCGAGGCCCCCCGGGCCGAGCCGCGAGCGCTTCTGGAGCAGCGGAACGAACGAGCGCGCGAGCAGCGTGCGGTAGGCCGCCTGCTCCTGGTTCTCGTCGAGCTGCGGCATCGACTTCTGGCCCGAGGGGCAGGAGTTGGTCTCGATCAACACGATCTTGCGCTGGCCGTGCTCGGTGGTCGACGGGAACAGGTCCGCCCCACCCCACCGGAACCAGCGCGGAGACGTGGCGAGCGTGCGGTGCACCGCCTCGCGGTTCGCCTCCGGATGCATGTGGCAGTAGCGCTCGGCGATGCGTTCGTTGCTCAGGCCGAGGAAGAAGCGCACCATCGGGTGGATGTGGGCGTTGAGCACGCGCGGATAGAAGTGCTTCTCGGGCTCGAATTCCCCCGGGTGCACGGTGCGCACACGGTGTTTGTCGGGGGCATGATCCATGCGAGATCCTCTCTGGGGGTTGGGGCTAGCATACCACCTTTCCCCGGTGTGTCGCGACCTGCCGCGCAGGTTGCCGGGGCGAGCCGGAGGACGCGCGGAGCGCGCGGGCCGCGCGTTGAGGCGCTCGCCCACCCCTCCTCTGCCCGAGGGCCGCCGGGCGCCGGCTCAGCCCTCCGGAGGCTCCGCAGCGTCCCGTGCGCGGGCCCGGCGACGCGCGGCCGCAACCCGGGCAGGGAAACAGGCGGGTACGACCCCGCGTGGCGAGCGGGATGCGCACCCGCTCCCCGCACGCGCACCGCGGCTTCTGGGCCTGGAAGACCGCGCCGCAGGCCTCGCGACGCAGCTCTCGTCGGGTCTCCTTCGGCATGTTCAACCCCCTGGAATGCGCCGCGGACAGGGCGTTCGCGCACCGGCCGGGTGATCATCCCGGCCTGGCAGAAGCGACAGCCCCGGGTGCAGCCCCTGAACACCTCGACGTTCAGCCGGTCGTGCACGACCTCGGTCAGCGGCACCATCTGGCTGCGGGGGTAGGGCCACTCGGCCAGGTCGG
>JAUIEM010000406.1 GCA_030428695.1 bacterium
TCGGCCCCGACACCAGCACGGGCGGCGCGGGGGGAAGTCAGGCCGGGCCCTTCGAGATCCAGATCCTCGCGCCGGGGCGCTACCGGATCACCGTCGGCGCGATCCCCGGCTTTCTGCCTGTCGAGCCGATCGAGCTCGAGGTCGCGGACGGGGAGATCGTGCCGTTGACGATCGAGCTGCAGCGAGACGAATAGACATCGAGCCTGCCGTGACCGACCTCATCCTCTCCTCCGGCTTCCTCGCCTTCGCCCGCCACGTCGGCTTCCTCCAGGCCGTCGAGGAACGCGACCTCGCGGTCGACGGCATCTGCGGCACCTCGTCGGGCGCCCTGGTCGGAGCCCTCTGGGCGGCCGGGCGGCCCGCCGCAGAGATCGGCCAGGTGCTGTCCGCGCGGCGGCCGCTCGCCTACCTGCGCCCGCACCTCCCCGTCTGGCGCGGCGCCTTCTCGCTCCGGGCGATGGTCGCGCGCCTTCGCGAGCTCCTGCCGGCGCGCTTCGAGAGCCTCGGGCGCCCCTTCGCGGTCGGGGTCATCGCGCGGGGCGGCGCCCACCGCCTCGTCTCGTCAGGGCCGCTGCCCGAGGCGGTCGCGGCGTCCTGCGCGATCCCCTGGCTCTTCGCCCCGGTCCGCGTCGGGCGTGCGCGCCTCGCCGATGGGGGGATCGTCGACCGCACCGGGGTCCGCGCCTGGCGCACGCTGCGCCCGGAGAAGCGGGTGCTCCTGCACCTCGTCGCCTCGAGCCGGGACCTCGAGCCGGAGCCCGTGCCCGAGGGCGTGACGGTGGTCGAGACGCCGGCCTCCGGCGCGCGCTTCTGGAGCCTGGGGAACTTCGACGCGCAGGTCGCCGAGGCGCGGCAGCGCGCCGTCGCGGCGCTCGCGGCTCACAAGTCCCGCTGAGCTCACTCACATCCCGGAGCTGTCGGGCGGGGCCGTCTCCTCGTTCGGGGCGGGATCTTCGCCGGGCTCGTCATTGCTCGGCAGGACGAAGAAGAGCACCGCGACCAGCGCCGCGACCCCGACCAGGGAGAGCAGCACCGGGAGCACCGCCGAGAACTTGCTCGGCTCCCGGGCGGAGCGGGTGCGCACGACGGGGGCCTGCGCCTGGACCTTGTGGATCGCCCGGCACTTGCGGCAGCGGACCGCCTTGCCGGGGATGTCGGGCACCTTGAGCGTCGCTCCGCACTTGCACTCGATACTCTGCATCGGCCTCCCTCGTCGCTCATCCACCTTCCACTCTAGCGCCGTGCGCGCGCGGGCGCGAGGAGGCCCGCCCCCGCCCCGGAACGCGGGGAGATGCTGGCGCCGAAGGCTGGACGGCGCCGGGAAAGAACGCCTACGGGATGGTGCGCGCGACGCGGAAGCCGATGAAGCCCTGGCTGTCACCGGGCCGACGGGAGCCGCGGCTGGCCGAGCGGCAGAGCCCCGCGGCGCTGGTGTACGAGCCGCCGCGGATCACCCGGCGCGCGCCCTCCGCGGGGCCGGTCGGGTCGCTGACCGGCCCCTCCGGGTAGGGCCCGTACCAGTCGTTGCACCACTCGTAGACGTTGCCGTGGGTGTTGAACAGGCCGAAGGCGTTCGGCTTGTGGTCACGGGCGTTGCGCGGCTTGCCGTACTTCTTCTGCTCGGGGTAGCCCGGCATCGGGTCCTTGCCGTCGTAGTTCGCCTCGCGGCCGCGGAGGTTCGCGCCGAGCCAGAACTCGCCGGTCGTCCCCGCGCGGCAGGCGTACTCCCACTCGGCCTCGGTCGGCAGCCGGTAGCCGAGGCGGTGCAGGCCGAGGAAGCGCACGCCGTCCTCGTCGATGGCGTAGGCGGGCTCGAGCCCTTCGCGCTCGGACAGCCGGTTGCAGAACTCGACCGCTTCGACCCACGTCAGGTTCTCGACCGGCTGGCGGGGCTCCCCCTCGTCGCTGGACGGGTCGTAGGCCATCAGCGCCCGGAACTCCTCCTGGCTGACCTCGGCGTCGCCGATGTAGAAGCTGTATGTCAGCTCGACCTCGTGGGCCTGCTCGTCGGCCTGGCGGGTCGGCTCGTGGGGCGGCGAGCCCATCGTGAAGCGGCCCGCCGGCACCAGCACCAGCCGCAGGTCGCGCCCGGCGCTGATCGCGACCGGCAGGCGGTGGCTCCCGGCGGCGCGGGTCTGCTCGGCCGTCGCGTTCCACCAGTCCGCCCGCACCGAGCTGACGCGGATCGTGCGCGGCGCGGCGGGGGCGACCGTGGTCTGCCCGCTCTGGAGGTTGCCGGCGCGGTCCTTGACCTCGACGTGGACGAGGCCCTCGGCGACCGGGGACGGCAGCCGGAGGCTGGTTCCCGTCACCTCCCGCCAGGGTCCCCCGGCGACCCGCATCTGGCCGAGGGGCTCGTCGCTCTCGACGACGATCACGGCATCCGCGCCGCTGCCTTCGGCCCGGACCGTCACGCGGGGCGGGGAACGGTCGACGGAGATCGTGATCTGCTTGCGGGTCTCGTGCCCGGCCCGGTCGGTCGCGACCGCTTCGAGCTGGTGCTCACCCTCGGCCAGCTCGAGCTCGACCTCCCAGGAGTCCCCGAGGTTGCGGGCCTCGACCCCTGCGACCGTCACCGACACCAGCTCGTCGTCCTCTACCCGCAGCGCGACCGCGACGGGCCCGGCCAGGGCGTCGCCGGACAGCGGCCGCAGGAAGTGGAGCTCCGGGTCGCGCAGGTCGACCCGCACCCTGCGCGCCGCCTGCAGGTACGAGCCGTCGGGGCGCATCGCTCGCGCCTCGAGCAGGTGGCTGCCGTGGGCCAGCGTCAGCACCGCGCGGTAGGCGTCGCCGTCGCGCGCTGCCTCGACCCCGGACACCGTCACGCGCGCGACCTCGGGCAGCTGCGCCTGCAGCCACACCTCGACCTCTCCGCCCGCGAACAGGGCGCCCTCGGCGGGGGACACGAAGCCGAAGCTCTCGACGGTCGGCTCGAGCCGCACCAGCAGCTGATCGCGCGTCTCGTTCCCGACCTGGTCGCGGGCGATCAGCTCGAGGCTGGTCTCGCCGGGGCCGACCGGGATGACGATCGAGTAGTCCTTGCCGTCGGCCACCACCGGCTGCCCGGAGACGGTCAGGGCGGCGAGGTCCGGGGCGTCGCAGCGCAGGCGCACCTGGACCTCGGCGACGTCGAGCACGGTCCCCTGCGCGGGGGACAGCACCTCGATGACGGGCCCTTCGCTGTCGACCTCGACGGTCCAGCTCTTCGTGTCCTGGTTGCCGGCCAGGTCCCGGGCGACGACCTCGATCGGGTGGGCACCGTGGGGGCGCTCGAGGGTGGTGCGGTAGCGGTGCGCGACGGTCGCCACGACCACCTCCCCGGCGATGCGCACCTCCGCGACATCGTCCGCGACCACGAGCACCTCGAAGGGGAAGGCCGGGCCCTTGACCCGCAGGGCGTCGGGCAGCAGCTTGGAGATCTCCGGGGGCGTGGTGTCGACGCTGAAGGCGAGCTCCTGCTCGTGGGCGCCCGCCTGCAGCCGCACGGTGTGGCGCCCGTCCGCGAGCTCGAGCGGGTGGGAGAATCTCCCGTCCGGCCCGATGGTGACCGGCTGGCCGTCGATCGACAGCGTGCCCGGCAGGGCGCCGGCGTCGGCCACCAGCTTCCCGGAGACCAGGACCGGCGACGACGTCAGCGTCTGGTTGGTCGCCGGCGTGAGCTGCACGAAACGCACCGCCCCGACCGGCTGCGGGTCAGCCTGCGTGCCCTGCGGCTGCTCGGGACCGGGATCCGGGGGCGGACCAGGCTCTGTGGAGAACAGCGCGTCGCGCAGCGGTCCGTGGAAGAGCAGCCCCGGCAGCAGCAGCAGGCAGACGATCGCGACCAGCCAGGCCCACAGCTTGCGCTTGCGGGGAGGCTGCTCGAGGACGGTCGGCATCTCCTGGGTCGGCACCCCGAGCTCGATGCCGAGGTCGCTCCCGGACACCGGGTCGGTGCTGCCGAGCAGGGGTTGCAGCGCGCGCGCGAGCTCCTGCCCGTCGGCGAAGCGGGCGCTCGGATCCTTGGCGAGCAGGCGGCTGAGGATCCTGGCGGTCTCCGGCGCGAGGTCGGGCCGCGAGGCGCGCACGTCCGGGATCTTCTCCATCAGGTGCGCCTTGAGAAAGTTCGCGGGCGTCGTCCCCGTGAACGGCGGCGCCCCGACCAGCATCTCGTAGAACGCGCAGCCGAGGGAGTACAGGTCGGAGCGGTGGTCGGTCTTCCGCCCGTCCTCCCACTGCTCGGGCGACATGTACGGCGGCGTGCCCATCACCGAGCCGGTGCGGGTGAGCGCCGATCCTCCACCATCCGCCTTCGCCAGCCCGAAGTCGGCGATCTTCAGCCGGCCCTTGCGGGTCAGGAGCAGGTTGTCCGGCTTGATGTCCCGGTGGACGATGCCCTCCTGGGCGCCGGCGTGCAGGCCGAGGGCGGCCTGGTAGGTCAGGGTCGCGGCGCGGCTCTCGCTGAGGGTGCCCTTGCGCAACAGCTGCTTGACCGAGCCGCCGCCAGCATAGCCCATCACGATGAAGAACAGGCCCATGTGGGTGAACATGTCGAAGATCGGCACGATGTAGGCATTGTCGAGGCTGGCGAGGATCTGCGCCTCGCGGGAGAAGCGCTCGATCAGGCTCTGGTCGCGGGCCATCGCCGGCGGCAGCACCTTGATCGCGACCCGCCGCTTGAGCTGCAGCTGGGTGGCCTCGAACACCGCCCCCATGCCGCCCTCGCCGAGCTTGCGCTCGATGCGGTAGCCGCGCACCGTCTGGCCGACGAACTCGGCGAACAGCCCGTAGCCCGCTGCCGCGGCCGGGCTCTCCAGCACGGTCTCGGCCTCGCTCGGCGGCACGCTGCCGGGCACCCGCGTCGCCTGGCCGCTCATCGTGCTGATCGCGTCGTCGGACAGGGTGTCGCCGCCGCTCAGCGTGGTCGCCTGGACCTGGCTGACCGGCAGCGGTTGCCCGCAGGCGGCGCAGAAGCGGGCCCCCGAGCGGTTGGGGTGGGCGCAGGCGTCACAGTACACGTTCGGCTCCCGCCAGGCGCGCCGCGGCGCGGCGAAGGACCATCATTGTCCCCCACGCCCAAGGGCGATGCAAGCCCGGGCGCTGCACCGGCAGTCAGGGCAGGAGGGCGTTGTCGGGATCGTCGCTGGAGCGGACCTCGAGGGTGTTCATGCTCGGGTCCTGGAAGATCATCAGCGACTGCTGGCCCAGGCCGCTCATGAAGCGCGTGCACGGGTGGACGAGGAAGCCGACCCCCTGCGTCTCGAGTCGACGCCCGAGCCGCGTCCAGGCGCCCTTGGAGAGGATCAGCCCGTAGCGCCGCATCGGGATCCCCTCGCGGTCGACGACATCATTGTCCGCGCCGACGGTGGGGCTGGGGTACAGCTTGATATGGTGGCCCCAGAAGTCGAAGATCACCCCGTCCCCGGTGCTCTTCCCCTCGCTGCAGCCCATGATCGCGCCGTAGAAGTTGCGCGCGAGGTCGAGGTTGTGCACGGGGACGGTCAGGAAGATCCGCGGCCGGTCGCGGTCCGGCGTCTTGAGCTTCGGCACCTTGATCGTCGGGTGGTGCAGGTAGGTCTGCTCCCCCGGCGGCGTGTGGGTCACCTTGATCGGTCGCTGCGGCGGCGGCGCGTAGGCCGGGTTGAAGGGCCGCAGGCGGCCTGTGGTCGCGCCGACGGGGGTGGCCTGCCGCGGCAGGGGAAAGGCCTCCTGGGGCTCGACCGGCGGCACGTCGAGGTTGAGCGCGGCGACGTCGGGGATCGCGGGCCAGCCCACCTCTTCGGGCTCCTTGCGCGCGACCTCGCTGATCTGGGCGGGCACCTTCCCGAAGTGGACCTGGGAGCCGGGGTAGAGCGGCGTCCAGTGCTCGCTGAGGCGCACGCCGTTGACGAAGGTGCCGTTCGAGCTGCCGAGGTCGGCGATCCAGATCTGCTCGTTGTAGATCTCGATGCGCGCGTGGTTCCAGGAGATGTCGTTGTCCTTGAGACACAGCGTGGCGTCCGGCCTGCGGCCGATGATCACGTTGCTGCCCAGCGGCACCGCCTTTCCCCGGCTGTGGCCGCCCATCACGACGAGATTGGCCAGATGCATTGCCCCCGCCCGCGCATTCCTGTGGCTCCCTCGCATGGTAGCAGATGTCCGCAACGCGCGGCGAGGGTTGTGCAGGAAGCGCTCGACGCGCGGCCCGCGACGGCCTCCCGCGCTCGCCGATTCCTCCCCACGTGGTATAGTGGGACGCACGGGAGGGCCGCGATGGCTGGGACAGGGCGTTGGAAGGGCGGCGCGCTCGCGGTCGGCCTGCTCATCGGCGGCGGCCTCCTGTGGATCGGCCTCCAGCGCTTCCAGGAAGCCCGCCTGCGCGCCCGGGAAGACGCCGCGATCGCCCAGCTGCGCCTGCTGTACGAGGGCCAGGACCGCTTCTACCAGGACGACCTCGAGGGCGACGGCGTGTACGACTTCGCGACCCTCGACGAGCTGATCGCTCTCGAGCTGGTCTCCGACTCCCTCGCCGCGGCCGCCGGCTACCGGCTGCAGGTCGCCCCCGAAGGCCCGCGCTGGCAGGCCTGGGCCGAGCCCCTCGAGGAGCCCGGCCGGCGCTTCTTCACCGACCAGACCGGCGTCATCCGCGTCGAGGCGGGGGAGCGTGCGAGCGCCGCGAGCCCGGCCCTCGACTGATCCGCCCCGCGAGGTAGCCGAGCAGGGCCCCGTACTGCAGGGCCGTGACCGCCCAGTACTCGGCGTAGTGCGGCGGATCCGCATAGGTCAGGTAGGTCAGCGGCAGGAGGAGCGACCACAGCGCCGCGGCCCGCCAGCGGCTGAACAGCTCGAAGCCGAGCAGCGGCACGACGTACCAGGGGTTGACGATCGAGGCGCCGAGCAGGTACAGCCCCTGGGCGTAGTAGAGGTTGCGTAACAGCGACGCCCCGTCCTTCCGCCTCTCGAGCAGGGCCAGCAGCACGATCCCCAGCGCGACCGCCAGGCCGAGCAGCGGGCCGAGCTCGGGGATCCACTCCTCCGCCTCCCACTCCTCGCACAGCGTCCGCAACACCCGGTACAGCCCGGAGTTGAAGTGGAACGTGCGGAAGTACAGCGCCAGGCTGTCGAAGAAGTGCGGCACCGCCCGCAGCGGCAGGAAGGGGGCGAAGCTCAGGGCGCCGACCCCGACCGTCGCCGCGCTGAAGCCCGCGAAGCGCCGCCAGCCGAGGCGGCGGAAGAAGAACGGCAGGAACATCAGCGGCGTCAGCTTCGCCGCGACCGCCACCCCGAGCGCCAGCCCCGCCAGCAGCCAGCGCTCCCGTAGCCAGAGCCAGACGGCGAGCAGGGTGAAGCACAGCATCGCCGCCTCGAAGTGCAGGCTGCCGGTCAGCTCGACGATGGCGAGGGGGTTGAGGGCGTACCACCACAGCCGGCCGGGGGGCAGCCGCAGCCGCGCGAGCAGCAGGCTGAGCAGCCACAGGCTGGCGAGCTCGCAGGCGCAGACGACCAGCTTCATCACGACCACCGCCCCGAGCAGCGAGCTCGGAAACAGCGCGCAGGCGAGCACGAAGACCGCCTGGCAGAAGGGCGGGTAGACCGTGTAGTAGCGCGGCGAGTTCAGGTCGTCGTACAGCTCCCGCAGCCCGGGATCCTCGGCGCGGGCGACGCGCTCTGCCGGCAGCTCGGCGAAGGGGCTCTCACCGCGGAGGCTGATCCGGCCGTCCCAGGCGAAGCGGTGGAAGTCGTCGGACAGCGTCGGCAGGCCGAAGGCGAGCACCAGCCGGAACAGGACGGCCGCGATCCACAGCCAGCGGCGGTGCTCCGGCCGGGCGAGCCAGAGGACGGCGAAGTACAGCGCGAACAGGCCGGCGAACACGCTCCACAGCAGGCTCAGCTCGGTGCGATCGAGGCCGTAGCCGAGGACGAGGTAGAGCGGCAGGCTGCACAGCAGCGCCGCCGCGACGGCGCTTCCCCTCACGTCCCCGGCGACCAGCCCGCCGGCAGCAGGATCGCGCGCACCGGCGAGGCGTCGGCGCCCGCGAGGCGCAGCGGCAGGGCGATCAGCGTGTACAGCCCGGGCTCGACCGCGCTGAGCACGATCCCCTCGAGCACGCTGAGGTCGTGGCGGTACAGGGCCTGGTGCGAGGGCAGGTCTTTGGAGTCGTGCGGATCGACCGACGGCGTGTCGATGCCGACCAGCCGCACCCCGCGGGCGACCAGGTGCTCGATCAGCTCCGGCGACAGGGAGTTGAAGCCGTCGCGCCAGCGCTCCGGGTCGGGGAAGGAGTCGGTGCGGAACAGGACGCGCGGCGCCTCGATCGCGGTCGCGCCGAGATCCTCGACGCGGATGCGCGCGCCGTCCGCGCACGCGACGTGCAGCACCTGGCAGGGCCCGAGGTAGGGCTCGAGCGAGCGCTCAGCGATCGCCGCTCCGTCGGCGTGGTAGTGGTTCGGGGCGTCCGCGTGGGCGCCGATGTGCAGGGTGGTGGTGATCGACGACAGCATCAGGTGGTCGCCGCGCTCGAAGGCCATCGACACGTCCTGGGAGTAGGGCACGTCGCCGGGGAATACGGCGAGCCGCGGGGAGACCGGCGGGGTGATGTCGAAGTAGCGCATCGCGTCCTCGGCTGCGGGGGCACGTCAGTATAACGGCTGCGTCCCGGGGCGGACCCGGATCCTCACCGCATCCCTGGCGGCCGACGACGACGGGGGCATGGGTTGCGCGGACACGCGGCTCCTGCAGGGCGGAAGCGCGGCGGAAGCCGTCTTCTCCAGCACCGCACCGGGCGCGGGCACGGTGGACGTGACTGGATCGGCGCCGATCACCTGCTCCGGGCTCGAGTGGGCGGCAGCGGAGGCGAGACGAAGAGATCGGACGCGCCCTGATGCGACCACGACCACTCCGCGAACGGAGGGTCGTTGTGACCTCGAGACTGAGGAGGCGGCGCGAGGGGGAGACCCGGGAGGGAGAGAGGCCTA
>JAUIEM010000407.1 GCA_030428695.1 bacterium
CCTTCGGCTCCGACTTCGACCTCTCCAGCCTGGCCCCGACCGACAGCCTGCGCCCGCCGTCGGCCACGGCCCCCGCGCGGGACGTCCCCCCGGTCGAGGAGACGGTCCCTGTCCGCCTCTCCCGCCTCGGCGAGGGCGCGAGCGCCCACGTCTTCCGCGCCTTGCAGCCCGGGCTGCGCCGCGAGATCGCGCTGAAGGTCCCGCGCGACTCCGGGCCGGCGGCGCGCGCGCGTTTCCTCGCCGAGGCCCGCATCCAGGGGCGCCTCGAGCACCCCAATATCCTCCCGGTCTACGCGCTCGCCGAGGGGCCGGACGGGCCCGAGCTCGCCCTGCGACTGAGCACCGGACAGAGCTGGCGGGAGCAGCTCGCGGGCGCGGGCGAGGGCCTGCGTCCTGACTGGACCGAGCAGCTGCGCGTGCTGCTCCAGGTGTGCAACGGCGTCGCCTTCGCGCACAGCATGGGCGTCGTCCACAACGACCTCAAGCCCTCGAACGTGATGCTCGCCGCGTACGGCCAGGTCAGCATCATCGACTGGGGGCTGGCCGTCAGCGTCGATCCGGACAACGGCCTGCGCGGCCGCGCGCATCTCGGCGGGCCCTGCGGGACCCCCTGCTACATGGCCCCCGAGCAGGCCCGCGGGGAGAGCGCCCGGATCGGTCCGGCGACCGACGTGTTCCTGCTCGGCGCGATCCTCTACGAGCTGCTGACCGGGGTCCCGCCGAACCGCGCCCCGAGCCTGCTCACGGCCGTGCGGCAGGCGGCCGCCGGCTACGTTCTCTCCTTTCCGGCGGAAGCCCCGGAGCCGCTCGTCGCCCTGTGCCGCGCCGCGCTGGCCACGGAGCCGGAGACGCGGCCAGAGCTCGACGTCTTCCGGGCCGGGCTCGAGGAGGTCCTGCGCCATCGCCAGAGCCATCGGCTCGCCGCCACCGCCGCGAGCACGCTCTCCCGCTGCCTCGCGCGCTTCGAGCACGAGGCCGATCGCAACAGCGGCCTGTACGAAGAGCTCGCGGACGCCCAGGCGGGCTTCCAGCAGGCGCTCGCGCTCTGGCCGGACAACGACCTCGCCCGCGTGGGCCGCTTCCGCACCCGCCACACCTGCGCGCGGCTCGCCCTGCGCCGCGGTGACCTCGCCCTCGCCGAGGTCCAGTGCGCGGGCCTGCGCGCGCACGGCCTCGACGACGAAGAGCAGGCGACGCGCGAGCTCGAGGCGCGGCTGGGCGCCGCGCTCGCCGCACGCAGCGCCGGCAAGCGGCGGCGCGCGCGGCTGCGCACGGGGCTGCGCGGCGCCCTCGCCGCGGCGTTGCTCGGCTTGATCGCAGGCGTGCTGGTGCTCGGCTGGCGCTACGGACGGCTCGCCGAGCACCGGCGCGTCGCCCAGGACCGTCGCGAAGACCTCGACGCGCGCACCCACGCCCTGCTCGACCTGCGCAGTGAGGCGCGGGCCGCGAGCGCCTTCGCCGAGCGCCGCGGGGCCCTCGCCGAGGAGGCGCTGCAGCTGCTGGTGGTCGAGGTGCAGGCGGCCCACCAGCAGCTCGAGTCCGAGGCCTCCCGCCGCGTCGCCCTGCGCATGATCGAGCAGGCGGCCGCCGGCTGGCGGGATCTGCGAGCCGCCGGCGGCGACGAGGCCGCGGCCTCGGAGGGGCTCGCCCTGGTCAGCCTGCGGCTGAGCGAGCTGCACCTGCGCGCCTTCGGCGACGTGGCCGCCGCCCTCGAGGAGGCGCGCCGGGCGGAGGCGATCTGCCGCGAGCTGATCGAGAGCGAGCCGCACCACCGGGCCTGGGACGTGCTGAGCACCGTGTTGTTGCGCAAGGCCGACATCCTCCAGCGCTTCGGAGAGAGCGAGCGCGGCCTGGCCGCCGTCGAGGACGCCCTCCTCATCGCCCGGTCGATCGCGGCCTCGTATCCGGCCAGGCTGGAGACCCGCGTCGACCTGGTCGCCTGCCTGCGCGAGCAGTCCGAGCTGCTCGCCGCCGTCGGCCAGCCCGAGCGGGCGGCGGCCGCGGCCGAGGAGGCTCTCGCCCTGACCCGGACGGTGGTCCGCGAACGCCCCGAGGACCTCGCCTACTGGATCCAGCTCTCCAACGGCCTGCGCCACGTCGCGAAGACCCGCACCGCCTCGGGCGACCACGAAGGCTCGGAGCGGGCGCGCCGCGAGAACCTCAACGTGTGCCGGGCGATGGCCGAGCGGCCGGACGCGAACGCGGAGACCACGCGGCTGCTCGCCAGCGCCCTGGTCGGCGTCGCTCACGTCGTCGTCGACTACGGCACGCCCGACGAGGCGCGGGCGCTGTTCGCCGAGGCCCTCGAGCTCGAGCGCGCGCTGCTCGCGCGCGACCCCGACTCGCGCCAGGCACGCCGCAGGGTCGCCTACGGGCTCGGCCAGCTCGGCGGCTTCGAGGCGGACCACGACCCCGCGCGGGGGCGGGCGCTGCTCGAGGAGAGCGAGGCGATGTTCCGCGCCCTGCTCGCCGAGAACCCCGAGAGCGTCGAGCTCCAGGACCTCCTCGCCTACACCCTCGACGCCCTCGCCGGCGCCAGCCTCGCCTCCGGCGACGCCGCCCGCGCCGAGGCTGCCGCGCGCGGCAGCCTCGAGCTGCGCCGCGCGATCGCCCGGACCGATGCCGCCGACCTCGGCGCCCGCCTCACCCTCGCCGAGGGGCTCGCCAACCTCGCCCGGCTCGAGCGCGACCTCGGCCGCGAGCGCGCGGCGCTGGGGCCCGCGACCGAGGCCCTCGAGCTGCTCGACTCGCTGCCGGACAGCGAGAGCCTGCGCCGCACCCGGGCCGCTGCCCTGACCAACCTCGGCGAGGCCTGCGCCGCCCTCGGCGAGGTCGAGCGCGCCGAGGAGGCGCTGCTCGAGGCGGGGGAGCTGATGGAAGGGCTGGTCGCGGGGGCGCCCGACGACGCGAGCCGCCGCTGGACCCTCGCCCTGACCATCGGCAAGCTCGCCGAGGTGTACAAGGCGAGCGGCCGGCGCGAGGCCGCGATCCCCCGCTACCGCGAGGCCCTGCGGGAGCTCGAGCGGGCCGCGCGGGACGGCGACCCCGGCCGACTGCGCAGCGTCTACCACGGGAACGCCGAGCTCGCCACCTACCTGGCCGAGGGCGAGGCCTGGGCGAGCGCCGACACGGTCTGGATGAAGGTCGACGAGCTCGGCCACGAGCTGCTCGAGCGCTTCCCCGCCGAACCCTGGCTGGCCGAGCTCGGCGAGGCGCGCATGCACCGCGCCTACACCCTGTGGGAGCGGGAGCGCTACGCCGAGGCCCTCGCCCTGCAGCGCAGCGCGGTCGCGCTGGTCGACGAGCGGCTCGCCGCCGAGCCCTACGAGGCTCCGACCTTGTACAGCCTCGCGCAGATGCTGCTCGAGACCTCGCTCGCGTTGATGGACCGCGGCCTGCTCGACGAGGCCGAGGCCGACCTGACCCGCGGCCGGGCGGCCTTCGACGTCCTCTTCCCCCACTTCCCCGAAGAGCTCGCCCCGGACCTGCGGCTGTTCGAGGAGGCCGCCGAGCGCCTGCGCCTGTCGCGCGTGGCCGAGTGACTCCGCGGGGGAACGCCTTGTGAGAGGGCGGACCAATCACTACAATCGGCGGCTCAGTCGAGCGAGCGGAGGCCTCCTGTGATCCTCGGACGCGTTATCGGCACCGTCTGGGCGACCCGCAAGGACCCGGGTGTGGCGAGCTTCAAGTTCCTGATCGTGCGGCATCTCGACCTCGAAGAGAAGCCGCTGTCCGGCTTCGACATCGCCGTCGACACGGTGCAGGCCGGGGTCGGCGACCTGGTGCTGGTCGCGAAGGGCAGCTCGGCCCGCCAGACCCGGCAGACCGAAGGCAAACCGGTCGACGCCGTCGTCATGGCCGTCGTCGAGGGCTTCCACACCGAGACCCTCGCGGCCCTGACCAGGGAATCGCAGACCCGCGAGCGGCAGATCGCCGGCACGCTCGGGGCGGTGGCCGAGGACTAACGGATGGACGGAGCCACCCTGCGCCGCGCGGTGCGCAACGTGCTCGCCGAGCTCGGCGACAGGTTGCCCGCCCCGACCGGCGCCCCCGCCGTCGCCGACGACGTCCAGCCCCTGTGGCCGGACCCCGCGGCGGCCGGGAAGATCACCCCGCCGAGCAAGATCGCGCTCGGCTGCGACCACGGCGGCATCGAGCTCAAGGACTTCCTCCGCGACGCCCTGCGCAAGGAAGGCTACATCATCGTCGACCTCGGTTGTCACAGCGGCGACTCGGTCGACTACCCCGACTACGCCTTCAAGGTCGCCGACCTGGTCGCCCGTGCGCAGACCCGGGTCGGCATCATGGTCGACGGCGTCGGCATCGGCTCGTGCATGGCGGCCAACAAGGTCCCCGGCGTCCGCGCCGCGCCCTGCTACGAGGCCTTCGCCGCGCGCAACAGCCGCGAGCACAACGGCGCGAATGTGCTGTGCCTGGGGGGACGCGTCACCGGCAGCCTGCTCGCCCTCGCCATCGTCAAAGACTGGCTCGCCACGCCCTTTGGCGGCGGTCGCCATGGCCGCCGCGTCGGCAAGATCGCGGCCCTGGAGAAGCGCTTCGCCCGCGGGCAGAGCCGGAGGTAGGGGACGATGCCAGAGCTGGCGCGGGTGATCGGCAACCTGTGGGCGACCGCGAAGGATCCGCGGCTCGACGGGGTGCGGTTGCTGTGGATCCAGCCCGTCGACGCGCAGGACCGGCCGCGGGGCCAGCCGCTCGTCGCGGCCGACACGGTCTCCGCCGGACCCGGCGACCGGGTGCTGTACATCACGGCCTACGAGGCGGTGCTCCCGCTGCCGGTCGAGCTGGTCCCGATCGACGCCTCGACGATCGGCATCGTCGACGCGGTCTACGGGGAGGAGACATGATCCTCGCACGCGTCAAAGGCAACGTCGTCGCGACGATGCGCGACCCCGAGCTGGCCGCGCACAAGCTGCTGCTGGTCCAGCCGATCGGCCTCGACGGCGAGGACCTCGACAAGAAAGAGCTCGTCGCCGTCGACATCGTCGACGCCGGTCCGGGCGACAGGGTGCTGGTGTTCAAGGAAGGCGGCGGCGCGCGCATCCTGTTCGACAACCCGAAGATCCCGCTGCAGCTGGTGGTGATCGCGGTCGTCGACGACGTCGAGCTCGCGCCTTCCGCAGGGGAGAGCAGGGAATGACCGTCACGGACGCACTGGTCGAAGAGATCGCCCGCCGCATCGAGGCCAAGGCCTCGTCCGGGCTCTTCCCGATGGTCCCGCCCGCCGCCAAGTGCGCTGGCTGCGAGCGCCAGGGGCACTGCGCGGCGGTGTGCGGCGACGACGTCTCGGGGGTCGTCGCGAGCGGCGCCGACCGCGTCGGGGCTGCCGTCGGCGTCGGAGCGGTCTCCGGCCGCATCGCGGGGCTGATCGACCACACGTTGCTCAAGCCCGACGCGACCTGGGAGCAGATCCGCTACCTGTGCGCCGAGGCGATCAAGTACGGCTTCGCGAGCGTGTGCATCAACCCGATGTGGGTCAAGGCCTGCGCCGAGCTGCTCGCCGGGCACAAGCCGATGGTCTGCACCGTGATCGGCTTCCCGCTCGGCGCGAACGCGACGGCGACCAAGGTCTTCGAGACCCGCCAGGCGATCGCGGACGGGGCCGATGAGATCGACATGGTGCTCGCGGTCGGGGCGCTGAAGTCCGGCAAGAAGGACCACGTCTTCGAGGACATCCGCGCGGTGGTCGAAGCGGCGGGCCCGCGGGTGACGGTCAAGGTCATCCTCGAGACCGCGCTCCTGAACGACCAGGAGAAGGTCGACGCCTGCCTGCTCTCCAAGCGCGCGGGCGCCGCCTTCGTCAAGACCTCGACCGGCTTCTCTACAGGCGGCGCGACCGCCGCGGACATCGCCCTGATGCGCCGCACGGTCGGCCCGGGCCTCGGCGTCAAGGCCTCGGGAGGCGTGCGCAACTTCGACGACCTGCGGCTGATGGTCGGCGCTGGGGCGACGCGCATCGGCGCCTCGGCCGGGGTGAAGATCGTCGACCCGCAACCGACGATCGGCGCGGCGCCCGCCGCGTCGGGCTACTGAGCGAACGGGGGAGACCGTGGCGGAGAGTTTCGAATCGGCGGAGATCGTCCGCACGGCGGCCGGCAGGCAGTACCACATCGGGCTGGCCCCCGAAGACGTCGCGGACACCATCGTGCTCGTCGGCGATCCGGCCCGGGCCGACAAGGTGGCCGCGCACTTCGACAGCGTCGAGGTCCGGCGCCAGGAGCGCGAGTACGTCACGCGCACCGGCACGTACCGCGGCCGGCCCCTGACCGTGATGGCGACCGGCATCGGCTGCGACAACACCGAGATCGCGGTCGTCGAGCTGTGCCAGCTGGTCGAGCGGCCGACCTTCCTGCGCATCGGCTCCTGTGGCGGGCTGCAGCCGGAGATGGAGCTCGGCGACCTGGTGATCAGCAGCGGCGCGGTGCGGCTCGAGAACACGACCTCCTGGTTCGTCCCCGAGACCTACCCCGCGGTCGCCTCCTACGAGGTGATGCTCGCCCTGATCCGCTCCTGCGCCGAGGCGTCGGCCCCGCACCACGTCGGCCTGACCGCCTCGGGCAGCGGCTTCTACGGCGCCCAGGGCCGCAAGGTGCCGGGCTTCACGCCCCGCTTCCCCGAGCTGCCCGACGAGCTGCGCCGCATCGGCGTGCTGAACTTCGAGATGGAGACGAGCTGCCTGCTCGTGCTCGCCGGCCTGGCGAAAGCCCGGGCGGGAGCCGTGTGTGCCGTCTACGCACACCGCCCGAGCAACCGCTTCGTCGACACCGACGCCAAGACCGCGGCCGAGGCCCGCGCGATCGTGCGGGGCCTGCGGGCGATCGAGCTCCTGTGGGAGATGGACGCGCAGCGAGGACAGGCCCGGTACTGGCATCCGGGCCTGGGCGGAGCATGACGGTGCAGAAACGGGTGCTGATCAGCGGTCGGGTGCAGGGCGTGGGCTACCGCTACTCGACGCGTCTGCAGGCCCGGCGGCTGCTGCTGAAGGGCTGGGTGCGGAACCTCGGGGACGGCCGCGTCGAGGCGGTCTTCCAGGGCAGCGAGGACGCGGTCGCGCAGATGCTGCGCTGGTGCCACCAGGGGCCTCCAGCGGCCCGCGTCAGCGAGGTCGAAGATCACGATGAGGAGCCCACCGCCTTCGACGGCGAGTTCGACGTCCAGGTCTGAGCCCCCGAACACACGTTGCCAGCCGCGCGGATTGTGCTACAGTGTAGGTTGGATCCCGACGCTCGGACCACGCCGCGCACCGAGGCCGCCATGCTAGCGATCGTCTCCGACATCCACTCCAATATCGAAGCGATGAGCGAGGTTATGAAGGACGTTCGCGCGCGTGGCTGCCGCGAGATCCTCTGCCTCGGCGATGTGATCGGCTACGGTCCGAATCCGCGCGAGACCATCGCGATCGCGATGGAGCACTTCAGCTTCACGCTGCTCGGCAACCACGAGTGGGCGGTCCTCAACGAGCCCTTCGGCTTCAACGCCGCCGCCCGCGGCGCGGTCAACTGGACCCGCGAGCAGATCGTCGACTTCCAGCACCGGGGCCAGAAGGCCTGGGACTTCCTCGAGACGCTGCCGACCCGGGTCGAGCGCGGGAAGTTCCTGTTCGTCCACGGCTCGCCCTCGAATCCGGTCGAGGAGTACCTGCTGCGCAGCGACGTCGACGAGCTGCTCAACCAGCTCTCCCCGAAGCTCGAGCGCGCGTTCGAGCAGATGCGCTGGATCACCTTCGTCGGGCACACCCACTACCCGGGCGTGATCACCGACAACGGCCGTTTCCTGACCCCGCAGGACCTCGACTTCGCCTACACGATGAAGGAAAACGAGCGGGCGATCATCAACGTCGGCTCGGTCGGCCAGCCGCGTGACCGCGACACCCGCGCCTGTTACGCGACCATCGACCGCGGCGTGATCCGCTGGCACCGCATCGCCTACGACGTCGAGAAGACCTTCCACAAGGTGCTCGAAGCCGGCCGGCTCGACCAGAGCCTCGGTGAGCGGCTGCTCGTCGGCGTCTGAGGCTGCGTCGCGCGCGCTCTCCTCCCGCAGCGAATTCCGCGCCCGCCCTCAGCTCAGCCTCCCATCCTTCCGATAAAGACGGTAGCAGCATGAACCGGCTCGATGCGTCGGGCCGTGAGGAGGGAGACGCGGAGATGAAACGGCTGTTCCTTGGATTTCTGTGTGTCGCGGGCGCGTTCGGGGCCTACCACTACTGGCCGGCCGACGGGGGACAACCGATCCTCGACGCCCACGCAGAGGAAGGCCCGCCGCCGGCGCCACCGCCCCAGGAACCCTCGGCGGCACCCGAAGCGGTCCCCCAGCTGACCGAGCTCGAGGACAGCGACAACCCGCTGCGGGACGTGCACGCCCTGCAGGCTTCCCTGCTCGAGCTCACGGAAGGGCCGCGGGCCCAGGCCCTGCGCACCATGCTCGACCGGGTCGCGAGCGCCGCGCAGAAGGAGGGCACCCAGCTCCTCAACAGCGACCCCGTCGGCGCCTGGCGCAAGCTCTCGCTCGCCTACTTCGCGACCACCGACGCCCGGGTCCGCGAGGAGCTCAAGCCGGTGCTCGATCGCATGGCGAACGACCTGATCCTCTCGAAGCGCCAGGTCGACGGCCTCTCCGAGCTCGCGCCGATCCCGTCGGGCGGCACGCTGACCGGGATCGCCCAGGCCCACGGCACGAGCTGGCGGTTGATCGCCCGCGCGAACGGAATCAGCAACCCGAAGCGGATCCGCGCCGGCGACCGGCTGAAGGTGCCGACCTGCGAGGTCGAGATCCACATCCGCAAGCGCGCCTTCCTGATGCTCGTGACCTACGACGGGGGCTACCTGCGCTCGTACAAGGTCGGCACGGGAGAGTCCGACCGCACCCCCGAGACCGTGTTCACCATCACCGAGATGGAGGTCG
>JAUIEM010000408.1 GCA_030428695.1 bacterium
GCGACCGCCTGGTGCGCGGGCGCCGCCCTGCTGCTGTGGCTGGGCAGCCTCGCCCTGCGCGCCCGGAGCGCCGGCTGACAGCCGGCCCGCGAACGGCTACAATGGCGAGCGGAAGGGAGGGAGCATGAGCGAAGTCGAAGTCGAGGACACCGTGGTGCTGATCGTCGATCCCCACGAGGACACCGCCGAGGCGATGGCGGACAGCCTGCGGCGCGTCGGCTACACCTGCGAGGTCACCGACTCCGGCGAGGACGCCCTCGAGCTGCTGCCGAGCGCCGACGTGCTGATCGCGAGCGAGCTGCCCGAGCCGATCACCGGCCACGCCCTCTTGCGCGCCGCCCGCGAGCTGTCGCCCCAGGTGCCGGGCATCTTCCTCGGCAACGAGCACAGCGTCAGCGGCGCGGTCGCGGCGATGGAGCACGGGGCGATGGTCTACCTGACCAAGCCGGTGCACCCCGCCGAGCTGCGCGCCGTGGTCGCCCGCGCCTGCGAGCGCTGGATGCTCGAGGTCGAGAACCTGCAGCTGCGCCAGGAGCTCGACAACCGCTTCAGCGAGCAGGGCATCATCGGCACCAGCCCGGCGATGCAGAAGGTGATGGATGTCGTCAGCCAGGCCGCCCGCACCGACGCGACGGTGCTGATCGTCGGCGAGACCGGCACCGGCAAGGAGCTGGTCGCCAAGAGCCTGCACCACCTCAGCGTGCGCGCGAACAAGCCCTTCGTCGCGCTGAACTGCTCGGCCTTCACCGAGACGCTGCTCGAGTCCGAGCTGTTCGGACACGAGAAGGGCGCCTTCACCAACGCGACCGCCATCCGCCGCGGCCACTTCGAGTACGCGAACCACGGCACGATCTTCCTCGACGAGGTCGGCGACATGAGCCTCACCACCCAGGCCAAGCTGCTGCGCGTGCTCGAGGAGCGCGAGATCGTGCGGGTCGGCGGCAACGCCCCCCACAAGGTCGACGTGCGGGTGATCAGCGCGACGAACAAGAACCTGCAGGAAGAGGTCGACGAGGGCCGCTTCCGCAGCGACCTCTTCTACCGGCTCAAGGTCGTGACGATCAAGCTGCCCCCCCTGCGCGAGCGGCGCGGCGACATCCCCCTCCTGATCGACGCCTTCGTGCGCGAGTTCAGCGAGCGCCACTCCAAGCCCGTGCGCAACCTGACGCCGGTGGTGCGGCGCATCCTGAGCAACTACTCCTGGCCGGGGAACGTGCGCCAGCTCAAGAACTGCATCGAGCGCATGGTCGTCGTCGACAGCGACGGCGTGCTCGACGAAGATGACGTCGAGGAGGAGATCTTCGCGCGCGAGGCGCCGGCGGGCGGCCTCGAAGGCGGCCCCGAGCTGCTGACCATCAACCTGCGCGACCTCGAGCGCGACGCGATCGCCCAGGCCCTGCGCGTCACCGAGGGCAACCGCGAGGAGGCCGCCAAGCTGCTCGGCATCGGCGTCCGCACGCTGTACCGGAAGATCAACACCTACGACCTGCGCTGAGGAAGAGCCGTGCGCCACGCCCTGATCATGACCCTGATGCTGACCTCGGCGCTGGCCGGGGTGCTCAACGGCGTCCGCAGCTACCTGCTCAAGAAGCACGACGCCCAGGCCCGCATCGAGGCGCTGCGCCCCCCGGAGCCCGAGCGGCGCCCGAACGAGGTGATCATCCCGAGCTTCGACCCCGTCGAGGAACCGCTGCTGCCGCCGCCCCCGCCGGAGACCGGGGACGAGCCCGACCCGGTCTACGCCCGCTACCTCACCCTGCGCGACGCCCAGGAGCTCGTCTCCCGCGGCGCCCTCGACAGCGCCGCGGTGCTGCTGACCGCGCCCGAGCCGGTCCCCGAGTTCGCGCGCACCCTCGCGAAGATCGACCTGTTCCAGACGCTGACCGGCGACGTGCAACCCCATGAGTTCTGGGACGGCTCGGGCCTGACCCGGGTCGAGCTCGCCGACGGCCAGCGGCTCGACGTCCGGATCATCCGCGAGCTCGAGGACGGCTGGCTGGTGCGGCTCGGCAACGGCTCGCAGATGTTCGTCGAGCAGGCCTCCCTGGTCGCCCGCGCCGAGCTCCCGCCGGAGACCTACCGGGCCGAGCTGCGGGCGAGCTTCGAGGAGCGCTTCGAGGAGGCGGGCGGCAGCCTGAGCCTGTACCGCGTCGCCCGCTTCGCCGCCGCCCACCGCCTGCTCCCCGAGATGATCCGCGCCCTCGAGGCCGCCCTCGGCAAGGGCGAGGCGCTGGTGCTATTCGAGGTGCGCGGCGACGTCGCCCTGCGCGACCTGTGGTGCGAAGCCTACAACGTGCGGCTCGTCATCGAGACCATCGCGCCACCGAGCACCCCCGTGGTCGGCACCGCCCCCCCGCCCGACGCCTGGGACTCCACCGAGGCCCTGCGCCTGTACCAGCTCGGCCTCGCCCAGTACCGCGACGCCTTCAAGGGGGAGGTGCGCGGCGACCTCACCCAGGCCGAGGCCACCCTGCGCGCCGCCAAACGCATGGCGAACATGCGCCTCGACGAGTACGAGGACGATCCGGAAGCGAGCCAGCTCGCCTCGCAGATCAACGAGCTGCTGCTCGACATCCTGAAGATGAGCGAGATGCGCTAGCAGCTTCTCAGCGTAAGTTCTGTCCCGCGAGGGGAGGTCAGTTCTCGGACGACGACGGGAGGGGGTAAACCCCTCCCCTACATGTTTGTCCTACGACTGCTTGAAAGCCATGTAGGGGCGGGGTTTACCCCCGCCCGCCGAGCTTGGACAGAACTTACGCTGAGCTCAGTAGCAGGTCGCCGCAGGCGTGCTCTCCCCTTTCCATTGCTTGACATTTTCTCCCATTTCGCGTAACCTTGTGAGAGAGTAGATCAATCCACCCCGCACGAAGTTGCGGTCGATGGATCGATCTCGGCGCCCGACACGCTTCCCTATCACGAAGCCGCTGTCCGCGCCCCGACCCTACAAGCCTTGACAAGCCCACGCGGTGTTCCCCACCGGACGCCGCGTGCTGCCGTGGAGGGAAGCACCCTTCGCCCCGTCTCCGGACGTCGGAGAACGTGGGTGAACGACCAGACAGGAGAGACATCATGCGAGCACCGTACAAGATCGACAGCTACGCCCTGACTTCGATGGGCGACGAGCGCAGGAAGAACGAGGACCAGTATCTGATCGCGGACCTGAGCAAGAGCCTGCTCGTCCGCACGAGCAGCACCTGCGTCGACGACACCCCGAGCTGCCGCCGCGGCCACCTGTTCGCCGTCGCCGACGGCATCGGCGGGGCCCCGGCCGGCGAGGTGGCGAGCGCGGTCGCGATGCGCGGGCTCGTCCGCCACACCGTCGACGCGATGCCCTTCCTGTTCGGCTCGAGCCGGCCGATGCGCAGCGCGATGCTCGAGGAGATGAAGCAGGTGATGCAGCGCTGCCAGCAGGACGTGCAGGCGGACAGCGGCACCTGGCCGCAGTCGGGCACCACCCTGACCGTCGCCCAGGTCCACTGGCCGTACCTGTCCCTCGTCCACGTCGGCGACAGCCGCGCCTACCTCTTCCGCCGCGGCAACCTGCGTCAGCTGACCCGCGACCACACCGTCGCCCACCAGCTGGTCCGCGACGGCGTGATGGAGCCCGAGAACGCCTACGGCTCGCGCTGGACCCACGTGCTCTCCGACGCCGTCGGCGGCGGGGAGAACGTCGGCCTGCGCCCGGACACCCTGCGCATGCCGCTGCAGTTCGAGGACACCCTGATCCTGTGCAGCGACGGCCTGAGCAGCCACCTGACCGAAGGCGTGCTCGGGGACGTGCTCGAGTCGACGCCGGACAGCGAGATGGTGTGCCGGCGGCTGATCTCCGGAGCCCGCACGGCCGGAAGCAGCGACAACATCACGGTGATCTGCGCCCGCTTCCTGCGGCGCATCCCGGCGCGGCGCAAGGCGGAAGCCGAAGCGCTCAACATCGGCGGCTGAAGGGCGGACGCCTGCGCAGCGTAGGCCTCCCCGCGCCTCAGGGACAGCTGCGGGCAGGCCTGAAGCCGAGGCCCGGAGACGCCTCGGCCGGATCGTTGCCGCTGCGGACGGCCGCGCGACAATTCGTCGCATAGCCTCCCCAGCTGCCGCCACGCGCGACCCGCCTCCGGCCATCGGAGGTCACCGGGTCGGTTCGCGCCCGCAGCCCATAGGCCGCGTAGCCGTCCCAGCACCACTCCCACACATTGCCGAGCATGTCGTGCAGACCCCAGGGGCTCGCGAGCTTCGTCGCGACGGGGTGGGGGCGCCCGTCGGCGATCTCGTGGTGCCAGGCGACCGCGTCCGCCTCGCCGTAGCGCGCGCCGACGGTGCCGGAGCGGCAGGCGTACTCCCACTCGGCCTCGGTCGGCAGACGGTAGCCCTCGCAGTCCAGACCGTGGAATTCGACGCTGGCGGACACGATCGATCCCCCCTCCCGGTGCACGTCGCTCAGGGTGTAGGCGGGCTCGAGCCCTTCCCGGGCGGAGAGCTCATTGCAGAAGGCCAGCGCGTCGTACCAGGTCACATGCACCGCCGGCAGCTCTTCGTCCTCCTCCGACGCCCGCCCCATCAATCGGCCGAAGAGCTGGGCGGGAACCTCGGTGCGGGCGATGTAGAACGGTCTCTCCAGGCGCACCTCGTGGCGGCTCTCGTCGTGCTTCCGCCCTTCCTCACCGGGCGGCGAGCCCATCTTGAAGCGCCCGGGTGGAATCAGCGCGAGCTCGAGCCCCGCGGTGGTGATCGAGACCGGCAGCTCGCGCTCGCGCGCCGCGTCGCTCTGCGCCTCGGAAGCCTCACCCCACGGGTCGCCGACGAGCTCGACCCGGCTCTGGTTGCCGAAAGCGTCCTCCGCCTCGACGGTCCCGTCCCGCGGTCCGCGAGCGAGGCGCACTGTCGCCGGTCCAGCGTTCGGGATGTCGACGGCGCGGGAGCCGACGCGCAACTTCGCCAGCGGCTCCGACGCGAACACCGTCAGCTCGAAGTGGTGCTCGTACCAGGCATAGTGCAGTGCGATCTCCGGGGGCGTGCCGTCGAGGTCGTGGACGCCCGACAACACCTCGCCCGACTCGATGACCGTGTCCCCCTTGACGAAGGCGGTGCCCCCGACGACGGCGTCACCCCGTACGACCGCGTTGCCTGCCACGCGGGCGTCGCCGAGCAGCAGGACGTTGCCGCTGACCTCGGCGTTGCCGTAGACCTGCGCCTGGTCGCCGATGCTGAGCTGCTCGTCGGGTCCGGTGTGGACGAAGGCCTGACCGAAGATGCGGGCGTCGTTCCGCACGACGACGTTGCCGATGACCCGCGCGCTGCCGTAGACACGGGCGCTCCCGGTGATCTCCGCGTCCTCGACGAGCGCCTCGCCGTAGATACGGGCGTCGCCTTCGATACTCGCGCTGCCGAGCACGGTCGCCCCGGGCCCGATGAAGATGCCGGCATCCGCGGCGACGTGCGCCTGGTAGGAGACGAACCCGCCCTCGGTGGGACGAGTGTCGCGGTGGTTGATGAAGTAGTAGCCCCGTTCGCCCGCGACGGTCCCCGTGCGGACGCGTTCCTGCGCCGACGCGCCGAGCGCGAGGCTCAGACCGAGGCCGAGCAGCCAGGTCATGCGATGCATCGTCATCCCCCGTGATGTCTACCCCAGGATCGAGGCATCCGCTCAGCCTTGCAAGCGTTCAGCCTGCCATCGCGACGCAGGACCGCGATCGAAGCGACCCTCACGCTGCCCCCCGTCCTCCCCGGCGGTTCCCGTCAGCCTGGCGTGTCCATCCCGAACACCCGCTGCGCGACCACCATCCCCAGCAACATCGTGCCGAGGAACACGAACACCTCGACGCGCAGCGTCCCGATCGCGCTGATGGCCGGCCCCGGGCAGATCCCCGACAGCCCCCAGCCGACTCCGAACAACACGGCGCCGAGCACCGTACGTCGCTGCACCGAGCCGCGGCTGCGCGGCCCGGGCAGCGGTTGGCCGGAGAGCGCCCGCGGGCGCCGGTGGACCAGCAGGTTCAGGGTCGCGAAGACGCCGATCGCGCCGACCATCACGAACGCGAGGCTCGGGTCCCACCGGCCCCCGGCAACATCGAGGAAGTCGTGGACCTTGGCGGGGTTGCTCATGCCCGAGACGACCAGGCCGACGCCGAACAGGGCGCCGGGCAGCAGGAAGACCAGCGCGCGCATCAGGCACCTCCGAGGACGTGGGAGCGCAGGTAGACCACCAGCCCCGCGACCGCCATGAAGGTCAGCGTCGCGGCGATGCCCGGGACCGAGCCGCGGGAGATCCCGCACACCCCGTGGCCGCTCGTACAGCCCCCGCCGAGACGGGTGCCCAGACCGACGAGCAGGCCGGCGATCGCGAGCGGGACCAGCCCCCCGGCGGCGGAGAAGTCGAGCTGCGCGCCCGCCGGCCAGACCACGAAGGTCAGCGCGCCGCCGCCGGCCAGGCCGACGATGAACCACACCCGCCAGGCGGTGTCGCCGGCGACCGGGCGCAGGCTGCGGGCGATCACTCCGCTGATGCCGGCGATCTTGCCGTTGAGCCACAGCACCAGGCCGGTCGCGAGCCCGATCAGGGCACCGCCGACCAGCCCGGCGATCGGGGTGAAGGCCTCTTCGTTCACGTTCGTTCCTCCGGGCTCGAAGATGTTGAATGCACGCAGGCCCAGACGAAGACTCCGGACGCGTTCACCCCCCGACCGGCACCGCCTCGAGCCGCCGCAGGGCCTTCTCGAGCCGAGCGCGCTCCGCCGGCGCGAGGTCTTCCTCGCCGTAGCGCACGCGCTCGAACAGCGCGGTGACCGCGAGGGCCGGGCGCAGGGCCTCGTCCTGGGCGACGGCGGCGGCGGCGAGCTCGCGCGGGGTCTGACCGGCGCGGCGGCGGATCCCGTGGGCGGCGAGCGCCTTGAGCAGCCGCGCGTAGAAACGCACCGCGCCGCGCGCCCGTGGCGGCAGGCTGACGAAGCGCTCCAGGGCCGGTCGCCGGCGGGCGAGGAAGCGCCAGAGGGCCCAGCCGAGCAGGCCGAGCAGCGCGGCGAGCAGCAGCGCGCCGCCGCCGCCCTCGAGCAGGCTCCCGTACAGGGCGGCCTGGTCGTCGCGGTCGAAGTCGAGCACGTAGCTCCAGGCTTCCCGTTCCTCTTCCCCCTCGGGCGACGCGGGCGCGTCCGCGGCCAGGGAGTCCGGGCCGGCTCCCTCCGCCCCGCGCTCGACCGTGCCCTCCTCGGCGAGCTCTGGCGGCGGCGGAAGCTCCTCGGCGGACGCCGGCGGGGTCGCCTCGAAGACCAGCCAGCCGACCTCCTCGAAGTACAGCTCCGCCCAGGCGTGGGCCCACGAGCTCTGCACCTCCAGCTCCCGCCCCAGACCCCGCACGGGGCAGGCGAAGCCGATCGCGACCCGGGCCGGCAGGCCGAGGCTGCGCGCGAGCATCACCATCGCGGTCGCGAAGTAGCCGCAGTGGCCGGAACGCTGCGCGGGATCGGGGTCGAACAGGAAGTCCCCGACCTTGTCCGCGCCGTGGTCGAGGGTGTCGAGGAAGCGGGTGTAGCGGTAGCGCCCGGAGGCGGCGAGGAAGTCCCGCAGCCGCCGCGCCTGCTCGAGGTGGCCGGTCGCGTCGCCCACGACCTCCAGGGCGAGGGTGCGCAGGCGCGCGCGCTCCGTGCCGAGGGCGACGTAGCGGCGCGCACGCTCCGGCAGCTCACGGCGGGTGTCCCCGGGCAGGGCGTCCGCGTGGACCGGGGTGTAGCTGTGGACCTCGTAGGAGCTGAGCGGATCGAAGGGCTCGAGGTCGAGCGCCGCCGCGAGCATCCCCTCGACGTCGATCAGCGCCCGGTCGTGGGCCCGGCCCGGCGGCCGCAGCCGGCGCACGTTGGCGAGGCTGAACAGCACCGGCCCGGTCGCGAGCAGCGGCTCGACCTCCAGGGCGACCTGGACGGCGCCGGGCGGGGCGACGAAGTGGGGCGAGGCCGGCATCTCGACGTACACGTCGCCGCCGAGGAGCGCGATGGCGCTCGGGCGCTCCGGCTGCCAGCGGTCGACCGCGTAGCGCGCGAAGGCCAGCCCCCGCAAGTAGAGGTGCCCGCTCGGCGAGGCGAGCTCGTCGAGCGGTCGGTCGCAGCGCAGGCGCAGGGCCGGCGTCGGGTCGGCCTGGAGCGGACCGAGCTCGGCCAGGCTGAGCTCGCGGCTGAAGCCGATGGTCCGGGCGCGCTCGGCGAAGGCCTCGTTCAGCCCGCTGTCGGGCAGCGGCGAGCCGCGCTCCTCCGCCGCCTCCGGCTCCGCGCGGGGGTCCGCGCCCAGGCGCGGCAGGCGCGGCCAGAAGAAGAACAGGAGGAGCGTGAAGAGGAGGCACAGCGGCGCCGCGCCGAGGGCGATCCCGAGCCCCTGCCGCGCGAGCCGCGGAGTCAGACCGCCGATCGGGGCGCCGAGCACGCCGCTGCGGCCGTCGTCGTCGTCCTCCCCCTCGAGCACCCCGGACGCCTCGCTCGCGTGGCGTCCGAGGAAGCGCGCCCGTTGACGCAGGTGCCCGAGCAGCCCGCGGAAGAGCGCGTGCAGCAGCAGCGCCTGGCCGAGGGCGACGAGAAACACCAGCAGCCGCGCCAGCAGGCTGACCCCGGGCAGGAGCAGCCCGCTGAGCAGCAGCACCAGCAGGCTGCTCGCGAAGAAGATCCAGGTCATCGAAGGCCGGAAGGGGCTGAAGAACAGGATCAGCTGCACGCAGACGAACAGCCGCGCGGTCATCAGCACCGCGGGCTTGAGACCGTCCCCCCGCCACAGCCCGAGCAGGTACAGCCCGAGCAGCCCGAGGGCGAGCAGCGAGCCGAGGTTGGGATGCAGCGCCGGCCAGCGCCCGCGGTCGACGGTCAGGTGCGCGAGCAGCGCGGCGACGGCGACGACGAGCAGCCACCAGCCGTGCCCCTCGACCAGGCTCAGG
>JAUIEM010000409.1 GCA_030428695.1 bacterium
CCGTGCTCCTTGGCGATGTTGTTGATCAGCTCCATGATCAGCACGGTCTTGCCGACGCCTGCGCCGCCGAACAGGCCGGTCTTCCCGCCCTTTGCGTACGGCTCGAGCAGGTCGATGACCTTGATGCCGGTCTCGAACATCTCGGTCGACGGCGACAGCTCTTCGAGGGTCGGCGGCTGCCTGTGGATCGGGTGCTTGCGCTTCGCCTCGATCGCGCCGCCCTCGTCGACCGGCTCGCCGATCACGTTCATGACGCGGCCGAGGGTCTCACGACCGACCGGAACGCTGATCGGGCTCCCGGTATTGACGACGTCCATGCCGCGCACCAGACCATCGGTCCCGGCCATGGCGACCGCGCGCACCGAGCGCTGGCCGAGGTGCATGGCGGTCTCGACCACCAGGGTCTCGCCGCTCTCCCGCTTGATCGTGAGCGCGGTGTTGATCTCCGGCAGGTCCCCTTCGGCGAAGTGGACGTCCACGGTCGGACCGACGACTTGCACAATTTGGCCGCGGCTCTGAGCGTCCATCGGCGTTCTCCTCCACAGTTGGGTAGAAACCCGTACCTTCAGTCGAGCGCGTTGGCTCCACTGACAATCTCGATAAGTTCCGTAGTAATCGCTTCCTGACGCGCCCGGTTCCGCGCCAGGGTCAGCTTGTCGATCAGATCGGACGCGTTGCGGGTCGCGTTGTCCATGGCGGACATCCGCGCGCCGTGCTCGCTGGCCGCGGCCTCGAGCAGCATGCGAAAGCCCTGCTCGTGCAGGTTCTGGCGCAGCACCTCGTGCAGGAGCACCGCCTGGTCGGGCTCGTAGGTGTAGTCGGCGAGGTACTTGCCCTCCTCGACCTCCTCGCGCTTGATCGGCAGGAAGGGCACGAAGCGCACCCGCTGGCTGACGACCGACACGAACTCGCTGTAGATCGCGTACACCCCGTCGCACTCGCCCTTCTCGAAGGCGCTGGTCAGGGGATCGAGCACGTGCGCGACGTCGCTGACCGTGATCGACTGCACGAAGGCCGGGAAGGACTTGCGCACGGTCCAGGGGCGGCGTTTGAAGAACTGATCGGCGCGCTTACCGACCGTCGTGATCTCGACCTTCTTGTCCTTGAGCTCGCCCTTGAGCCGGGCGACCGCCTCTTTGAGCACGTTCGAGTTCAACGACCCGCACAGGCCCTTGTCGGACGTGACCACGACCAGGTGCACCACCTTGTCCGAGGTCTTCGTGCGCAGCAGCGGATCGCGGGAGTGCCGGGCGCGGGTCGCGACCGACATCATCACCTCGTGCAGCTTCACGAAGTAGGGGCGGTTCTGCACGATCGCGATCTGTGCCTTACGCAGCTTCGCCGCCGCGACGAGCTTCATCGCCCGCGTGATCTTCTGCGTGTTCTTGACGCTGACGATGCGCCGTTTGAGTTCTCTCAGGCTGGCCACGGGCTGACTCCTTGTTGGGGTCTGGTGTCCTGGCGACGGGCGCGCTGACTAGGCCGCGAAGTCCGTCTTGAACTCCTCGATCGCCTTGCCGAGGCGCTCGCGCAGATCGCCCTCGAACTTGCCCTTCTCCTGCAGCTCTTTGAGCAGGTCGGACTTCTTGGTGTCGAAGAAGCGGTACAGCTGCTCTTCGAAGGCCTTGAGGTGCGCGACCTCGACGTCGTCGAGGTAGCCGTCGACGCCGGAGAGGATGATCAGGGTCTGCTTCTCGACGGACAGCGGCGCGTACTGACCCTGCTTGAGGATCTCGGTCATGCGCTCACCGCGGGCGAGCTGGTTCTGCGTCGCCTTGTCGAGGTCGCTGCCGAACTGCGCGAAGGCCGCGAGGGCGCGGTACTGCGCCAGCTCGAGGCGCAGCGTACCGGCGACCTTCTTCATCGCCTTGGTCTGGGCGTTGCCGCCGACGCGGGAGACGCTGATACCGACGTTGATCGCGGGCCGGATACCCGAATAGAACAGGTCGGACTCGAGGTAGATCTGGCCGTCGGTGATCGAGATCACGTTGGTCGGAATGTACGCGGAGACGTCACCGGCCTGGGTCTCGATGATCGGCAGCGCGGTCAGCGAGCCGCCCCCCTTGGCGTCGGAAAGCTTCGCCGAGCGCTCGAGCATCCGCGAGTGCAGGTAGAACACGTCGCCGGGGTACGCCTCACGCCCGGGAGGCCGGCGCAGCAGCAGCGACATCTGGCGGTAGGCGACCGCGTGCTTCGACAGGTCGTCGTAGATCACCAGCGCGTGCTGGCCGTTGAACATGAAGTACTCGCCCATCGCGGTGCCGGCGTACGGCGCGAGATAGAGCATCGGGGCGGACTCGGACGCGGTCGCCGAGACGACGATGGTGTAGTCCATCGCCTGGTTCTCTTCGAGCGTCCGCACCACCTGCGCGACGGTCGAGCGCTTCTGCCCGATCGCGACGTAGATGCACTTGACCCCGGTTTCCTTCTGGTTGAGGATCGTGTCGATCGCGACGGCGGTTTTGCCGGTCTGCCGGTCACCGATGATCAGCTCGCGCTGGCCGCGGCCGATCGGCACCATCGAGTCGACGGATTTGAGCCCGGTCTGCACCGGCTGGTCGACCGACTTGCGATCGATAACGCCCGGCGCGACTTTCTCGACCGGCGAGGTCTTCTGTGCGTCGATCGGGCCCTTGCCGTCGATCGGGTTGCCGAGCGCGTCGACGACGCGGCCGACCAGGGCGTCGCCGACGGGTACCTCGGCGATGCGCTTGGTGCGCTTGACCACGTCGCCTTCGGAGACCTTCTCGTAGTCGCCGAAGAGGACGCAGCCGACGTTGTCTTCTTCGAGGTTCAGCGCGAGACCGACGACGCCGTGCGGGAATTCCAGCAGCTCGTTGGCCATGACCTTCTCGAGGCCGTAGGCGCGGGCGACACCGTCGCCGCAGGTGATGACCTTGCCCTGCTCCTGGATGTCGGGGCTGTGGTCGTAGCCCTTGAGACGCTCGGCGAGGACTTCAGTGATCTCGGTGGCTTTGAGTTTCATGTCTGGGCTCCGGGTTGCCGCGTTCAGGAAGCGAGCATTGAGTTCTTGAGTTCTTTGAGCTGGGTGCGCAGGCTGCGGTCGACGACGAGGTTACCGATCTGGACGGAGATCCCGCCGAGCAGCTCCGGGTCGACCTCCACCTCCACGCGCACGGACTTCTTGCTGACCTCAGCGATCTTATTTTCGAGCGCCTCGACCTGGGAAGCGGTCAGCGGAAAGGCGCTCCTGACATGGGCGACCACGCGTTTGAAGTGCGCGTCGACCAGGTCGGAGAAGGCGTTGGCAATCCCCCTCAGGTAGGGTGTTTTGCGGTTGTGCACGACCAGGTCGAGCAGTCGCAGGAGCACCGGTTCGAGCTCCGCCTTCTCGCCCAGGGCGCGCAGCGCCTGGAACTGTATGTCGAGGTCGAGTGTCTGGTTGGTCAGCACCCTCTGGACGTCTGGGTTGGTCTCGAGAACCTCGGCGAACTCCTTGAACTGCGTCGCCTTGCGGTCGAGCCTCTCGAGCCGCGACGCCGCCATCAGCGCCGCTGCATACCGTCTGTAGACCAGCTGTCCTTTCACGACGCCGCCTCCTTCTCCAGGGCCGCGAAGTGAGGCCCGAACGCGTCGAACTCGGCGATGAACGCCTCGACCAGCGCCTCCTGGTCCTTCTTCTTGACGTTGCCTTCGAGCAGCCCGTGGGCCTCTTCGCTGGCGCGACCGACGACGAGGGCCTGGAAGTTCTGCTTGGCGCGCAACAGCTCGAGGTCGGCGTATTCCTTCTCGGTCTCGTCGATGCGGGCCTTGGCCTCCGCGGTCTCTTTGGCGATCCGCTCGGACTCGGCCGTGGCCGTCTCGTTCGCATCGCTGAGGATGCGGCTCTTCTCGGTGTCGAAGTCCTCGAGCTTCTTGCGGATGTCACGGAAGACGGCCTGGGCCTCCTCCCGCTCCTTCTGCGAGGCGTCGAGGTCGTGCTTGATCCGCTCGGCGCGGGAGTCGAGGAAGCGGAGCAACGGACCCCAGCCGAAGTACCAGATCAGGAACACGGCGACGAGCACGTTCATCCAGGTCAGGATGCTCGAGTACCTCATCTCCATGATCCGTCGTTGCGCCCAGCCCGACACCGCCGCCAGCGCCTGCCCGCGAGCGTTGTCCTCGGCCAGCGCGCTGCGCTCGGCGTCGCACAGCTCGCTCAGGTCGTCGAGCTCTTCCTTGCTCAGCTCGACCAGCCAGGTCTCGTACTCGCGCTCGAAGCTGCGCTCGTAGTGCAACGGGTCGTCGATCGCCCGCTGGCGCAGGGCGAGCAGAAAGGGCGGCTTCTCGAGGCCCTTCGGCGGAAGGAACTTGTCCTCGAGCAGCGTCTTGCTGAGCACCGCCTTGAACTCGGGGGTGGTGTCGACCACTTCGGGGTAGCCTCTTCCCCACATGAGGAAGAAGATCGACCACGCGATGAGGTAGACGACGACCATCGAGAGCAGGACGGCTTTGATCGGGCGTTTCGGGGCTTTCTCGTGTGGCACGGGTCTTCCCTTAGAGTTCGCGGCCGAGCAGCTTGCTCGCCATGGCTTTGCCGAGCTCCGGCACCTGCTTCTCGACCTCGTCCTGCTGGCCCGCGAGCTGTTGCGCGAGGTCGTCGCGCACGGCCTGCACCGAGTCCTTGAGCGCGCTCTGACGCTCGATCAGCTCGGTCTGGGCCTGGTCGTGGGCTTCGTGGACGCGGTCGGAGATGACCTTCGCGGCCTGCAGACGCACTTCGGCGAGCTTCTGGTCGTACTCCTTCTGCATCGCCCTGGCCTTGGCTGTGAAGTCCTTGGCCTCGCGATGGTTCCGATGTACGAGCTCAGAGCGTTCGTCCAACACCTTCACCGTCGGCTTGAACACCAGACGGCCCATGATGAGGAGGAAGATGCAGAAGATGAGCATCTGCACGATCAGGGTGCCGTTCGGGTTGAGCATCCCCCGCACGGCTTTGTAGTTTCCGCCCCCGTCGGCCCCGCCGTACGGGTACTGATCCTGCATCATGACCTTGATCGAGTCCGGCACCTGCGCGTTGTCCGCGGACTGCGCGTGTGCCGGTCCCCAGGCGAGGACGAGGAAGAAAGCGGCCAGACAGATGAAGCGACGCATGTTTTCGTCTCGTTGGTTGCGCAGAACGAACAGGCGTTAGTTGACCAGAACGAACAGCATGAGCAGGGCGATGACCAGCGAGTAGATGCCGGTCGACTCCGACACCGCCTGACCGATCAGCATGGTCCGGGTCAGCAGCGGGGCGTTCTCGGGGGTACGGGCGATACCTTCGCAGGCGCGGCCGGCGGCGTAGCCTTCACCGATGCCCGGACCGATCGCTCCGAAGCCCATGCAGATCCCGGCGCCGATGAACAGCGCAGCGTTCTCGAGCTCCGATCCGTTGAAGGTGATTTCCGACAGGAAGGTGAGAAGGTCCAACATGGCTTCCAACTCCTAGCAAGGTGGTTCAGACGACGAACACCAGGATGATGCTGATGACGAGCGCGAAGACCGACGGCGATTCGGCGATAGCCTGGCCGAGGATCATCGTGCGGGTGATCGGTCCCGCAGCGAGCGGGAAACGCCCCGCTCCCTTCGTGGCCTGGGACGCGGCGAAGCCTTCGCCGATACCCGAGCCGATGGTTCCAAAGCCGACACACGCGCCGGCGGCGATGAATTTGGCGAGCCCCTCGAAGGAGCTGGCGGGGGTCAGGTTGACCAGCAGCAGGACGAGCGAGATCACGAAGGCGAACACGCAGGGCGACTCGGTGATCGCCATGCCGAGGATCATCGTGCGCTCGGTCAGGCCCTTGGTGCGTGGGTTCCGGCTGACGTTGGTACAGGCCTGGGCGGTGACCAGGCCGAGCCCGATGCCGGCGCCGATCGCCGCGAAGCCGATCGCCATGCCGGAGCCGAGCTTCGCCCCGATGGTGTGGAACTCGTAGTTGATCGGCGTGGTGAAGCCGAGCAGCAGGGCGACCACGAGGGCGAAGATACCCGGGGTCTCGGACAGCGCCTGGCCGAGCAGCATCGTGCGGAAGGTGATGTCCGCGTGCTTGGGCTGGCGCTGCATCGAGAACACCGCCGCCCCGCCGGCCATCCCGACCCCGATCGCGGGGCCGATGGCGCCGAAGCCCATCGCGATGCCGGCTGCCAGGAAGCTGGCGAGCTGCACCCAGTTTTCCATCTCAAGTTCCACGACTGCTCTCCTACTCGTTCACTTCGACGCTGATATAGGTCAGCGTCAGCATGGTGAACACGAAGGCCTGCACGGTCCCGACAAAGAACACGAAGAAGAAGTTCAGACCGACCGGCAGGAACACGTAGTTCACCAGCCAGGACACCACGACCACGATGATCACGCCGCCCTTGATGTTCCCGAACAGTCGAAAGCTGATCGAGAGCACCTCGGCGATCTTTCCGATCGCGTTGAGCGGGAAGAAGATCGGGTTCGGTGCGAACAAGCCCTTGACGAAGCTCCCGACCCCTTTGAAGAAGCCGCCGACGCCCTTGCCGCCGTGCACGCGGAAGTGGCTGACCAGCGAGATCATGAAGCCGAGGATGCCGAGCGCGAACGGCGTGTTCACGTCGGCGGTCGGCTCGTGCAGGAAGGGGATGAAGCCGAGGATGTTGCTCAGGACCAGGAAGATGAACAGGGTGCCGATCAGCGGCAGGTACTTGCGGTTGTCTTCCTGCTTCTCGAAGCCGAGCGAATCGGCGACGAGGCTGTCAAAACCCCCGACGATCAGCTCGCAGAAGGATTGGAAGCGTCCGGGCACCATCGAGCGGCTGCGCCACAGGATGATCGCGCCGAAGAGCAGGATCCCGACGACGACGAAGGTGTCCGTCAGCGTGTGGGGATTCACCTCGAACAGCGGGCTGCGGAGGATCGGGTACTCGGCGTACCACTGCGCCCACAGCTCATCCTGCCCGATCAGATGGAGGAACCACCCGATCAGATTCATCACTTCTTGTCTGGCGATATGTTCCACTACTCAGCCCTTTGCCAAACCCAGTCCGGCGACGACGAGCACGACCTGGCAGGCGAACAGCCCGGCCGCGCACGCAGCGAAGGAAATGATCTCGGGAAACATCAACGCGGCGATCAGCGCGACACCCATCAGCGGGAGGCGCAGGCCAAAGCTCGCGAAGGACATCCGCGCCGCGGCCTGCGGGTCGACCTGGTCGCGCATCTTGCGTGCATTGCGGGCGAGCAGCCGGAAGTTGATCAAGCTGAAGAGCCCACCGAGGAGCAGCCCGAACGCGACCGCGCTGTGCCCGAGGGCGAGGGCCGCCCCCGCGGAACCGAGCACAAGGACCGTCGTCAGACGGTCAACCTTGCGCACCAGCGTGTCGATCGTCGACTGCGCCATCGCGATGTGCCCCCTTGTTCTCGCGAAACAGCAACTTCCCGGCCGCGTAGAAACCCGCGGCGACACCGACCAGCACGCCTGCCGCCGTCAGCGGCCCCGACCAGCCGAGCAGGCGGTCGAGCAAGAACCCTCCGGCCAGCCCCGCACCGACGCAGATCGCGACGACCAGACCGAGCTGGGCGACGAGGCCCAACGCCTGGTACATGTGCGCTTCAGACTTCTGGCTCCCGTCGAAGAGGCGCTCGCGCACGTCTTTGTCGGGACGACCTTCCCCCTCGCGCTCTTGAGCACCTGGCTGGTCGCTCGGCCGGGGGTTGTCCACCATCTGTCTGCCCTCACGGGGCTTTTGACCTGGGCTCTCGAGGACTTTGTGATTTTTTTCACAGAGTCGGTGTCCCAAAGCGCGGACGTTGTAACCGAGGGGATCTGCGCTGTCAAAGAAAAAGCCGGAGAAAAGGCGGGTCGGCGCGCGCGTGACTTTTCTCTGCAAGGGCCCGGCAGGCGGATTGCGAGCGATTCCCAACGATTTTGGTCAGGGAGGGAGGCGCTCGAGGCGGGCCGGTGCAGCGGACGGGCGCCTTCGCCTGGGCGTTACGAGCAGGAAACGTCCGCGGTCATCCTACTCGAAGACACCTTCGACGACGTACTTCGCGAACTTGTCCTCGCTCTCCTTGAAGACGCGCATCTTGATCCCGGAGAACTCGTCACCGTTGCGCTGACGCAGAACCTCTATGCCTTCGGTCAGGGAGACCGGCGAGATGAAGAGCGTCTTCTCTTCGCCCGCGTCGGTGCGGACATCGACCACCGGCGCATAGCCCCGGCGGGTCTTGACGACATAGGGCTCGGTCAGGATCTCGAGGACCACTGGATCCTCGGTCACCTTGAGCGACTTCTGTTTCGCGTCGGCCACGTTGTGCTCCTTCCTGTGTGCAAAGACGCGCCGCAGGGTCGGCGCGCTCGTGTGTGTTGCGGAATCCTGGCCGGGAGTCTCAGGTCTTCGTCTCGTCGTCCGCCGCCTCGTCCTTGGCGTCGGACTCCTTGGAGCGGTTGAGGGCTTCGAGGACCTGGTCCTTCTCGTACAGGTACCGCTGCTTGTACTTCTTGATGTAGTTGTTGATCGTCAGCAACGGCTTCTCATCGACGTAGCCCTGCTGCTTGAACCGCTTGGCCCAGTTCGCGCATTTGCGGATGTGCAGCTCGGAGAACAGGTCCTGGTGGTCGCGGTTGATCAGGTAGAGGGCGTTGAGCACGTGGTCGAGGTCGGTGTGCGGGATGCCCTTGCGGCTGCGCGAGCGACTTCTCGAGCTCTTGCCCTTCGTCTTCTTCTGCTGCGCGGTCTCGACCCCGTGCGCTGCAGCTGGCCGGAGCTCGTGAGAGCAGGAGCTAGCACGTGGGGGGTAATGCCGGCGGATCAGTACCGACATGGCCAGTCTGCAAAGGACATCTTCGGCCGCTACGTGACCCGTCAGGTGGCCGAGGAGATCCTCTCGGGCCGCGTGCCCCTCGGCGGAGAGCGGCGCACAGGCCGCCTCGAGCCGGGCGATGTCCTG
>JAUIEM010000002.1 GCA_030428695.1 bacterium
CGGCCGGCCTGCCGCCCGGCGTGATCAACCTGGTGACCGGCAGCTCGTCGGAGATCAGCGCGGCCTTGAACAGCAGGCGCTCGACGTCGAGGGGACCGCAGTAGGCGTTGTGGGGATGGCGCCCGGGGCGGAAGGTATAGCGCCCCTCCGTCCACTGCATCGCCTCGAGGATGCGGTCGGAGAGCAGCCGCTCGATGCAGCGCGTGACCTCGTCGGGATCGACCAGCCCGGAGTCGATCAGCGCGTCGAACAGGGGGACGTTCCGGAAGTTGCTGCGGCGGTGCACCTTGGCGATCGAGGTCCGGTTGAGCAGCTCGCAGCGCTCGAGCAGGTCGAACAGGCCCTCGATCGGCGAGTCGCTGTCGAGCCAGGAGGTCGCGATCCGCCCCTTCTCGAACACGAGGGACAGCTTCCGGCCCCGGGTCACGACCTGGAAGACGCCGGTCTTCCGCTCCCGGGAGATCAGCTGCAACACGCTGGTCAGGCCGAAGTTGCGCAGATCCCCGCCGAACGAGCGCGCCTCGTCGTCGCCGCGCCGCGCTCCGATGAAGCGCTCACTGTCCGGCTTGGCGACCTGGATCTGGCGTCCGGCACGTCCGCGCTCGCCCTCGAGCAGCTCGGCCATCATGCTCTGGTCGATCAGCGGCTTGACCGGCTTGCGCGAGACCTTCTCGCCGGCGTGCTGGGCGACGAGCTTGCTCGCCTCCCGCAGCTTGAGCCAGGAGAGCGCCTGGTTCGCGGTCTTCGCCGTGATCAGCACCAGCAGGGTCGACTTGTCCGGCACGGCCTTCATGAAGTACAGCACATTCGAGGACTTGAGGAACAGCTCGCTCGGCAGCGCGTAGTCGCCGCCCCCCCAGTAGCGCTCGAGCTTCTGCAGGCTCGTCCCGTTGAACGTGTCGATCGCCGCCCGGGTCAGGTACATCTCTGTGTCCCGGGGGAGGTTGGGAAAGATGTGGTGAAGACTGTGGCAGCGGCTCGTGCGCAGGTCGATGGCGAAACAGGCCGCGGCGCCCTCGAGCTCGTGCAGGATCGACTCGCAGATCTGGGACGTGTACTCGACCAGCCGCCGGGTCATCTTCCCGACCCGCTGGGTGACCCGCCGCGAGCGCGCCTCTTCGATCACCTGCGCCGGACGGGGCGTCTTCGGACGCGGGCGACGGGGCTCGTGCTGCTGCGCCTCCTCGACGGCGTCCCGGATCGGCCGCGGCGTCTGCCGCTCCTTCGCTGGCGCCGGCTGCTCTTCGTCGGTGACGGCGTCCCGGATCGGCCGCGGCGTCTTCCGCTCCTCCGCCGGCGCGGGCTTCTCTTCGTCGACGACGGCGTCCCGGATCGGCCGCGGCGTCTTCCGCTCCTCCCCCTCGGGGGCCGGCCGTGGCTCCGCGGGCGGGAGCTCGACGTCGAGGTCGAGCTCGAACTGCTCGACGGCGTCCCGGATCGGCCGCGGCGTCTTGCCGGTCTCCGACACCAGCATCTCGACGACCTGGGTACGCTCGCTGTCCCCGGGCGCGAGCGCCTCGAGCAGCTGGGTCTGCTCCTCCTGCAGCGCCCTGGACGGCGACGGGGGCAGAACCTGCGGCGGGGCCGGCGGAGCTTCCGGCGGCGCCGCCGCATCCGCCGGGGACGGCGCCTTGCCTTCGGCGCGTCCAGCGAGGTGCGGGATCGCGAGCTTGTTCGAGCTCGTGACCTTGTGCAGCGCGCGCATCGGCGCCCGCAAGGTCATCGGCCCCCGCGACGGCGGCAGCTTCGGCCGCGAGCCCGGCTTCCCGCGCACGGCCGTGCGCGGCTTGGTCGGCACGCGCAGCTTCGGCAGCGGACGCATGCGAGAGGTGTGCGCCGGCGCGGCCGGCTTGCGCCGCGACGGCCGCTTACCGCTCTCGGGCAGCAGGTCGACGAGCACGGTGTGCAGCCGCAGGTGGTCTCCCACCCGGAGCTTGTGCCGGGCCTTCAGACGCGCCCCGTTCACGAAGGTGCCGTGCTCGCTCTCGAGGTCGACCGCGTAGAGGCTGCCGTCCTCGACCTCGATGCGCACGTGTTGCTCGGAGATCCCCGCGTCGGTCAACACCAACCCGCACGCCGCACCGCTGCCGAGCACCATCGTGCTCGACTCCACGGGCACGCGCTGGCCCTTGTGCTTGCCACTGACCACGGCGAGAAGCGCGATAGCGGTCTTCCTCCCGACGACATCCACGGAAGTATAGTTCATTTGGCGATCGCCAACGAGTCGAGCAGCTCCGGACATAAAAAAGCGGCCGGACCGTCCGGCCGCGTGTTCCACCGGGGGAACTCCACAGGGTGTTCTGCCTTGACGCTTGGCGTCGCTCAACATGGATGCAAAGCCCGTGCCCAAGCGCATTACACGGAACGCGGCGCTCCCGCGCGCGCCGCGGGGCGCGGCGTGTTTCAAACTGGGAATACGGGGTGACTCACAGTGAGATCGCTGTCTCAACCGCGCGGAGCAGGGCTTCGACGCAGTCGTCGACGTCCCGCTCGCCCGTGTCGAGCCGCAGCTCCGGGGAGAGCGGCGCCTCGTAGGGGGCGTCGAGGCCGGTCAGCCCGCTGATCTCGCCCGCCCGGGCCTTCCGGTACAAGCCCTTCGGGTCGCGCTGCTCGCAGATTTCCAACGACGCCCCGACGTGCACCTCGAAGAAGCGCTCCGCCCCGATCGTCGCCCGGGCCCGGTCGCGGTCGGCGGTGTACGGGGAGATGCAGGCGACCAGCACCACGCCGCCGACGTCGTTCAGCAGCTTGGCGACCTCCGCCACCCGGCGGATGTTCTCGCTGCGGTCGTCGGGGCTGAAGCCGAGGTCGCGGCACAGGCCCGTGCGCACATTGTCCCCGTCGAGCCGGCTGACCAGCCGTCCGGCCGCGAACAGTCGGCGCTCGAGCGCGCGGGCGAGGGTCGACTTGCCCGCGCCGGACAGCCCGGTCAGCCACACGGTCAGCGGCTTGTGCCCGAGCCTCTCGGCGCGCGCGGCCGCGGGCACCGCGCTGGCCACCGGCTGCACGTGCGCCGGCGCCGCTCCGGCCGTCGGCGCGCTCGCCTTGCGGTCGAGGATCATGCCGGCGCCGGAGGTCTGGTAGCTGCCGGGGTCGATCAGGATGAACGCCCCCTGGCTGCGGTTCTGGTTGTAGTAGTCGACGTACAGGGGCTGCTGCAGGCGGATCAGCACCCGGCCGATGCCGTTGAGCCCCAGGGTCTCCGGGTAGGTGCGGCTCAGGGTCTGGACGTCGGTCGCGTAGCGCAGCACCTCGACCCGTGCCCGCACGACCCGGGTGCCGTGACGCAGCAGGTAGGCCTTGCCGAAGTCGAGCGGCGTCTCATCCATCCACACCAGCATGCTCTCGAGGGAGGTGACGAGGTGCGGGATGTTGTTCGGCCGGACGACCAGGTCGCCACGTCCGACGTCGAGCTCGTCCTCGAGCATCAGGCTGACCGACATCGGCGCGTGGGCCTCGTCGAGGTCGCCGTCGTAGGTGACGATGCGCGCGATCTTCGTCGTGCGCCGCGAGGGCAGGACGGTGATCTCCTCGCCCTGGCGGATCACCCCGGAGGCGATCTGTCCGGCGTAGCAGCGGCCCTGCTCGGCGCGGATGACGTACTGGACCGGGAAGCGGAAGTCGATCAGGTTGCGGTCGCCCTCGGTGTAGGCGCCCTCGAGCTGCTCGAGCAGGCTCGGGCCCGAATACCAGGGCGTCCGCGCGCTCTTCGTGATCACGTTGTCGCCGTGCAGGGCGCTGACGGGCACGAAGCTCAGGGCGGCGATGTGCAGCCGCACGGCGAAGGCCTTGAAGGCGGCGCGCACGTTCTCGAACACGTCGCGGCTGAAGTCGACGAGGTCCATCTTGTTGACCGCGACGACGACGCGCCGGATCCCGAGCAGCGAGGCGATGAAGGCGTGGCGCTTGGTCTGCGCGAGCAGGCCCTGGCTCGCGTCGACCAGCAACAGGACGAGCTGCGCGGTCGAGGCGCCGGTCGCCATGTTCCGCGTGTACTGCTCGTGGCCGGGGGTGTCGGCGATGATGAACGAGCGCTGCGCGCTCTGGAAGAAGCGGTAGGCGACGTCGATCGTGATGCCCTGCTCGCGCTCGGCGCGCAGGCCGTCGGTCAACAGGGCGAGGTCGAGGGCGCCTTCGACCGAGGCCGAGCGCACGGCCTCGACCTGGTCCTCGTAGACACCGCGGGCGTCGTACAGAAGCCGCCCGATCAGCGTCGACTTGCCGTCGTCGACGCTGCCGGCGGTCGCGAAGCGCAGGAGGGTGTTGCTCAAAAGTAGCCCTCCCGCTTCTTCAGCTCCATCGAGCCTTCGCGGTCGTGGTCGATCACCCGGTGCGCGCGCTCGGAGCGACGCGTCTCGAGCAGCTCCTCGATGATCCCCGCGACGTCGGTCGCCTCGGAGCGCACCGCGCCGGTGCAGGGGGCGCAGCCGAGGCTGCGGAAGCGGCAGCGCACGCGCTCGACCGGCCCCTTGTGCCCCGAGCCCGGCAGGAAGAGCTGGCCGCCGACATCGATCATCGCCCGGGGCCGGGCGTAGTACAACGGCACGATCGGGATCTCCTCGAGCTCGATGTAGCGCCAGATGTCGAGCTCGGTCCAGTTCGACAGCGGGAATACGCGGATGTGCTCGCCGGGCTGGTGCAGGCCGTTGTACAGGTTCCACAGCTCCGGGCGCTGGTTCTTCGGGTCCCACTGCCCGAAGCTGTCGCGGAAGGAGAACACGCGCTCCTTGGCCCGCGACTTCTCCTCATCCCGCCGCGCTCCCCCGATCGCCGCGTCGAAGCGGCCCGCCCGCAGGGCCGTCAGGAGGCCCTCGGTCTTGAGCAGGGCGCAGCAGCGCGAGGTGCCGAGCGAGAAGGGGTTGGCGCCGTCGGCCCGGGCCGTGTCGTTGCTGCCGATGATCAGCTTGACACCGATCTCTTCGCAGAAGCGGTCGCGGAACTCGATCATCTCGGCGAACTTGTAGCCGGTGTCGATGTGCAGGAAGGGGAACGGCATCGGGCCGGGGTGGAAGGCCTTGAGCGCGAGCCGCACCAGCACCGACGAGTCCTTGCCGATCGAGTACATCAGCACCGGCCGCTCGAAGCTCGCCGCGACCTCGCGCATGATGTGGATCGCCTCCGCCTCGAGCTGACGGAGGTGCGAGATCGTGTAGCGGGCGGTCGACTCTTCCCGAGAGCTCATGGCGTCCCGGGGCTCACGGGCAGGGTGTCCGACGGCACCGCCGCGTCCGCGGGCGGGCCCACTGGCGGCGTCTCCAGCTGACCCAGCGCCAGGCACAGGGCGATCATACAACACAGAGCGTGTCCTCCGAGCAGAACATAGACGACCTGCCGCGAGCTCAACCCGCGCTCGAGCAGCTTGTGGTGCAGGTGTTTGCGATCCGGGACAAAGACCCGCGTGAAGCGCGCGAGCACCTGCCGCCCCCCTTTCGGCAGATGGCCTTTGACCGTCCGACGAGCCGCGGCCCAGAAGGTGTCCGCCAGGGGCAGGGCGACGATCAGGAGCGGCACGAAATCGAGGCCCTGCAGCCGCTGACCGACCAGCAGCATCGCGCTGAGGGTGCCGACGCTGAAGCCGAGGAACAGGCTACCGGAATCGCCGAGGAAGATCGAGGCCGGCTGGTAGTTGAACAAGAGAAAGCCGAGCGTCGCCCCGATCAGGATCGTCGCGACGACCGCGACCGTCGTGTGCTCGAGCCCGGCGAGCACCAGGATGCAGCCGAGCGTGGTGATGACGACGCCCCCGGCCAGGCCGTCGAGACCGTCGACGAGGTTGATCGCGTTGGTGACGGTGACGATCCACAGCACCGTCAGGGGCGCTCCCCACAGCCACGGCAGGTCGGTCTCCCAGCTGCCCAGGCTCAGCCGCTCGAGGCGCACCCCCGAGCCGACGACCAGGCAGGCGGCGAGGATCTGCACGAGGAACTTCAGGTAGGGCGAACGCGAGCGCAGGTCGTCGGCCAGACCGAGCGCGAACATCAGCGAGGCGCCGATGAAGAAGCCGACGCCCTTGCGCGCCGCCCCGGCGGAGATCTCGGCGACGTGGCGGTTCAGGACCCAGACCGCGCACAAGCAGAGCAACATCGAGAGGAAGATCGCGACGCCGCCGAGCCGGGGCGTCGGCTGGGTGTGGGTACGGCGCCCGCCCGGACGATCGACGATGCCGTGGGTGCGGGCGAGCCGGTGGAGCCAGGGCATGAAGCTGGCGGCGCAGAACGCGGCGAAGATCGCCAGGACGTACAGTTTGGCCAGCATGGTCGTCGGGCACCGGTGGAGGGACGCGATGGGACCTTACACCCTCCAGGGGCGCGCGGCAAGCCCCGTGCTCCCGGTTCCGCCCGCCCGCGGGCCCGGCTGCGGCGCGGAACGACGGGCGCCGACCCGCGGTCTCGAGCCGCTTCTTGGAACCGCGACGCGGGCCCGGTACCATGGTGCCTTCCCCCTTCCCAGGAGAACCATGATGAAGGCCCTGACTACCGCCTTCCTGCTCACCGTGCTCAGCCTGCCCGGCCTGGCCGATGCCGCCAGCGACCTGCAGGCCATCCAGGACATGGTCGGCCAGCTGCGTGGCGCCGCCGACCGCCCCGCGCTCGTCGCCCAGATCACCGAGGCCTGCGAGGCCTTCCTCACCGACCACCCCGGTGCCGACGGCACGATGGACGTGCGCCGCTACCTCGTCCAGCTCGGGCCGGAGAACGGCGTCGCCGAAGAGATGTACGCCCGCGTCGAGGCCTGGATCGCCGGCACCGACAGCCTGCGCGACCAGATCGAGCTGTACGCGATACTCGGCATCGCGGCGCGCAACAAGTCGAACGCGATGAAGGAGCTGCTCTACGCCCCCGGCACGCCCCTGCCCGACCTCACCCTGCCCGAGATCCACGGCGAGGACCAGATCGCCCTCTCCGACCTGCGCGGCAAGATCGTGCTGCTCGACTACTGGGCGACCTGGTGCGGCCCCTGCCTCCGCCTGATGGACGCCGAGCTCAAGGACCTGTGGGAGACCTACAAGGACAAGGACTTCGTGCTGCTCGGCGTCGGCACCACCTTCCGCGGCGACACCGCCGAGGCGCAGCTCGAGCTTTCCCAGAGCAAGGGCTACACCTGGCCGAAGGTGTACGACGCGGACAGCGAGCTGGTCGACACCTTCATGGTCTCCAGCATCCCCTTCTGCGTGCTCGTCGACACCGAAGGCCAGGTCGTCGTCGCCGGCAACGGCTTCCAGATCATGGACCAGATCAAGAGCTACCTCGAAGAGAACCTCAGCTCGCCGGAGTAGCCCCGGAGCGCGACGGTGGACATCCTCAGCCACGGACTGATGGGCGCGGCCGCCGGCGAGCTCGATCGCCGGCCCCGCCCCGGCCGCCTCGCGTGGCCCTTCGTGTTCGGCGCCCTGCCGGACATCTTCCAGGCGCTCTTCCTGTATCCGTTCGTCGGCTACGTCGCCGGCCGCCCGTGGCTGGTTCCCCACCACGGCGACTGGGACGGCTTCCGCGAGGCCTATCCCTACGCCTCGATGGTCTGGGAGGTCCCGCACAGCGCCTTCTTCCTGCTGCTGGTCATCACCCCCCTGGTGTTGCGCCTGCGCCTGCCGAAGCTCTGCATCCTCGCCTACGGTCTGCATCTGTTCACCGACATCTTCAGCCACACCGGCGAGTGGAGCACGGTGCCGCTGTGGCCGGTGCCCTGGACCTGTGAGGGCTACTGGGACCCGTGGCGGGCGCCCCCGGAGCAGATCCTGTTGTGCGTGCTGCTCAGCGCGCTCGTCTGGGGAGCCACTCGCTGGATCGGGAAGCGGCGCGCGCCGGCCCCGGCGATGGTAGACTGAGCCCGCGCGCCAGCCCGGGACCACGATGCACCGAGACGAAGTCGAAGCGCTGTGGAGGAAGTCCCTCGGCCCCGAGGTCGACTTCCAGGGCCTGAGCACGGAGCTGACCTACCGGCCGACGCCGCGGCTGTACAGCCGCCTGGCGAGTGCCCTCCCGACCTCCGGGCTGCCAGTCTTCATCTCCCGCAGCGGTCCTGCCGAGCCGGGCCGCGCGACCTTCGAAGACCTCGCCGAGATCGGCCGCGGCGGCATGGGGATCGTCTACCGCGCCCGCCAGGTCAGCCTCGACCGCGACGTCGCGCTCAAGCAGCTGCGTCCGGAGAGCGACCCCGACCGCGCCCTCGCGCTGCGCGACCAGTTCCTCGCCGAGGCGATGGCCAACGGCCTGCTCGACCATCCGAACATCGTGCCGGTCTACGACCTGTGCGTCGACGAGCAGGGCGACCTGTCGCTGTCGATGAAGCTCGTCGTCGGCAAGACCTGGTTCGAGGTTATCAAGGCCGACCCGGACAACCTCGAGAAGCACGTCGAGATCCTGATCCAGGTGTGCAACGCGATCGCCTTCGCCCACAGCAAGAACGTGATCCACAACGACCTCAAGCCGAGCAACATCCTGATCGGGGAGTACGGCGAGGTGCTGGTGATGGACTGGGGGCTCGCCCTCGACATCGGGCCCTTCGAGCCCGAGGGCCGGCTGCGCCACAAGTGCGACCTGTGCGGCCCCTGCGGCACGCCCGGCTACATGGCCCCCGAGCTCGCCCGCGGCGAGGGCGAGAGCGTCGGGCCGTGGAGCGACGTCTACCTGCTCGGCGCGATGCTGTACGAGATGCTGACCGGCCGGCCCCCGCACTACACCCCGAGCTTCGTCTCCTCGGTGACCCGCGCGGCCAACGGCGAGGTCCCGGTGCTCGACGAGGACTGGCCCCCCGAGCTGCTCGAGCTGCTCCAGGCCGCGCTCGAGCCGGACGTCCGCGAGCGGATGCAGGACGTGCGGAGCTTCCAGGAAGGGCTGCGCGCCTACCTGCGTCACAAGGAGAGCCGCCAGCTGACCGCCGCCGCCCGTGACCGCTTCGACAGCTGCAAGGAGCGGGCGCGCCGGCAGCAGCAGCTCGGCGACCAGGAACGCGCCGAGCTGTACGAGGACTTCGCCGCGACCATCGCGGGCTTCACCCAGGCCTGCAGCCTGTGGGAGCAGAACCGGGCCGCGCGCCTCGGCGAACGCCTGACCCGCGAGGCCTTCGCCGCCCTCGCCGTCGAGCGCGGCGATCTCGGCCTGGCGGAAGCCCAGGCCGCGCGCCTCGGCGCACGGGGCGAAGGATTACGCGGCGACATCCGTACAGCCCGCGCACGTCTCGCCCGGGAACAGCGCAGCCGGCGCCTGCTCAAGCGCAGCCTGGCGGCGCTGCTGGTGTGCCTGGTCGCCGGCCTCGGCATCGGGCTGGTGCTCGCCGAGCGCGCCCGCGCGGCCATCGCGACGGAGAAGGCGCGGGTCGAGGAGCAGAAGGCGCTGGTCGAGCAGGAACGCGCCCTCGCCGCCGAGCGTGGGGAGATCGCGATGCGCACCCTCGGGCAGCTGGTCACCGAGGTCCAGGACCAGCTGCTCGACGAGCTCGCCGACGAGCGCGCGGTGCGCGTCGCCGAGAACATCCTCGGGGTCGCACGCAGCGGCTACGAGGAGCTGCGGGCGAGCGACCTCGCCGGGGCCGACCTCGACGCCTCGAGCGCGCGGCGGCGGATGCGGCTCGGGATGTTGCTCCTGCACGTCTACGGCGAGCTCGAGCCCGCCGGGCAGGAGCTGTCGAGCGCGGTCGAGATCTTCACCCAGGTGCTCGAGCAGGACTCGCTGGACGTCGCCCGCCAGGGCCTGCGGGTCGCGCTCAGCGGGCTCGCGGAAGTCGCGCAGCGCAAGGGCGAGCTCGACCGCGCGCGGAGGCTTTTCGAGGACATCCTGCGCGCGGTCGAGCGGACCGCGCTCGCCGACCCGGGCAACCCCGCCGCGTCGTACAACCTCAGCGTCGCCCTGCTCGACGTCGCCAGCGTGCTCGAGCAGCAGGGGAAACTGCCCGCGGCGCGCGGCCCCGTCGAGCGCGCCGTCGCCCTCGGACCGGTGTTGCGCCACGGGGATGCGGCGAGCCGTCGCCAGGAGTGTGTCGCCCTGACCACCCTCGGCCACCTGTGCGAGGAGCTCGGCGCCCTGGACGAGGCCGCGGAAGCCTACGACGCACAGCTCGAGCGCAGCCGCGCGCTGCTGAGGGTAGATCCGCGGAACCCGCAGCTCGTGCGCCTGGTCACATCTGGCCTGCGCAGCCTGGGCCGCATCCGCCGCAAGACCGGAGATCCCGGGGACGCGCTTCCGCTCTTCGCCGAGGCCCTCGGTCTCGACCGTGAGAACGCGGCCCGGCATCCGACCTTTCCACTGTTGCGTCAGGATCTCGCGGAATCGCTGACCACCTACGCGGTCGCTCTGCGGGCGACGGGGGATCCGGCCGCGGCCCGCGAGCACTTCCGCGAAGCCCTCGCCCTGCGCGAGGAGCTGTACGCCGCCCGCCCGGACGATCTCAACGGCTCCGGTGCCCTCGCAGGCACCCTCCGTCGCCTCGGCAACCTCGAGCTGGCGCTCGGGCTGAGCGCCGCCGCCGTCGCCCGCTTCCAGCGCGTGCTGGAGATCGCGGAGCTCCGCGCGGGCGCCTCGGACACGAGCGATGTCCAGGTCCGGGTCGACCTCACCTCGGCCCACGCGAACCTCGGCGAGGCATTGCTCCTGCGGGGCGAGCTGGCAGATGCCGAGCAACACTTCGACGCAGCCCTGACCTTCGCCCGCAGCCTGCTCGCCGCCGCGGGTCCGCAGGCACGCCGCAGCATCCTGCTCGTCGCGGACGGCTGCGGCCGGCTGTGGCGCGAGCGCCGCGACTGGACCTCGGCGCTCGCGCTGTACGAAGAGTGCCTCTCCATGGTCGAGAGCGATCTCGCCGTCCGGCCCGACGATCGGCGCCTGCTGCTCGACTACGCGACCCTCCTGCGCTGGAGCGCTGAAGCCCGCAGCGGGCTCGGCGACTCCACCCACGCCGCGGCGGACTACGACGCGAGCCTCGACATCCTGCGGGCCCTCGCCAGCGACGGCGAAGACGAAGCGGGCCAGCAGCTGCAGGCCGTGCTGACCGAGGCGGGCCAGCTCGACCTGCACCAGGGCGACCTCGCCACCGCGTCTGAACGCGCGGCCGAGGCGATCGAGCTGCTGCTCGCCAGCGACCCGGGCGCGGACCCCAGCCAGCTCGGGCAGCTCTCGACGGCCTTCGATCTGCAGGGGCGGATCATGAAGCGCACGGGCGACCTCGAGACCGCCAGCGCCCTCTTCCGTCAGGCGATCGCCCTCGACCGGGACATGCTCGAGACCGACCCGGCCAACCGCTTCGCGCGTCGGCGCCTGCTCCTGTCCTCCCTCCACCTCGCCCAGACCGAGCTCTCCCTCGGCCATGGTGCGAGCGCGACGCGGAACGCCGCGAGCGTGCTCGACCTGGCCCGCTCCCTGGCCGATCCTCCGACCGTGCTCGGCCGGCTCGACCTGGCCCGCGCCCTCGAGCTGGTGCTGCACCTCGCGATCCTGCGCCGGGACGACGACCCGACGTTGCCCGACCTGGCCGAAGAGCTCCTCGCCCTGCGCAACCCGCTGGTCGAACAAGGGCACAGCGACCCGTTCGCCCTCGGGACCACGCTCGATGTCGTCGGGCGGCTGTGGCTCCACCTCGGTCGGGAGGCCGCCGCGCGCGACTGCTTCGAGGCCGCGATCGCCGCCTACCAGGAAGCCTACGACGCCGATCCGGACAACCTCGAGGCCCTGCGGCTGCTCGCCGAGCAGCACCTCAACCTCGCCTGGCCGGACCTCAAGCCCCACCCCGCCCGCGCGATCGGGCCGATCACCGAGCTGGTCGCGCTGTATCGCGAGCTGGTCGCGCGCGACCCGCGCTTCGCGGGCACGCTCGCGCAGTACGAGGCCCTGCTCGCGGACCTGCGGAACCGCGCGGACTGAGGGGCTCTGGCCGGGGCGCTCACGAACTCTCCCCTGTGTGCCTGCCCGGCCACCGCTCGATCACCCGGAGCGGCGCGGGCATGCGCGGCAGATCGGCTCAGCGCTTGAAGATGCCCTTCAGCGCGCCGAGGAAGCCGGCCGGCTGTTTCGCCTCGAGGAGGATGTCGAGCTCGCCGTGGTCGAAGTAGATGCCCTTGCACGCAGGACACTTGTCGACCATGATCCCCGACAGCGCGATCTCTTCCATGTCCGCGCCGCACTTCGGGCACTTCATGTAACAGGCGAACTTCGCGCTGTCGTCTCCCTTCTTCTCGTCCTTGTCCTTGTTGCGCGCGGCCCGCTTCTGCTCGATCAGCTGCTTGTTCAGCTTGTAGAAGTACTCTTCTTCCTTGCTGTACCCGCCCTTCTCGTCGATCGCCATCGCCTTCTCCCGATTGCGCCGGACAGCCCGGCAGTTTGTCTCCACCATGTCGGGGCCAATGTATAGGGCGTCTGCCCCGCGCGCAACTGCGGGAGCACCCAGGCCAACGGTCGGACGGCCGCGCTCGTCCCCGTCGCTCAGCCCCCCAGGGTGGGCCAGACCTCCGCCAGGACCTCGAGGGCGTGGGCGACCTCCGGCCCGCACGCCTCGCGGTGGGTGACGAAGCGGATGCCGAGCGCGCCGAGGGCGATCGCGTGCACGTCGCGCGCGGCCAGAGCCGCGACCAACGCCTGATCGCGCGCGGCGGTGCCGGTCGCCGCGAACACGATGTTGGTCTCGACGGCCGCGAGATCGACCGCCAGACCGTGCGCGGCGAGACCCTCGGCGAGGGTGCGGGCGGCCGCGTGATCGTCGCCGAGGCGGGCGGGCATCGTGTCGAGGGCGACCAGCCCCGCGGCGGCGAGGATCCCGACCTGGCGCATGCCGCCGCCGAGCATCTTGCGTTGCCGGCGCGCCCGCTCGATCAGCGCCGCGCTGCCGAGCAGCAGGGAGCCGACCGGCGCGCTCAGCCCCTTCGACAGGCACACCGACAGACTGTCGACCAGCTTCCCGTAGGCGGCCGGCTCGACCCCGGCCGCGGCGCAGGCGTTGAAGATGCGCGCGCCGTCGAGGTGCAGGGGCAGCCCGTACTCGTCGGCGACCGCGCGCAGCGCCGCGACATCCTCGACGGAGACCACGCGCCCGCCCCAGAAGTTGTGCGTGTTCTCGAGGCAGATCAGCGAGCTGTGGGCCCAGAACTTCGCCGGCCGGCGCAGGGCCGCGCGCACCCGGGCGGCGTCGAGGGTGCCGGCCCGCGACTCGACCGGCCGCAGGAGCACCCCGGCCAGCCGACCCGCCCCCGCCAGCTCGCTGTTCATCACGTGGCTGCGCGCCTCGACGACGACCTCGGTGGCCGGCGGCGCCTGGCACATCACCGCGAGCAGGTTCGCCATCGTCCCCGACGGCACGAACAGCCCGGCCTCCTGGGCGAAGAGCTCCGCCGCCCGACGCTCGAGCCGCTGCACGGTCGGGTCCTCACCGAACACGTCGTCCCCGACCTCGGCCTCCGCCATCGCGCGGCGCATCTCCTCGGTCGGGCGGGTCAGGGTGTCGCTGCGGAAGTCGGCGCGCATCTCACTCCTCCCGCTTCGTCGCGCGCACGGCCGCCCAGCGCACGAACAGCGGCAGGGTGAGGAAGAAGGCCGCCGCCCAGCCCGCCAGGGCGAGCAGCGCCCGCCACTTGTCCGCGACGTCGAGCCACTGCACCGCCGGCAGGATCGCGAGCACGAACACGACGATCGACAGCCCGAAGGCGAGCATCGGCGGCAGGCAACCGCCCCCCATCTCCGGGGTCAGGGGCTGGACCTCAGCCTCGACCTTCTGCTTCGGGGGAGGGCGCGGGATCTTCTTGTCGCGCTTCTTCTTCTTCTGGCTCACCTCAGAAACTCCAGGCTTCGCACGCCTTCGCGACGACCTCGGCCGGGTCGACCCGCAGCGGACGTCCCCCCTCGAGCACCGCCTCTCCGCCGACGTAGACCGCCCGCAGGGCCCGCTGCACCACCTGGGCGCTGCACAGCTGCGCGAGCAGCGCCGGGCCGCCGACGCGCGAGGCGGGGAACAGGCTCGGGTCGGACAGATCGATGACCAGGAAGTCCGCGTGCTCCCCGGGCGCGAGGGTGCCGGCCGGGAGGTGCAGGTTGCGCGCCCCCGCGGCGGTGCCGAGGGCGAAGACCCGGGCGACCTCGGGCTCGCCGTCCGCGCTGCCCGCGCTGGACAGGATGCCCATGCGGCGCTGGGAGACACGCTGCAGGCTCTCGGCCAGCCGCATCTCCTCGAAGATCGAGGCGTTGTAGTTCGCGTCGGTACCGAGAGCGACCGGGACACCCTTCGCCAGGTAGTCCTCGAGGGGCGCGATGCCGTCGCCGAGGATCATGTTCGTCGAGGGGTTGCTGACCAGCCCGCCGCCGACCTCGGCCAGCCGCGCCCGTTCGCCTTCGTCGAGCCAGATCCCGTGCACCAGGGTGGTCCGCGCGCTCAGCACCCCGAGGCGCTCGAGGGCCCGCAGCGGCGAGACCCCGTACAGCTCGCGGGAGTACGGCAGGTCGCCCCGTTGCTCGGCGAGGTGGATGTGGAAGCCCGTGCCGAGCTCCTCGGCCAGCGCGGCCCCCGCCCGGATCATCTCCGCGCTGGCGCCGTGCAGGGAGTGCGGGGCCGTCAGCGTCGTCACGGCCGGGTCGTCGGCGTAGGCCTCCGCCAGCGCGCGGGTGCGGGCGACGGCCTGGTCGGGCGTCTCGAGGAAGCGCTTCTGGCCGGCCCGCGTGCCCTTGTCGTAGAAGGTGCGCAGGAACGCGACGCGCAACCCGACCTCGCGCGCCGCATCGATCACCGCGCGGTCGTATTCCAGCCCCGCGTCCGCGCCGCCCGGACCGTTGTGGACGTAGTGGAACTCGCCGACGCTGGTCACCCCGGCGCGCAGCATCTCGAGGAAGCACAGCCGGGCCGCCGCGCGCACGGCGCCGAGGTCGAGGCGCTGGACGGTCGGATACAGATGGCGCTCGACCCAGGCCCGGAAGTCGCGCGGGTGGTCGGCGACGCCCCGGAGCAGCACCTGCCAGCAGTGGGAGTGGGCGTTGACGGTGCCGGGCAGGAGCGCGCAGCCGGGGAACGCGACCTCTTCCCCCGCGCCGTCGGCGACCACCCGGCCGGCGGCGACGCACAGGCGCGCGTCGGCGACGAGCGCCCCGTCCTTCCACACGAAGTCCGCGCGGTAGCGCTTCATGCGTGCTCCTCGACGAGCCGCACGTACAGCTCGATGCCGGCCCGCAGGCCGGCTTCGGTGATGCGCTCCTCCGGGCTGTGGGCGTGCTCGATGTAGCCCGGTCCGAGCAGGCTGATGCGCGACGGACCGGCGCCGAGGTAGGCGGCGTCGGTGTTGAAGGCGACCGGCTTGCTCGGCCAACCCTCCGGCACGAAGAACTCCTGGGGCTCGGCGCGGGAGGTCACCTCGACCGCCACCCCGAGGGGCCCGGCGAGCGCCCGCACCGGCTCTTCCAGCGCCGCCGTCGGCACGCTCGCCCGGAACAGGATCTCCGCCCGGGCCGCCGGCGGGATCACGTTGGCCGCCACCCCCGCCGACAGGAGCCCGATGTTGCAGGTCGTCTGGCCGAAGCCCTCGCTGGCCGGCCAGGTGCGCGCCCGCAGCGCCGCGAGCAGGTCGAGCAGCGGCTCGAGGGCCGACCGGCCCCGCTCGGGATAGCCGGAGTGGGCCGCCACGCCTTCGCTCTTCAGCACGAGCTTGAGCAGGCCCTTCTGGGCCGACACGATCACGTTGCCGGTCGGCTCGCCGAGGATCACCCAGGCCCCGTCGACCTCCGGCAGCCCCGCGGCGACGCCCGCCCCGTCGTGGGTGGTCTCCTCACCGACCACCGCGAGCAGCCCGACGTCCTCGCGGCCGCGTTCGCGCAGGGCGCACAGGGCCTCGAGCTGCGCGAGCAGCACCCCCTTGGCATCGCAGGTGCCGCGGCCGTACCAGGCCCCGTCGCGCTCGACGAAGGGCAGATGCGGAGGCACGGTGTCGAGGTGGGTGCAGAAGAGGATGCGGGGACGGCCGACGCTGGCGAGCACGTTCCTGCGCTCCGCGCCGACTTCCTGCAGGCGCACGGTCAGGCCGCGGGCCTCACAGTCGCTCGCGACCCTGTCCGCGAAGGCTCCCTCGTCGCCCGACACCGAAGGGATCCCGACCCAGGAGGCGAGGGTTTCCTTGAGCTGCATGACCGGCCTCCGGGGCAGGAAGGGGAACCGCGGGCAGAGCTGCACTCTGCACATCCGCCTCGATCCTGTCAAACCTTGTCGGGGGCGGCGGGTAGACTGTGTCCCGGTCGCGGACGGAGACCCCGTCCAGCCCCGCGCGAAGGCCCGCCCCGGCCTGTCCGGAAGATCCGTGAAGCTCCTCATCGCCGAAAAACCGTCCGTCGCCCGCTCGATCGCCAACGCCCTCGGCCTGCCGCGCGGAGGGAAGGGCTCCTTGCGCGGCAAGGGCCTCGTCGTCAGCTGGTGCCTCGGCCACCTCGCCGAGCTCAAGGAGCCGGGGGAGTACGACCCGGGTTGGAAGCGCTGGTCCCTCGCGGCCCTGCCGATGCTGCCCGAGCGCTTCGAGCTGCGCGCGATCAAGCGCACCCGCAGCCACTTCACGATGTTGAAGAAGCTCCTGCGCGACCGCAGCTTCGAGGCCGTGATCAACGCCTGCGATGCCGGCCGCGAGGGCGAGCTGATCTTCCGCTATTGCTACGAGCTGTCCGGCTCCCGGCTCCCGGTCGAGCGCCTGTGGCTCAGCTCGCTGACGACGAGCGCCATCCGGGCCGCCTTCGCGCGGCTGCGGCCCGGACGCGACTTCGAGCCGCTCGAGAGCGCGGCGCGCGGCCGGGCCTGCGCCGACTGGCTGGTCGGCATGAACGCGACCCGGGCGTACACCCTCAAGGCCGGCGACCTGCGCAGCCTCGGCCGGGTCCAGACGCCGACCCTGGCGATGCTCGTCCGCCGGGACAAGGAGATCGCCGAGTTCGTGCCGGAGGATTACTGGGAGGTCTTCGCCTGCCTGCCCGAAGAGCTCCGCGCCCGCTGGTTCGCCGGGCCGACCCCGGCCCGGGCCCCGACCCGGCTCGCCTCCGCCGCGCTCGCCGACACCTTGATCGCGCGGCTGCACACGCCGCTCGTGGTCGAGCGCGTCGACGACCGCAACGAGGTCGTGCCGCCGCCCCGTCTGTTCGACCTCAACGCGCTGCAGCGGACAGCCAACCGCCGCTTCGGTATCTCCGCGGCGCGCTGCCTGTCGCTCCTGCAGGAGCTCTACGAGAAGGACAAGCTCGTCACCTATCCGCGCACCGACTCCCGCTACGTGCCCCGCGATGTCGCCGCCGGCTTCCCCTCCCTGGTCGCGAAGATGACTGCGTGGCCCGCCTACGGACCGCTGCTCGCCGGTCTGCCACGTCCGCCGACGCTGCGCCATCCGCGGCGCTTCGTCGACAACGCGAAGGTCACCGACCACCACGCGATCCTGCCGACCGGCAAAGGACCGGTCGCGCTGTCCGGACCCAAGGCGCGCATCTTCGACCTCGTCGCCCGGCAGCTCCTCGCGATCTTCTTTCCCGACGCGCGCTTCGCCCGACGGGTCGTCATCCTCCGCGACCCTCACGGCTCCGGACCCGGTGCCCGGCCCGCCGCTGGGACGGCCGACAGCATCCTCGAGGCCCTGCCCGCTCCGCCCGACCGCTTCTCGTTGTCCGGCAAGGTCTGTCTCGAGCGCGGCTGGCAGACCGTGCTGCCGCCGTCGACGAAGCGCCGCGACGAAGAGCGCGCGCTGCCGGACTGGGCGCCGGGGACGGCCCTCGAGGCGAGCTTCAGCAGCACGAAGAGCGCGACGCGGCCCCCGCCGCACTACACCGACGCGAGCCTGATCGGGGCCCTCGAGAACGCCGGCCGCGGCCTCGACGACAAGGGCCTGCGCAAGGCCCTGGCCGAGTGCGGGCTCGGAACCCCCGCCACCCGCGCCGCGACGATCGAGACCCTGCTCTCACGGGGCTACGCTGCGCGCCGCGCGAAGTCCCTCGTCGCGACACCGCTCGGCAGCGACCTGATCGAGAAGCTCCCGGTCGCCGCGCTGACATCGCCTCAGCTGACGGCGGAGTGGGAGCAACGCCTCGCGCGCATCGCGGCGGGCGACGAGACCCTCGACCGCTTCCTCAGCGACCTCCGCGCAGCCACCCGCGCGATGGTCGAGAGCCTCAAGGCCTTGCCCGAGAGCGCGCCCCAGGCCCTGTCCTGCCCGCGTTGTCCGGACACCGCCGACGTGCTGAAGAGCCGCGTGCGGTGCAAGAACTGCGGCTTCGTGCTCGAACGGAGGATCGCCGGCCGGACCCTGAGCCCCGCCGAGCTCACAGCCCTGTTCAGCGGCGGCACCGGGCTGTTGCGTGGATTCCGCTCGCGCAAGGGGAAGACGTTCTCCGCGCGGCTGCGGCTCGGCACATCCGGCGAAGTCGACTTCGAGCTTCCGCGCAAAACCAAGAAGGGCAAGCGTTTCGCGAAAGGCGCCGGGGCTCGTGGAAAGAATGTGGAAAACCGACGAGGAGCGGACAAGAAACGTCGCAAGACCGGGAAAAAACAAGTCTTGACAGCGACCGGAAGCGCGCTCGAGCAACGTTGTCCCCTGTGTGGAAAACATCCGCTGATCGTCGGCAACCAGGCCTGGGGGTGTGGCGGCTGGCGCGGCGGATGCCCTTTCCGGCTTCCCTTCTCCTTCCGCGGCAAGGCTTTGAGTGAAGCCCAGCGGAAGGCCCTGCTCGACGGTAGGAAGACGCGGCTCGCGGGCTGGCCGGACGCCCGCTCGAAGGGGCGGTTGAAGCTCGAGGGGCCCCGCCTGGAGGTCGTCTTCGAGCCGGCGTGAGCTGATCAACATCCTATGTAGGGGCGAGGTCTACCCCCGCCCGCCCCAGGTGCAGGGACGTGCGCCAACGGGTTCCGTGAGACTACGGATCCTCGCTGCAGCGTCCCTCGAGCACGCACACCCCGAGCTCGAAGAACAGCTCGCTCAAACGCGCGAGCGGCAGGCCCTCGATCGCCGAGGGGTCGCTTCCGTCGACGCGCTCCATCAGCGCGACCCCGAGCTCCTCGATCTTGTAGGAGCCCGCGCAGTCGAGCGGCTTGTCGCGCTCGATGTAGGCGTTGATCTGGGCGTCGGTCAGGGGCCGCATGAACAGCGACGTCTTCTCGACCACACCGTGCGGCTTGATCCTCCCCGGGCGCAGCAGCACGGCCGCGGTCCACAGCCGGTGCTCCTTGCCCGCGAGCATGCGCAGCTGCAGCTGCGCGTTCTCGACGCTGCCCGGCTTGCCGAGGATCGCTCCGTCGACCTCCGCGCACTGGTCGGCGCCGAGAATCCAGGCATCCGGATGGGCTTCCCGCAGGCTGACCGCCTTGCCGAATGCGTGGCTGCGGACCAGATCGGGAGCGGCGACGCCCGGGGCCGTCTTCTCCTCGTAGGAGGGCGCGACCGCCTCGAAGGGGAGCCCGAGCCGGGCGAGAGAGCGACGCTTGTAGGACGAGCTCGAGGCGAGGACAAGCTTCACTGGTTCACCACCTAGGACTCGTTCTCGCTGTCGACGGCGTCGAAGAAGTCGAGGACATCGGCCGGAAGCTCGCTGGTCGAGGCGGCGTCGATGAACAGCTCTGCCCCCTCGTCGACCAGTCGCTTCTTGCCTTTCTTCAGGTTGGAGATGGTCGGGTTCGCCGCTTCGGATTCCGTCGACTCGAAGAACTTGAGAGCCTGCTGGGTGTTGCCGAGCTTGTCCGACCTACGCGGCTTCTTCTTCTTCTTCTTGCCGTCCTTCCCGGTGCGCTTGGAGCCCTTGCTCGACTTCTTGCCGCTGGCCTTCGACTTCTTCTTCGACGGCTGGGCCTGGGTGTTGGTGTCGAAAAAGTTCAGCACATCGGCGGGCAGCTCCGCGGACACTTCGTCGCCGCTCGCGTCCGTTTCGTGACTGTCGCTCTCGGTCGACTCGAAGAAGCTGATGACGTCCGCGGGCATCGACGCGGTTCCCATCTTCCCCACGCCCGCCGCCGCAGCCCCCGACGCCGTATCGAAGAAGTCCTTGACGTCGTCCGGCAGCTCCGCGGACACCTCGCCCGGGTCCTGGGCGCCGCTGCTCGTGTCGAAGAACTGCGCGACATCCTCGGGCATCGGCCCGGTGTTCGCCGCCTTCGGCGCAGCCTTTCGGGGCCGCTGGGGAGCGGGCGCCTGGCCGCTGTTGGTGTCGAAGAACTGCGCGACATCCTCGGGAATCGGCCCGGTCGGGATGTCCATCTCGCTCTCGGAGCCGGCGCCGACGTCGACGCCCTTGGACTCGACCGTGTCGAAGAAGTTCAACACGTCTGGCGGCAGCTCGCTGGTGTTCGCTCCCGGATCCTTCGACCGCGGCTTCCCCGTCGCCGCCTTCCCCTTCGCCTTCGCCTTCGCCTGGAGCTTGTCGAGGTCCGCTCCCTGCAGCGCCGCGGACTCACAGGTGTCGAAGAAGTTCAACACGTCCGGCGGCAGGACACCGCTGACCTCGGCCTCCTCGAGCATCGGATTCTCGGCGCTCTGCGTGCTGAACGCCGACGTCGCGACCGAGTCGAAGAAGTTCGCGACCTCGGGTGGCAGCTCGACATCGCGGGTGACCCGGCCGGTCTCGCGCTGTTTCAGCTTCTTCGCTGCCAGCGACTCGTCGATCACGTCGTCGCTGAAGACCTCGTTGAACTTGAGCTCGATCTCGCTGAACAGGGAGATGTACACCTCTACGTCACAGCGCGTCGTCGTGTAGATCTCCTCGATCACCGCATCGGTCAGGATGCCGGCCGAGGCGACGAGGAGGATGTCCTCGAACTGGTCGATCGGCAGGAACTTGTGCTCGAAATACAGCGCTGGCGGCAGGACCTGCAACACCTCGTCGTCGAGGTCGTAATGGCTGATCCGGACGAAGGGCTTCTGGAACTGGATGGTCAGGAAGCGCGCGATCTCCTTCTCGGTGATGAAGCCCTCACGGACGAGCACCTCGCCGACGTGCAGGCCCGACTCGTACGCGAGCTCCTCGACCCGCTCACCCTGTTCGAGGGTGATCAGCCCCTCCTTCTGCAGGAGGCTTACCAGTGAGGTCTCGTGTCCTTGATAGGTCGTCATCGTCGCCCATCCCTGTCCGTCGTCTCAACCACCAGGCGGCCAGCCCCGCTCCGCCACCGCCGATCCCGCACCACAGGAGATACTGCCAGCGCGGAGCCGCCGTGAACGCGATCCGGTCGCCGAAAGGCGAGCCGTAGACGGTCGGCAGCCCACGCTGCAGATCGATACCCAACACCGTCGCCAGCTGCATCAACGGGTGGTGTGGCCCGACAATCTCCAGGCAGTGGAGGAACCCACCCTCCAGCCCTTCCCCTTCGAAGAAACCAGAGAGGAAGGGTAGAAGGCAGAAAACGCACGCCAGGCCCACGGCCAGCAGCGCCACCGGTCTCACACCCTTGCTGAGAACCATCCCGAGAAACGTTCCCAACACCCATTTTGAACCAAGCAGCACGCCGGCGAAAGGAAATCCGTGGAAGATTGCCGGAATGCTATGGCCGACAAGGGCATAGACCATGAGCTTTCTCGACGGAAGCCGCGCGCCGCGACCTCCCACGCCCCACCAGAGCGCCTCGGGAAACAGCGCCAGCAGATCGGCCAGCGCGCCGACGAACACCAGGCGCGGAGTCGCGGTGGCGTAGAGCGCGGCAAACAGGAGACCGCGCGCCAGGGCGAAGAGCACGAGGCCGTTCCCGACCGGTAGCGAGGGACGTCTGTCGGGGGCTCGCTCGCTCGACACGGGATGGGCTCCGCTGCTCGAGACCCGGAGAACCTCTGCAGGCCGGCAAGCTCACGACCGACGCGAGGCGGGACCCGCCCGAACATCCGGGCAACGATCTAGACGTCGAGGAAGCGCACGTCCTTCGAGTGTTTGACGATGTAGTTCCGCCGCGGCTCGACCTTCTCGCCCATCAGGACGTCGAAGATCTCGTTGGCCTCGATGGCGTCCTCGAGCTTGACCCGGAGCAGCGTGCGGCTCTCCGGATCCATCGTCGTCTCCCACAGCTCCGGGGGGTTCATCTCGCCGAGACCCTTGAAGCGCTTCATCGGCCAGGACTTCGCCGCGTTCCCGCGCACCGTCTCGCGCAGCAGCCGCAGGTGGGGAATGACGTACTCGCCGCTGTCGAGATGGACCGTGTAGGCCCCTTCCCTCTCGGCGAAGTAGTCCTCGTCGATCGCGAAACCGAGGGACGCGAGCCTGGCGATCGCGCTGGCGACCTGCTTGTGCTGCGTGTACTTCTCGATCTGCACCTTCGCCCCGCCGTTCGCTTCGGACAGCTTCGCCTGCAGCTGGGTCAAGGCCTTGGCGCCATAGATCGGTTCGACGCCGCCCTCTTTGTCGAAGACCAGCGCAGTCGGGAGCTTTCCTTCCTCGTTCCGGTAGGTGATGTAGTCGCGCATGCCGAGCTTGCGCCGCTGCATGGTCCGCTCGATCTCGTTGAGACGGAAGACGACGGAGAACAGCTTGCTGAGCTCTTCCCCCTGGATCTCCCGCTCCTCGTCGCCCTTCTTGACCACCAGCCTGGCCGACTCCGCCGCCAGCTCGATGATCGTCTCCGCCAGCTCGCGCTCGGAGTGGACGTAGATCTCCCGCTTCTTCCGGCCCTTGCCGACCTTGATCTGGTACAGCGGCGGCTGCGCGATGTAGACCTTGTCACCCTCGATCAGGCCACCCATCTGGCGGAAGAAGAAGGTCAGGAGCAAGGTGCGGATGTGCGAGCCGTCGACGTCCGCGTCGGTCATGATGATGATCTTGCCGTAGCGCACCTTCTCGGCGTTGAAGCCCGTCTGCGGATCGGGGCCGATGCCCGTGCCGAGCGATGAGATGATGTCCTCGATCTCGCTGTGGCGCAGGATCTTGTCCTCGCGGGCCTTCTCGACGTTGAGGATCTTCCCGCGGATCGGCAGGATCGCCTGGAACTTCCGGTCGCGCGCCTGGCGGGCCGAGCCACCGGCGCTGTCGCCCTCGACGATGAACACCTCGTTCTTGTCGACATCTCCGCTGCTGCAATCCGCGAGCTTCTCGGGCAGACCGCCGCTGCTCAGCACGGTCTTGCGGCGCGACATCTCGCGGGCCTTCCGGGCCGCGTCACGGGCCTGACGGGCGGCCTCGGCCTTCTGGATGATCAGCTTCATCACCGCCGGGTTCTCTTCCCCGTAGGTCGTCAGGAAGTCACCGAGCACCTTCTCGACCACGCTCTGCACGTCCGGATTCGACAGCTTCACTTTGGTCTGGGACTCGAACTGAGGCTGCGGCACGAGCACGGAGATGATCGCGGTCAGCCCCTCGCGCATGTCGTCGCCGCTCGGCGTCACATTGTCCTTGAACAGCTTCTCGCGCTTCGCGTAGTTGTTCATCGACCGGGTCAACGCGGTCTTGAACCCCGTCAGGTGCACGCCGCCGTTGATCGTGTGGATGTTGTTCGCGAACGAGAACGTCACCTCGGAGTAGCTGTCGGTGTACTGCATCGCGATGTCGACCTGGATGTCCTTGTCCCGGCCGGTGACGCGGATCACCTCGTGCAGTGGGTTCTTGTTCTCGTTGAGGTCGGCGACGAAGTCGACGATGCCCCCGTCGAAGCGGAAGGTCTCCTTCTTGTCGTTGCGCTGATCGACGATCTCGAACTCGAGCCCGCTGTTGAGGTAGGCGGCCTCCTTGAAGCGCTTGCGCAGGACCTCGAAGGAGAAGATCGCGTCGCCGAAGATCTCGGGGTCGGGCCGGAACACGACGCGGGTCCCGGTCTTCTGGGTCTTGCCGACCACCTGGAAGTCCGAGGTCTTCTCCCCCGACTCGAAGGCGATGTTGTGGATCTTGCCGTCGCGGTAGATCTCGAGCTCGAACCAGCTGGACAGGGCGTTGACCAGCGTCATGCCCATCCCGTTCAGGCCGCCGGAGACCTTGTAGTTCGAGCCGTCGAACTTCCCTCCCGCGCCGAGCTTCGTCACGATCAGCTCGGGGGTCGGGATCCCGTTCTTGTGCATGCCCGTCGGGATCCCGCGCCCGTTGTCGAGGATGTCGATGGTCTCATCCTCACGGATGATGACGACGATCTTGTCGCAGTGCCCGGCCAGAGCCTCGTCGATCGCGTTGTCGACGATCTCCTTGACCAGGTGGTGCATGCCTTCCGCGCCGCGGGCTCCGATGTAGGTCTCTGGCCGCTTGCGGACGTGCTCGATGTTCTCGAAGTGCTGGATGTTCTCAGCGGTGTATTCCTGAACCATGGAAAATCCCCGAAACGCGGCGTGCCTAGACGACCTTGAACTTGATGGAGGTGATCTTCGGACCCGGCAGACGGTTCCAGGCCGCGATCAGCTCATGTTTGCGATAGGTCTTCAGCTCGAGGTGCAGGGCCGAGTTCCGCACGATCACGTGCAGGGTCTCGCCTTTGAGCGCGCTGACCTGTGACCAGCGCTGCTCGGTCTCGCTCGTGATCTTCTTCCAACGGGCCGCCTGTAGATCGGGCGAAGCGCGTCGCGGGAGGATCTTGGCGAGGATGTCGCCGAGCTGTTCAGACCCCTGCACGTCGGACTCCTCGAACCTCTAGAGCATCATCGGCATCACGACGTACAGATAGTCGTCGCCGATGCGGACCATCCCCGGTTTCCCCTTGTCCTCGACCTCGAACGTGATCGAGTCCTCGCGGATCACCTTCAGCCCGTCGATCAGGAACTGCGGATTGAAGCCGATCTCGACGACGGGCCCGGGCGCTTCGATGTCCATCACGATCGTCGACTCGCCGAGCTCGGGGAGGGACGAGCTGAGCTTCATGCAGTTGTCACCGAAGGCGAAGCAGACCGTCGAGCTCTTCTGGTTGGTGAACAGCGCAGCGCGCCGCGCGACCTGGAGGAACTGCTCGCGGTCGAGCACGATCGGCAACGAGAGCCTCGTCGGAACCACGCCGCTGTACTCCGGGAAGCTGCCCTCGATCAGACGGGTGAAGACGCGGCTCGTCCCGAGCTCGAACCCCATCTCCGCTTCGGCGATGCGGAGCTTGACGGTCTCGACTCCACTGCGCAGCAGCTTCTGGAGCTGAGCGAGCGCCTTCAGAGGCACGACCTGGTACACCTTCTGCGGACACGAGCCCTCCGCGGAGCTGATTGCGAGGCGACGTCCGTCGGTCGCGACCAGGCGCAGGAAGGTCGGCTCGAAGTGGAAGAGCACCCCGTTGAGCGCGTACCGCCGGCTCTCCTGCGCGGTCGCAAACTCGGTCTGGCGGATCATCCGCTCGAGCTCGGGGCCCTTCATCTCGACCTCGAGGCCGCTCGCCTCGGGGAACAACGGGAAGTCTTCCGAGTTCTGCGTGACGAGTCGGAACACGTCGCGCCCGGCGCGGATCTCGATGCGGGAGCTCGCCGTGTCGAGCTTGAGCTCGACCTGCTCGACGCTCAACTCCTTGAGGATCATCGTCAGCTCTTTGGCCGGCACGAGCACGTCGCCCGGCTCGCGGACCTCGACACCGGGGAGGGTCGTCTCGACGAAGAGCTCGAGATCACAGGCACGGAGAACCAGGCTGTCGTCCCGGGCCGCGAGATAGAAGCACAGCAGCTCGCTCTTCGGGGAGCGACTCGGAACGACGCTGCTCAACGCGAGGCAAGCGTCTTTCGCTTCCGCAAGGGGGCACACGAAATGCATGGGGTGTGGACTCCGGCAGAGGGTTCGTCGTAGTCGAGAGCTCGCCTCAGGAAGCGCACAGTCTAGCAGATCGGTCCGTCAGAAGATAGCTCTGCGTCGAGGTGTGGCGCCGGAAGAGAAGAAAGTGGAAGGAGAGAGAGAAAAGAGATGAGAAAACACTCTTCTCCTTCATCATCGTCAGATTCGTTTGTGGAAAGCGTGATGCAGAGACTGCGGAGCGCTTGCTCCTCAACGAGATGGATCGACCCCGTTCTTCCCCATCGTGGTGTGAAGGAATTGTGATGGCCCTGTGAGGACTCTGGATAGATCGGAGCCGACCTCGGACATCGGCGCGGATGCTGGGGAAAACCTCTCCGATTTCCACCGCCGACCGGCAGGTTTCCCACGGGCAGATTTTCTCATTTCCAGGACCTCCGTTGGCGGACGGGCGGAGAGCCTTCTCCTGCAGCGCGGACCGATTGCCTGTACCCATGCGAGAGCCCCGTTCGCGGCACGAACGGGGCTCGGCGCGGGCAACGAGGGAGCGTCTCAGTGGATGGTCAGCTTCGGCGCATCCTCTTCCGCGTTGCGGATCGAGATCTGCGCGGCGGTGTTCTCCGCGATCGAGCGGAAGGCCCTGGCGGACGCGCTGTCCGGGGCGTCGACCACCACCGGCCGGCCGGCGTCTCCGCCGACCCGCACCTGCAGGTCGATCGGGATCTCGCCGAGGAACGGCACGCCGAGCTCCTCGGCGGCCTTGTGGGCCCCGCCGTGGGAGAAGATCTCCTCGCGGTGGCCACAGGAGGGGCAGTTGTAGAAGCTCATGTTCTCGACGATGCCGAGCATCGGGATGCGGACCTTCTCGAACATGCCGACGGCCTTCCGGGCATCGAGCAGCGCGACGTCCTGGGGCGTGCAGACGACGACCGCTCCGCTGACGCTCAGGCTCTGCGAGAGCGTCAGCACGACGTCGCCCGTGCCGGGCGGGAGATCGACCACCAGGTAGTCCAGCTCGCCCCACTCGACGTCGCGGAGGAACTGCAGGACCGCGCCGTGGGCCATCGGTCCGCGCCAGATCACCGGCGCGCTGTCGTCGAGCAACAGGCCGACGGACATGAACTTCAGCCCGTGGGCGTCAAGGGGCAGCATCTTGTTGCCGAGGACGGTCGGCTTGCTCTTCCGGCCGAGCATCATCGGCTGGCTCGGGCCGTAGATGTCCGCGTCGAGCAGCCCGACCAGGGCGCCGCTGCGCTGGAGGCTGATCGCCATATTGACCGCGACGGTCGACTTTCCGACGCCTCCCTTCCCACTCCCGACCGCGATCACGTGCTTGACGCGCGGCAGGAGCGGTTGCTGGCTGCCGGCCGCGGGGGCGGAGGTCCGGGCGCGGACCTCGGCGGTCATCTTCACGTCGGCCGCGATCACGCCGGGTACGCCGAGGATCAACTCCGTCGCCTTGTCCTTGAACTCCTGCTTGATCGGGCAGGCGGGCGTCGTCAGGTTGATCGTCACCGCCACGCGCCCTTCGTCGTCGATGTCCAATGCGGTGATGAAGCCGAGGGAGACGATGTCCCGGTGCAGATCGGGGTCTTCGATCTTGCGCAGGACGTCGAGGATGGCTTCTTTGGTCACGCTCATGGGTGGGTTCTCCTTACCGACCGGCTTTCGAGGCGGGTTATAGCACGTTTGCGGAGCCCTGTGGAGCTTTGTGTCTCGTCCGGCGGGGGACGGCTGTCGAGATTTGCACGTCGAGATGTCAACGTTCAGAGGCCGTAGACCATCTCGAAGCTGCGCAGGAAGTGCGACCAGGACCGTTGATCGAGCGCGTCGATTCCCGCCGCCTTCGGACGTCCGCCACCGGCGAAACGGCGGGCGAGCTCGTCCGCGTGGAAGGGCCTGCGCAGGGGCGCGCGGATCGAGATCCGCAAGCTCCCGTCGCTGTTCTCGACGGCGATCGCGTGGGCCTGCTCGGGCTCGCGCCGGGCGAGGTTGTTCGCGAAGTCCCCGATGACGCGACGGGCCCAGGCAGCGTCGGGGAAGCGGAACACGCGTCCGACCTTCGAGGCGTGCGCAGCCGGTGTGTCTTCGGCGCGCTTGCGGTCGTCGATGCGCCGCGCGCACAGGGTCTGGGGGATCTCCGACTGGTCGAGGAAGTCCCAGGGGGAGGCGTGGGCCGAGATCGCCTCGAGGATGTCCTCGGGCTGGAAGATCAGGTCGTCGCGGTCGCGTCCGTAGGCGTTGTAGTTGATCAGCTGGCCGAGCTGCCGGAGGTAGCGGGCCTCGGCGTCCTCGAGCGGCGTCGGCAGGCTGTGGTTCAGCTTGCGGGCGCACAGCTCCTGGTTGTCGCCGTAGGCTCCGACCATCGCCCACAGCGAGAAGCGGCCCCCGAGGTAGGCGTCGACCAGGTGCGAGGAGCAGGTCTCCGGAGCGGTGTCGATGTGGGCCTCGAGTCTGCCCGGCCGGGGACGGTCGCTCGGAGGCAGCGGCTCGGGGTTGTGATGGTCGAAATACAGGATCTCATTGCCCATCTCGAGATGTCTGGCAACAGATTTGATGTTCTTCCGCATGGAGATGTCGCACACACGGAGTCGGGCCCCCGCGGTGAGGGGGACCTTCTCGACGAGCGCGATGTCGCGCTTGACGCCCGTGATGACGCGGCTCGTCGGGCGAGGTTCGGCGAGGCGGAGCTGGTGGATCGCGCAGATGCCGTCCGCATCGCCGTTGAAGATGTCGAAGTCGGGCATCGTGGAGGACCTGGTCGGAGAGGGTGCATTGTCACCTTCCCGCGTGGGAGAGTTCAATCCTCCGGCTCGAGAAACCGATAGAAAGAGCAGGTGCACGGACCTGAACCGTTCCCTGCCGACCGCTGGAGACTTGTTATGAACAGCCATAGCGAACCGACCACGAGCTACGACACCAACCACTGGCAGGCTGAGCCCCAGCCGGTCGCCGACCCGGTCCTCGACTGGTACACGCGGCACGATCACGGCGACTGATCGCGCTCCGACCAGCGCCAGGCCCGAGCCTGTGGCTGGAGATCCGCTCTCCGTCCTGGACCGCCGCCCGTTGCAGACCGCAGCGCTTGCATTCCGCTTTCTCTGGCGGCATCCTGCCTCTATGTTGATGTAGGTGGACTGTTGATGGGCGATCGGGCACAGAATCCCTTCCGACGCTCCTCCGGCAGAGGCCAACGGCGCATCCGCGCTGAAGATCTCGAGCGTGACCGCGAGCTGCGGGGCGGTGTTCGGCCCCCGTCGCTGGAAGGGCCGGCCCGACGCGGAACCGAGCGGAAGCCGGGTCGCGGCGCGCGTCCCGCCACCGAGCGCCAGGACCGGGGTGCGAAACCCCGCCGACGCGATCCCTTGGCGTTTCCGGGGCCCCGGCTCCCATTCCGGGTGCGGTGGTGGTATCTGGCGCTGCTCCTCGCCGTCGTGGTTGCTACGTCGTTCATCCTGACCCGCGAGCCGACCATCCCCTGGGAGCCGACCGAAGCGCAGGTGGCGACCGCGGAATCCGCCGGAGTCAGCCTGGTGACGACGAACTCCCTCGGGATGGAGCTCGTCGTGATTCCGCGGGGCACCTTCGCGATGGGATCGGGCGCCACGGAGCCCTTCCATCGCCCGGAAGAGAACCTCCACACCGTGCGCCTGAGCAGGGCTCTGCTCGTCGGGCGCCACGAGGTGGACGTGGAATCCTGGAAGCTGGTCCTCGGCGAAGACCCGTCGCAGTTTCGCGACGGGCCGCGGCGCCGCCCGGTCGAGAGCGTCACCTGGCGGGAGGCGATCGACTTCTGCAATGCCCTGTCCGCCCGTGAAGGCCTCGAGCGGGCCTACGAGATCGAGGACGGCGAGGTGCGTCTGGTCGGCCTCGGCATCGACGGCTACCGTCTTCCGACCGAGGCGGAGTGGGAGTACCTGTGCCGGGCGGGCACCTCCACGCTCTTCTGGCTCGGCGACAGCCTGCCCTGGGAGGCGTGCAACTACGACAGCCGCAAGCCGTTGCCCGGGGGCGAGTCGGTCGCTTCTGAAGGCCGCCCGGTCGCCGTCGGCTCGTACGGGGCCAATCCCTGGGGACTCTACGACGTGCACGGGAACGTCGCCGAGTGGTGCTGGGATGGCTTCGATCCCCGCTACTCCACGGTCGTCAAGGATCCCACCGGGCCCGCGCAGGCCGAAGAGAGGGTCTTTCGCGGAGGCAGCTGGTTCAACTCCGCCGCCTTCTGCCGCTCGGCCCAGCGCCACAAGCTGACGCCGCATCTGCGCCGGGACTTCGTCGGTTTCCGCGTCGTGCGCACGTTGCGCATCCCCTGATTCCGAGTTGTCAAAGCCCCAGGGCCCCGGGGTTGAGCACCCCCGCAGGGTCGAGCTGGGCCTTGAGCGCCCGCAGGAGCTCATGGGCCGGCGCGCCGATCGCCTCGCGGTACCACGGCGCGAACAGCCGGCCGATCCCGTGGTGGTGGCTCAGGGCGCCGCCCGCGCGCACGATGCTGTCGACGATCGAGGCGTGGAAGGCGTCGTAGTCTTCCCGCTGGCGGGCGCGATCGATCGGCGACATGAAGATGAAGTAGAGGTTCGCCCCGCTGTGGTAGGCGTGCGAAATGTGACACATCGCGATCGTCTGCGGACGGGCCTCGAGCGTGGCGCGCACGGTCGTCCGAAGGTCGTTGAGCACCGCCCAGCTCGCGCTGGTCTCGAGGGTGTCGACGATCAGCCCGAGGTCCATCAGCTGCGCGCGCAGGTAGGGGTGGTGGAAGCGCTTGGCGTACCACTTCTTGCCCGGTCCCGGCCCGAGGGGCAGGCCGCCGCGCAACAGGGCGGCCGCGTGGACCCGGGTCGCGAGCAGCAGCCCCTCGCCCTCGCTGCTGCCGAGCAACAGGCAGCGCTTGCCCGGGGTGTAGCCGAGGCGCTGCAGCCAGGTGTCGGTCGTCCCTCCGGCCATGCCGTTCAGGCGTAGCCCGAGCTCGGTCTCCTCGGGGTCGGACAGGCGCAGCACGCCGGGCTTCCCGAAGTCCCCCTGCAGGACCTCCCGGACCAGCTCGGCCCCCTTCTCCCAGGAGGGGAAGAAGAAGCTGAAGAAGCTGCGCCCGCGCAGCGGCCAGATCTTCAAGGTCGCCTCGGTGATCACGCCGAGACAGCCCTCGGAGCCGAGGAACACGTGCTTCCAGTCCGGCCCGATCGAGGCCGCCGGGTGCGCGGCGCAGTCGATCTCGCCGGCCGGGGTCTGGACCTTCATGCCGAGCACGATGTCCTCGATCTTGCCGTAGAAGGTCGACTGCTGGCCCGCGCCGCGGGCGGCGAGCCAGCCCCCGACCGTCGAGTGCTCGAAGGACTGGGGGAAGTGCCCGCAGGTGTAGCCGAGCTCGTTGAGGTAGGCCTCGTAGGCCGGACCGTAGATGCCCGCCTGGACCGTGGCCGTCCCGGACACGCTGTCGACCGCGAGCACCTTGTCGAGGTGCCGGGTCAGGTCGAGGCAGATCCCGCCCTGGGGAAACTCCGTCGCCCGCGTCACCGAGGTCGAGCCGCCGACTGGAACGAGCGGCAGGCGCTCTGCGGTGCAGAAGCGGAGCAGGGCGCGCACCTCGTCGGCGTTGCGCGGCGCGACCACCGCGTCGGGCGCCTTCGGCACGGTCTGGAGCCGGAAGCGCAGCACGTCGAGGTACGACTGCCCGCTGCTGCGCCGCGCGCGGGCCGCGTCGCGCAGGTCGATGTTCGTCGCCCCGACGAGCTCTTCGAGCGCGCGGCGATGCGCCGCGGAGAGCGCGCTCGCGGGCAGAGACAAGGGCTCGTTCCCGGGCTGGAAGGGCTTCTGGAAGTCGCTGTCGCAGAGCCCGAGACGTTCCTTGAGGGCGGCGCGGGTTGCGGCGTTCAGATCCTCGTCGTGCTCGGGATGGCCCCAACGGATGACATCGCGGAAGGTGCTCACGGGCTTCTCCGGGGTGGGCGCGGGCCGCGCGCTCAGGTCTTGACCTGACGCACGCCGTCACCGGCGATCTGCAGGGTCTTGTGTGCGACGACCGCGTACACGGCCCGGAAGAGATCGTCGCGCATGGTCTGGGGGATGTTCTTGAACAGCGGCATCTCGAGCCGGGCGCGGCCCGCTCCGCGCTTTCCACCGCCGCCCCCGAAGGCCTTCTTGACGAACTCGTCGACGTTCAGCGCGGTGTTCGAGCTGCGCACGCTGATGTCTATGTCGCCGTCGACCATGCCGAAGACCACGGCGGTCGAGACCCCGTCGGTCTCGGCGAGGTCGGAGATCACGCCGCCGCGGGCCTCGGGGATGTGGCCGAGCCCCGTGACCAGCACCGAGCCCTCGATCTTCCGGTTCGCCCAGCCCTTGGCGTACATGTCGTTGTAGTAGGCCGGCTTGGGGTAGTTGAGGATCTCTCTGTAGAGCTTGTTGTTCTTGCGCTTCAGGCAGAAGGCGAGGGCCTCGAAGTCGAGGTCGCTCGCCGACTCCTCCGCGCCGTTCTTGGTGTCCGTGATGATGCCGATCGCGAGCGCGGTCGCGAGGGTGCTGCCCTCTTCGCTCGCGAAGTCGAGGCCCGCAGCCATCGCGTACTCCCAGACGATCGACGAGGTCGCGCCGATCAGGCGCACGTCGCTGCCGATCTTCGCCGGCTGGGTCGGCTGGTGGTGATCGATGATGAAGTCGGGCAGGGTCGGACACACGCTCGCCGGGCCGTCGACCGAGATCACGCAGGTGTACGCGTGCTCGGGGTTGAACTCGCGCTCCGGCTTGGGATACAGGCCGAGCACCTGCTGCATCGTGCGGTTCTGCGGGCGGTTGAAGGAGCCGCGGTAGAAGCTGTGCGGCTCGCCGCCGAAGTCCTCGACCAGGCGAGCCATCACCGCCTGGGAGGCGAGGCCGTCGGGGTCGACGCCGGCGCCGAGGAAGATCGCGGTCTTGCGCAGGTCGGCGTTCTTGATGCTCTCGAGCAGCGGCGCGCGCTCGTCCTTGAGCTCGCGGCGGCGGGCCGTGCCGAGGGTGTCGGAGCTACTCATCGCGGGCCTCCGGGCAGGAGGCCCGAGTATAGGGGATGCGGGGACGTTCAGGAAGCCGCTTCGATGACCGCGAGGGCGTCGGCGTAGATCGCCTTCGCCAGGGTGTCGATCGGCGCGCTCGCCTGCAATCGAAGGATGCACGGATCGTCGAGGGCGTCGTAGCCGGCCGCCACGCGCGTCAGCTTCTCGCGCTGCTCGAAGGCGTCCGGCGTGCCCCGCCCGGCGACCCGGGCCAGGCTGTCCGCGACCTCGAGCTCGAGCAGGTAGATGCGGTCCGGGACCCGGGCGAAGGCTTCGTTGGCGGCGCGCACCGCGGCCGGATCGAGACCGCGCGCACCCTGGTAGGCGATCGTCGAGTGGTAATAGCGGTCGAGCAGCACATGAGCGCCCCGGGCCAGGGCGGGCTCGACGACCGCTGCGGCGTGCGCGCGCCGGTCTTCGACGAACAGCGCGAGCTCTTCCTCCGCCGGCAGCCGCACCCCCTGCGCCGCCAGGCGGCGCAGGCGCTGTCCCGCGGGGCCAGCGGTCGGCTCCCGGGCGCAGATCACCTCGTGGCCGCGGGCCCGCAGGGTCTCGGCGAGCCGGCGCTGCTGGGTCGACTTGCCGGTGCCGTCGAGGCCCTCGAAGGTGATCAGCCGGCCTCTCACCCGTTTCCCTCTTGTCCGGCCTTCAACCTCGCGACGAGCGCCTCGACCTGGGTCCGGGTGTGCTCGAGGTCTCCGGTGTTGTCGATCACGTGGTCGGCGCGCTTCCGCTTCTCCTCCAACGCCATCTGGGCCTCGATCCGCGCCCGGGCGGCCGCCTCGTCGCTGCCGTCGCGGGCCATCAGCCGGGCGAGCTGGGTGGCCGGGTCGACGTACACGACCGCGGTGGCGTCGACCGGGTACTTGCGCGCGGACTCGAAGAGCAGCGGCACGTCGAGCACGATCAGCGGGACCTTCTCCGCCAGGGCGTCGGTCACCCGGGAGAGCATCGTCGCGAACACCCGGGGATGGACGATCGCGTTGAGCGCAGCCCGCTTCTCGGCGTCGGCGAAGACGATCGCGCCGAGCGCTTTGCGGTCGAGGCTGCCGTCGGCGGCGAGGACGCCGTCCCCGAAGTGCTCGCGGATCTCGGCCAGGCCGGGCGAGCCCGGCGCGACGACCTCGCGGGCGACCAGGTCGGCGTCGATCACACAGGCGCCGAGCGCGCCGAGCATCGTCGAGACCGTGCTCTTGCCGGAGGCGATGCCCCCGGTCAGGCCGAGAATCGTCACGGATCAGCTCCTCGTCTTGTACTTCTTCGCCTCGATGCCGAGGCGCTTCAACATCGCGTGCAGATGGGTGCGGGAGATCCCAGCGTCGCGACCGGCCTGGCTGACGTTGCCGGCGGCGCGCCGCAGGTGGGTCTCGAGGAACAGCCGGTCGAGGCGGTCGCCGAGCTGCTTCTTCGCCTGGTTCTTACGCTGCGTGTGCTCCTCGTAGGTGCCGGCGCTGCGCGTGGGCGGGCCGACCTGCTGCAGGTCGTCTTCGTCGATCGGGAAGGCGTCGAGCCCGATCACCTTCCCCCGGGTGCGCAGGCAGGCCCCCTCGAGCAGGTTCCGCAGCTCGCGGACGTTGCCGGGAAAGGCGTAGCTCTGCAGCCAGGCGAGCGCGTCGGGGTGCAGGCGCTGGCCGCGCTTCCCGAACAGGCCGAGGAAGTGCCGGGTGAGCGTCTCGATATCGTCACGGCGCTGCCGCAGTGGCGGGACGCGGACGACGAAGACCTTGAGCCGGTGCAGGAGGTCGAGGCGGAAGCTGCCCTTCTTGACCCGCGCATCGAGGTCGCGGTGGGTCGCGGCGAGCACCCGCAGGTCGACCTTGTGCGAGCGGTCGGCTCCGACGGGGCGGACCTCGCCGTTCTCGAGCACGCGCAGCAGGCGGGTCTGCAGGTCGAGGGAGAGGTCGCCGATCTCGTCGAGGAACAGGGTGCCGCCGTCGGCCTCGCGCATCATGCCGACCCGTGCCCGGGCCCCGGTGAAGGCGCCGGCGGTGTGGCCGAAGAGCTCGCTCTCGATCAGGTCCTTCGACAGCGCGCCGCAGTTGACCGCGACGAATGGCCGGTTGCAGCGCGGCGAGGCCTGGTGCACGCGGCGGGCGAGGAGCTCTTTGCCCGTCCCGCTCTCGCCGAGGATCAGCACGGTCGCGTGGCTCGTGGCGACGTGGTCGAGATCCTCGAGCACCGCCTGCATCGCGCTCGACTCGCTGATGAACACGCCGGCGCTCTGCTCGATCCGGGCCCGCAGCGAGGCGTTCTCGTGCTGCAGGGTAGCGAGCAGGGCGTCGCGCTCGCGGGTGACGCGGTGGAGCTCGACGCCGTTGCGGATGTCCATCTTCAGGGCGCTGTTGCTCCAGGGCTTGACCAGGTAGCGGAAGACCTGCCCGGAGTTGACCGCGGCGAGGATGTCCTCCTCGTCGCTGTAGCCCGTCAGGAGGATGCGCACGATCGCGGGGTGGACCTCGCGCATCCACGACAGCAGCTCGATCCCGGTCTCGCCGGGCATGCGTTGGTCGCAGACGATGACGGCGAAGTCGTGGCGCTGGAGCAGCGCCCGCGCTTCGCTCGCGTCGGCCGCGGACACGACGCGGTACTCCTTGCGCAGCCCGAGCTCGAGCGCCGCGAGCACGGCTTTGTCGTCGTCGACGACGAGGATCTTCGGCAGCGCGCCCATGCGTGGCCTAGCCGGGCGGCCAGGTAAGGGTGCGCCCGGCGATGATGTGGGCGTGGAGGTGGAAGACGGACTGGCAGGCGCCCGCGCCGCAGTTGACGACCATGCGGTAGTCTTCCAGCCCGAGCTGGCGCGCCGTCTCGGCGACCCCGACCAGCCAGGAGCCCATCAGCGCGGCGTCGTCGGGACCGACGTCGGAGAGCCTGGGGATCTCGCGCTTCGGGATCACCAGCACGTGGGTGGGCGCGACCGGGTTGATGTCCTTGAAGGCGAGGATCTCGTCGGTCTCGTAGACGATGTCGGCGGGAATCTCACGGCGGATGATCTTGCCGAAGATGGTGCTCACGGGGTTCCCCCAGGCCGGATGTGGTGTGTCCCATCCAATACCCGCTCGCCGGGGCCCCTGTAAAGCGAAACCCTCGGGAGCCGGTCACTCGACCGGTTGCGGCCGCAGCTCGACGATCGAGCCGTCGAGCACGTGGCTGGTGGGCCCCTCGGCCTCGAAGGCCCCGAGCACGACCTCGCGCAGGCTCAGCCCGCACGGCACCCCGCCTTGTGGCGCGGAGCCGAGGTACTTCAAGGGCTGGCTGAAGAGGATGAAGTCGTTCGTCGCGACGCTGTAGGTGCGTCCGTCCTCGACCGGGATGCCGCCGACCTTCAGCTCGACGATCTCGACCTCGCCGTCGTCGTCGAGCGCCCAGCGGTAGGACAGCCCCGAGACCTGCAGGATGCCGTGATCCTGGACGGCCGAGGACCACGCATTGTGGCGGCAGATCGCGCGCAGCTCGGCGCCGGTCAGGTCGATCTTGACCAGCGCGTTGTCGAAGGGCATCAGCTTGAAGATGTCGCCGCGCGTCACCGCTCCGGCCCGGAGGTCGGTGCGCAACCCGCCGCTGTTGACAAGCCCGACGTCCGTGCCGGCCTCGCGCCGCATCGCCTGGGCGACGAAGTTGCCGAGGGCGCTCTCGCCGTAGTAGTTGCGGGTCAGGGCGCTCTCGAGGCTGCCGAGCACCGTGCTCATCTCCTCTTCGAGCTCGCAGGCGGCGAGGTCCATCAGCGCGGTGATCTCTGCCGAGCCCTCGCGCTCCTCGGCCCACAGGCTGATCAGCGCGCCGTCGGAGCGCACCACCTCGCCGTCGACCACGGCGAGCTCGAGCTTGCCGAGAGCGCTGAGGTTGTGGCCGGCCTGGGCGATCAGCACGCCGTTGTGCTCCTGGGGCGGCATGATGCGCCGGTGCGAGTGGCCGCACAGGATCACGTCGAGCTCGGGCACCGCCTCGGCGAGGGAGAGGTTCTCCTCGAGGCTGCGGTGGGTCAGGGCGACGAGCACGTCGACCTTCCCGCGCAGCCGCAGCACCTCCGCGCGCACCGCGGGGTTGGCGTCGGCGATGCGGAAGCTCTCTTTCAGCTCGCGGCCGACCAGCTCGTTGAGCCGGTCGGCGGTCAGGCCGATCACGCCGAGCCGCACCCCGTCGCGCTCGAGCACGGTCGAGGCGGCGACCGGCACCCGCTCTTCGATCGCGGCGATCGGCAGGAAGTTGGCGGCGAGCCAGGGGAAGGCGGAGCTCTCGCGGAGGGCGACCAGGGTCTCGAGGCCGTAGTCGAACTCGTGGTTGCCGAGGGCCATCGCGTCGAAGCCGATCACGTTCATCGCGGCGAACAGGTAGCCGCCGCGCACCCCCTCGTGGGAGAGCATCGAGGTCGGCTGTCCGGTCAGCACGTCCCCACCGTCGAGCAGGAACACCGGGCTCGTCGCCTGCTCGCGCTGGGCGCGGACCTCTGCTTCGAGGGCGACGAAGCCGCCGAGCAGCCCGCGTCGCACCTCTTCGGGCAGGGCGTAGCCGTGGATGTCGGTCGTGAACAGCAGGGTGAGCTCGCAGGTCTCTCCGGGCGGAGCGAAGGAAGGGGCGGGCGGGGCCGGCGTGAGCTGCCAGAAGAGGAGCAGCCCGCCGGCGAGTAGCGCCCCGGTGAGCAGGCCTCGCCCCTTCATCGGATCTCGATTCCGAGCAGGAGCCGCGCCCCGGGCAGGAGGTCGTCCGGGGCGTCGACCATGAACGGCGTCTCGAGGCGTATCGCGAGCTTCACCTTGAGCACCTGCTCTTCGGCTTCCTCGTCGTAGAGCCGCACCTCGACCCGCAGCTTGGTGTCGCTGATCTTCTCGAGCAGCTTGACGTTCAGGGTGACCGTGTCCGAGAGGCGGAAGGTCGCCTCGTCGCCGACCGTGACCTGGCGGGTGTCCTTCTCGATCTGCTCGAAGACCCGGAAGGACATCTGGCGGAACAGGGCCGCGAAACCCTCGAGCTCCTCGGGGATCTCTTTGGGACTGCCCGACCCGGTCGCCCGGATCTTGTAGAGCTCGATGGTATGGCTGTCCTGGGCCCACGCCAGTGGCGCCAGCAGCAACAGGAACAGGGCCGCGAGTGCGCGCATGTCAATCCCCCAGGCTTGCGACGATGATCGAAACGGGACCGCCGTCGGCGGACGGTTGGTTGATGAAGAAGGTGTAGTTGTCGCCGATCTCGATGTCCTCGATCACGATCGCGGGCGAGTCGTCCTCTTCGATGGGCGCCTTCGGCCCCTCGACGATCTCCGGACCGGGTCCGGGCTGCGGCTCGACCGGACCCTCTCGGGTCAGGCGCCAGGTGGCGAGCGCGACCAGCAGCACGGCGGCGGCCGCCAGGGCGAACCACATGCGGCGCATCCGCGGCCGGGCGGGCCGGCGCGGAGCGGGGGCCGCGCGCGGGGTCAGGGCGGGCTCGATGTGCTGCCACAGCGCCTCGGACTGCTCCGCGGACAGGGGCTCGGGCCCGGCGCCGCTCTCGAACAGCTCGCTGAACAGCGCCCCGCAGCTCTCGCAGCTCTGCCAGTGCCCCTCGAAGGCCGCCGAGGCGGTGCTGTCCAGGGTGCGATCGACGTAGGCCGCCAGGTCTGTCTCGAACTTCTCGCAGTCAACGCTCACTGGAGGTCCCCCGCAGCACGGCGCCGGGCTCGAGGAAGGCCCCGAGCTTCGCCTGCAATTTCTTGCGGGCGTAGTACAGGCGTGACATCACGGTGCCGATCGAGATGTCGAGCCGGGTGGCGATGTCCTTGTAGGCCAGCCCCTCGAAGGTGAACAAGCAAAACACGCGCCGGTGCTTTTCGGAGATCTGGGCCAGCGCCTCGGACAGGGCCTCGTCGAGCTCGCGCTCCTGCAGCTCGGAGGCCGGGGACTGGCCCGGGCCCGGGGCGGCGGTCAGCGATTCGTCGAGCGAGACCTCGCGTTTCTTGCGGGCGCGGGAGAAATCGATCGCCTTGTTGACCGCGATCTGGCGCAGCCAGGTGTAGAACGACGACCGGCCTTCGAAGGTGTCGAGCCGGTGGTAGGTCTTGATGAACACCTCCTGGGTGACATCGAGGGCGTCCTGGTCGTTGCGCAGATAGCGGTAGACCAGACGGTAGACCCGCTGGTGGTAGCGGTCGAAGAGCTCGCGGAAGGCTCCCTGGTCGCCTTCCAGACAGGCGGCGATGGCGCGGCTGTCGCGCTCGCGTGTGTCGGTCTGGCTCGCGTGCATCCGTGTCCCTTCGCAACACTGTCCCGGTGCTCTATTCAAGCGGAATTCGGACCCGGGCGCAATGCGGCGTTGTGCGTTGGCGGTTCCCCATCGGAGCCGGCAGTCCTCAGGACCCGGACGGGAGCCTTCGCCCCGCTATTCACTTCCTTCTCGTAGCTGCTCGAGCCGGCTGGCGTCGAGGCTCGCGAGCAGCGCGCGCGCCTCGGGCTGCTGGGTCTTCTTCCGCAGCACGGCGAGCGCGGCCTGCGCGGCCTGGTTGCGCTGGCCGAGGGCGAGCAGGCAGCGGGCCTCGCCGAGGCGGGCCTTCCAGGCCTCGCGGCTCGGCAGCTCGGCGAAGGCCTCCGCGTAGAGGGCGCTCGCGAGCGTCGGAGCCGCGGCGTCCGCCAGGCGCTCGGCGAGGACGAAGCGGGCCTCGCCGGGGCCCTTCTCCGCCAGCGCGTCGAGAACAGGCGCGGCCGCCGCCGGCTCGCCGAGCTGGGCGAGCGCTTCGCCGAGGCTCCAGGCCAGCCGGCCGAGGGTGGCCTTGCGCGCCCGCACCTGCTGGTGACGCTCGTCCTCGACGGGCTCGTAGCGCCCGTCCCGGTAGTCGTACTCCTGGCCGACGTAGGGGGCGCGCCAGGGCAGCGCGCGCCAGAAGCGGGCGAGCTCGCTGCGGGCGGGCTCACTGTAGCCGGCGAGGAAGCGGTCGCGCTCGCGGGCGGCGCGGTCCGCAAAGAGAGGCGAGCTGACCAGCAGACAGTACGAGAGGCTGGTCGCGAGGAAGGCGCCGCCGCGCGCCTCCGCGGCGAGGAAGGGATCTTCCGGAGCGTGCGCGGCGAGCGCTTCGAGGGCCGGCTCCAGCGCGGCCTCGCGCACCGTGCGGACGGCGAGCCAGGCGAGGGCCGCGTCGTGGTCGCGCGGCGCGAGCCGGGCCAGGCTGGGCTCGGCGTGGCCCGGGCGGCCGGCGTGGACCTCGGCCAGGGCGTGGGCGAGGTGCCAGCGCAACACCCGCGGCCGGTACAGGGCCAGCTGGGCGCAGGACTGCATCAGGGCGGGCCAGTCCGCCTCGAGGTAGGCGAGCTCCGCGCAGGTCTGCCAGAGCGCGACCGAGGTGTCGAGGGCGGCGGCGTCGAGGAAGGCGCGGAGCACCGTCGCCCCCGGCTCGCCGGCCAGCCGTAGCGCCCGGGCCCGGCCCGCCGCCGCGCGGGGGTCGCCGGGGGCACGCTCCCAGGCGTTCTCGAAGGCGCCGCGCGCCGGCCCCGCGTCGCCCCGCGTCAGGTGGGCGTCGCCGGCGAGCAACCAGGCCTCCGGACCCGGCAAGAGGGCGGCGTCCTGGATGGCGGCGTGGGCGACGAACGGCGCGAGCCGGGGCTGCTCCTCGAGCTTCTGCCGGCCTGCGCGGACCCGCGCGCGGGCGGCGTCCGCGAGCTCCTCGAGCGCGAGGGCGACCCCGTCGTGGCCGGGCGGGCAGCCGCGCAGCACCGCCGCGGCGCGCTCGGGCTGGCCCCGCAGCACGTGGACCTCGGCCGCCTCGAGGGCGAGGGCCGGGTCCCCGGGGAAGCGGCGCAGCCCGGCCTCGAGCAGGGCGAGCGCGGGTTGCTGGCGACCGGCCTCGCGCTCGATGGCGACGGCCTCGAGGAAGGTGCGGGGTGCGGGCTCGAGCTCTTCGAGCAAGGCCAGCGCGTCCTTCCGCCGTCCGAGCCGGCGCAGCACGGTGACCCGGGCGAAGGTCAGCGCCGGCGGGTGCGCGAGGCTCTCCCCCAGGCGCGCGAGGCGCAGCCGGGCGAGCTCGAGGTCGGCGTCCGTGACCTGCGAGGCCGCCGCGAGGCCGGCCTCGAGCGCCTCGTCGGAGCGACCGAGGCGGGCGAGGGTCTCGGCTGCCGCGAAGGCCAGCGGCAGATCCTCCGGCGCGCGGCGCAGACCTTCGCGGTAGGAGGCGAGCGCGTCAGCGAGGGCGGCGTCGGCGAGCTGGCTGTCGCCGAGCACCCGCCACGGCTCGGGCCAGTCCGCCAGGGCCGCGGCGGCCGTGCGGGCGGCGGCCTGCAGGGCGCCGCGATGCTCGTCTCCGCGGAGCGCCCCGAGCAGGCACAGGAAGTAGCGCTGGCGCTCGGCGAGGGACAGGCGGCGGGGGTCGACGGCGCGCAGCTCGACGACGGGCGACCGGCCGAGGGCGGCGAGCTGCTCGGCCTTCCACAGGCGCCGCGGGGGATCATCGACGGCCGCCAGGCTCGCATCGACCGCTGCGAAGGCGGCGGGCCCGGTCGCCGCCTGCGCCCGCTCGAACCAGTCCGCGGCCAGGGCGGCGCGGCCCGCGTCCGTCGCGAGCTCGGCAGCCACCTCGCGGGCTTCGGACTGGGCGTCGTCGAGGGCGAGCGCGTCAGCGCTGTGCCGCGCGGCCTCGACCCAGGCCCCGCGCAGCCTCTGGATGCGGGCGAGCCAGCCGTGGACCGCGGGCAGGGTCGGGTCGACGTAGCGGGCGCGCTCGGCGAGCTCGAGGGCGGCGTCGAGGTCGCGGGCCTGGTAGGCGAGCCGGGCCCGGCCGAGCAGGCGCGTGGCGCGCTTCCGGCGGTCGTCGGCGTAGGGATCGTCGGCCCGCGGGATCGGCAGGGTGTTCGGATCGGCCGACCGCGCGCGCTTCCGGTACTCCTCCGCGCGGCGGCGGTCGCCACACGCGGCGGCGAGCTCGGCGAGGCGGGCGAGCAGCGGCGCGCTCGCGCTGCCTTCGACCCAGGCGAGCGCGCGGCGCAGGACCTGCATGCCGGCCCCCGGCCGCCCGGCCGCCGCGTGCAGCTCGCTGAGGGCCCGCCGCGCGCGGACCGCGGGGGAGAGCTTCCTGCTGCCCGAGAAGAGAGCCCGACGGGGCGGCCAGTCCGGATCGTGCAGGAGGCCCCGCCGGTCTCGCGCCCAGCGGGCGAAGAACTGCGCGAGCTCGCAGTACAGCTCGGCGAGCTGGGTCTTCTCCTCGCGGCACCAGGTGTGCTCCTCGTCCTCGATGACCTCGTAGCGGTCGCGGGGGTCGAAGCCGAACGCGACGCCGTGCCGCGGCCGCGCCCAGGACAGCGCCCGCCACGCCTGCCTGTGCGCGGTGGGGAGGTTCTCGGCGAGGAGCTCGTCGAGGGCGGAGAAGTCACCCGCCAGCCGATGCCAGCGGGCGACGATCGCGGGCAGGTCGCGCGGCGCCCCGCGCCGGAAGAACTTCGCCAGGGGCTCCCCGCGCACGACCTTGAGGAGCAGGCCGCGCCGGCGCTGAAACTCCCGCTCCTCCCCGGCCGCCGCCGCGCAGGCCAGCGCGAGGTGGAGGGCGAGGACGCGGTGCTCGAGCGGCGGCTCGGGGGCGGGGGGCGTGTCGGTTTCCGCAGCGGCAGCGGCTTCCGTGGGGGGAGGCGCGGCGGCATCGGAATCGGAATCGGAATCGGAATCGGCCGGAGCTTCGGAGGCGGGTTCGGGTTCGGACGCAGCCGCGGGCGGGGCGTCGGACGCGGGGTTCGAGTCGGAGTCGGCGCCTTCGGTCGCGGACGCGGGCGGGTCGTCGGAAACGGGATCGGCGGGGCCGTCCGAGGCGGCGGCGGGTGTGGCGTCGGTCGCGGGGTCGGAAGCGGAGTCGGCCTCGGATGCAGCCTCGGCCTCGGCATCCGCCCCAGACCCGGGGTCCGCAGACCGGCCGCGGGCACGTTCCCACTCCAGCCCCGGATCCAGCTGCAAGGCGAGCGTCCGACAGCGCGCGAAGTCCCCGCTCTCGAGGGCGGCGATCGCGAAGGCCTGCCAGGCTTCCTCCGGAACATCCTCCCCCGCGCAGGCCCGATCGAGGTGCTCCAGCGCCGCGGGCAGCTTGTCCTGGTCGAGGTACAGCCGGCCGAGGGCGCAGTGCGCCGCGGCGTTGTCCGGGGACAGCGAGAGCGCCGACCGCCAGGCCCCTTCGGCCTTGGCCTCGTCGCCCATCGCGAGGCGGGCGCGGCCGACCGCGACCAGGCCCTCGCTCGGGTCCTCTGCGGCGGCGACGTCCTCGAGGACCAGCGACAGCGCTTCCTCGGCGCCGCCCTCCCGCAACACCAGCGCCTCGCTGAGCTCGGCGCGGGTGCCCTCATCCGGCACGGCGCGCAGGGCCCGGCGCAGGCAGGCGATCGCCTGCTCGAGGCGCTGCTCGCGGCGCTGGCGGTCGCGCTCGGCGTCGATGCCGGCGAGCAGCTCGCGGGCGCGGGCACGCTCTGCTTCCGCCTGCTCGGCGAGCTCGTCGAGCCCGTCCTCGGCCTCCTCGGCGTCGAGCAGGGCGGCGCGTTCGAGGGCTTCCCGCGCCTTGTCGCTCAGGCCCTGTTCCTCGTGGATCTTCGCCCGCAACAGGAAGATCTCCGGCGCGGACGAGCGCTTGCGCTCCGCGTCGTCGAGGGCGGCGAGGGCGGGCGTGTAGGCGTGCAGCCGCACCAGCACGCGGGCGAGCTCGTAGGAGGCGAGGAAGTCCTGGGAGGCCTCGGCGGCCGCCCGCAGCACCTCGGCCGCCGGCTCGTCCCGCTCCCGCGCGGCGAGCACCCGGCCGTACAGGAGCAGGGCCTCCGGGTGGGACGACGCCCGCGCGATCCCTTCCGCCCGGGCCTCGAGGGCATCGAGCCTGCCCTTCTCCCAGCGGCTCGGGCCGTGCTCACACAGCTCGTCGACGTGGGGCGCGAGCAGCTCGAGGGCCCCGCGCACGTCGCCGCTGTCGGCCCGGTAGCCGGCGAGCTCGAGGTCGATGGGCAGCGCCCGCCCCTCGAGCCGCGAGGCGAGCTCGAGGCCCGCCTGCGCCGGCAGGAGCTCTCCCGCCGCCCGCCGCGCCCGGGCGATCGCGACGGCGAGCGCGGGGTTTCCGCCGCCCTGGCTCGCGCACTCGGCGAAGGACTCGAGGGCGTCCTCGGTGTGGCCGGCGGCCTGCTGGCACTCACCGAGGCAACGCCAGCTCTCCGGGTCGTCGTCGACCAGGCCGATCGCCTGCTCGGCGAGAGCGCAGGCCCGCGCCGCCCGCTCGCGGGTCGGACCCTCCCCGTCGGCGAGCAGGGCGCGGGCGCGTTCGCGCAGCAGGGCGGCGTGGCGCCGGCGCACCTCCTCGCTGTCGAGGTAGTCGAACAAGGCCGCGGCCCGCTCGCAGGCCGGCTCCTCGCTCTCGGCGAGCGCTTCGTAGAGGTCGCGGGCCTCGAGCTCCTCGCCGGCCAGGTAGAGCTGGTCGGCGTAGAAGAGCCGGCTGAGAGGCTGCTCCTCGGTCGCGAGCACCTCCCTCGCATCGGCCTCCCCCAGGCGGTGCAGCCACTGCCCCAGGGGCGGCCCCTCGGCCCCGCGGCGCAGCTTCTTGAGGGCCTTGTCGAGCGAGAACAGGCCGCGCTTCTGCTTGACGGCGGCCTGGCGGCCGGCGGTGTCTTCGGCCGGACCGCGCGGGGGCTCTTCCTCCGCGACGGGCTCCAGGGTGTCGGGATCGTCCGGCCGGAGCGGAATCCCGGCCAGCAGCTGCACCCGGCGACGCAGGGTGCGCGGCAGGCTATCGAGGTCGAGCGTCGGCGGCAGCTCCTGCAAAATCAGCGCCAGACGCACGCGAGCGGCGCGTTCGCGCGGCAGCGCGCGGCCCGCGGCGATGATGCCGTCGAGCAGAGTGGCCGCCTCGCGGAGCAGCTGCAGACCCTTTTCCAGCGCTTGCACAGTGGTCTCCGCAGGCAGTGAGCCTCCCGGCGGGCCGGCTTGACACGACGTGAGGATCCCGAAAGAATAGTCGATGCTGGCACGCGATCCAAGCGAACTGCGGTCTCGCGCGTGACGGGAGGTGCGCCATTGCTACGTCTGGCGGTCCTGCTCTCCGGGAGCGGACGGACCCTGCAAAACCTGGTCGAAGCCCTGCGCGAGCGGGAGGCGGAGGCCGAGGTGGCGCTGGTGGTCAGCAGCCGGACACGGGCCTTCGGGCTCGAGCGCGCCCGTCGCCTCGGGATTCCGACCCGCGTGCTGCGACGGCGCGACACCGCCGGTCCCGAAGAGTACGCGCGCACGCTGTGCGGCTGGCTCGACGAGGCGGGGATCGATCTCGCGCTGATGGCAGGCTTCCTGACCGTGTGGCCGATCCCCGATCGATGGCTGGGGCGGGTGATGAACATCCACCCCTCGCTGCTGCCGGCCTTCGGCGGCCCGGGAATGTACGGCGACCGGGTCCACGAGGCCGCTCTGGCTCGTGGCGTGAAGGTTTCCGGTTGCACGGTGCACTTCGCGGACAATATCGTCGATGGAGGACCGATCATCCTGCAGAAGACCGTCGCGGTCTTCGCGGACGATACCGTGCGGAGTCTGGCCGATCGCGTGTTCGCGCAGGAATGTCAGGCCTACCCCGAAGCCGTCGAGCTGTATGCACGGAAGCGGTTGCTGATGGAGGGGCAGCGAGTACGGGTCGTGCGGGGATCCGAGGAGGACGCGAGTCATGAGTAGCCCGGGGATGCAGATGGGCCTTCACATGGGGCTCTACCAGCGGCAGATCCTCGCTCCGCAGATGATCCTCTCGATGGAGATCCTGCAGGTTCCGACCCAGGAGCTCGAGAGCCTGATCGCCGAGCAGATGGCCGAGAACCCCGTCCTCGAGTTCCAGAACGAGGCGCAGGAAGAGCGCAAGGAGCCGAAGGAGAGCGACGTCGAGCGCGACAGCCGGGAGCTCGAGCATGAGTTCGAGCGGCTCGAAGGGCTGGAAGCGCAGTGGCGCGAGTGGTCGCCGGGCGGAAACAGCCCCGGCATGCGCGACGAGAAGGACAAGAAGCTCGAGGCGATGAACAACACCGCCGCCCCGAGCATGAGCCTGCACGAGCACCTGATCCGCCAGGTCGCCGAGCGCGAGCTGCTCGACGACGTGCGCGAGCTCGCCGAGTACATGATCTACAATCTCGACGGGAACGGCTACCTGCCCTTTTCGATCGAGGACATGATCCTCGCCTTCCGCCGCTACAAGGTCGGCCTGCCCGCGATCCAGGACAAGCCGCCGATCGTGGAGAAGAAGCGCAAGAAGAAGAAGAAGCGCGACGACGACGACGATCTCCTCGACGACGACGAGGACGATGACGACGACGACGACGTCCTGATCGGCGCGCCGGTCGAGCAGGAGCCCGAGGAGAAGCGGGCCGAGGAGCTCGAAGACCATCCCGACCTGTACGTCTCGATCGTCGAAAACACGCCGGCGGTCCGCTTCGACGCGCCCCCGACCGAGGACGAGGTCGACCTGGGCCACCACTCCCTCGAGGCGGTCCAGAGCCTCGAGCCGACCGGGGTCGGCGCGCGCGATCTGCGGGAATGCCTGATGCTGCAGGTCGGGCGCAGCGAAAACTTCGAATTCGAGCGCGAGCTGCTCGAAGACCACCTCGAGGACATCCAGAAGAACAAGCTGCCGAAGATCGCGAAGGAGACCGGCAAGACGATGGAGGAGGTGAAGGACTCGATCGCCTTCATCCTCAGCCTCAATCCCCGTCCGGGCGCGCTGTTCACCGAAGAGGAGACGATCGGCGTCTACCCCGACGTCGTCGTCACCCAGGACGGCAAGGACTGGAAGGTCGACCTGGTCAACGAGTACATCCCGCGCGTGCGGGTCTCGAGCAAGTACCTCGAGATCCTGCGCAAGAACCGCAAGAACAAAGAGGTCTACGACTACATCAAGAAGAAGGTCGACGGCGCGAAAGCGCTGATCGAGTCGATCGAGCAGCGCCAGAGCACCCTGCGCAAGATCTCCGAAGAGCTGGTCGCCTACCAGGTCCCCTTCTTCGAGAAGGGCAAGGAGCACTTGCGGCCCTTGAAGATGCAGGACATCGCCGACCGCGTCGGGGTCCACGTGTCGACGGTCAGCCGGGCCCTGCGCAAGAAATACATGCAGACGCCCCACGGCATCTTCGCGATGAAGTTCTTCTTCACCAGCGGCACCCGCAACGTCAGCGGCAAGATGGAGTCGATCGTCTCCGTCAAGCAGCGGGTCAAGGAGATCATCGACGAAGAGGACAAGAGCAAGCCCCTGTCCGACGACGAGATCGTCGCCAAGCTGCGCGAGCGCGGGGTCAAGATCGCGCGCCGCACCGTGACCAAGTACCGCAAGAACCTGCTGATCCCGTCCTCGCGGCAGCGCCGGGAGTATTGAGCTCCGCCGCGCGCCGAGCCTCCACGCGATGACCCTGGTCGCCCGCAACTTCCCCGACTACGCGCTCCTCGACAGCGGCGCAGGCCGCAAGCTCGAGCGGCTGTGCGGCCGCCTGCTCGATCGGCCCTGTCCCCAGGCGATCTGGCGCCGTCGGCTCGAGCCGAAGGCGTGGGCGGCGGCCGACTCGGTCCACATCCGCAGCAAGAAGGGCGGCGGGCGCTGGAAACACCGCACGAAGCTGCCGCCGAAGCTGTGCGTGCGCTGGGAGGAGCTGCTGTTCGAGGCGCGCCTGACCGACTTCGGCCACGTCGGGCTGTTCCTCGAGCAGACCGCGGTGTGGCGCTGGCTCGCGGACCGCGTCCGGCGCCACGCGGGGCCGGTCCGCGTGCTGAACCTGTTCGCCTACACCGGCGCGGCCTCGTTGGTGATGGCGCAGGCCGGGGCGAAGGTCACCCACCTCGACGCGATGAAGGGGGTCGTGCGCTGGGCGCGCAGCTCCTTCGGGCTCAACGCGCTGCCGGAGAAGAGCGTCGCCTTCATGGTCGAGGACGCGCGCAAGTTCGTCGCGAAGTGCCGGCGGCGGAGCTTCGGCTTCGAGGGCATCGTGCTCGATCCGCCCTCCTGGGGACACGGGCCGAAAGGGGAGGTGTGGAACTTCGATGAGGAGGTCGCCGCGCTGGTCGACGACTGCCTCGCGGTCCTGACCGGTCCGTCGCCCTTCCTCTTCCTCACCTGTCATACGCCGGGGGTGCAGGCGTCGGCGCTGCGCAACCTGGTCGCGGATGACGGGCGCTTTGCTTCGCTGGACAGCGGCGATATCGTGTTGGAGCACCGCGATGACGGGCGGCTCCTGCCGGCGGGGATCTACTTGCGGGCCGACGCCCTGGAGGACGAAGGATGATCAGGCTGGGGTGGCTGCTCCTCTGTGCCGCCGTCGGGCTGGCGCAGGAAGGCGTCGTCGGCGACTGGCACGGCGCGATCGAGATCGGCGGAGGTGCCCTCGACATCGAGGTCCAGTTCACGGAAACGGACGCGGGCCTGCAGGCGACGATGGACATCCCCCAGCAGCGGGCCGAGGGGCTCGACCTCGAGAACGTGTGGGTGGAGGGGGACAGCGTCCGCTTCGAGCTGCACGCGCCGGTCGGCATCGCACGCTTCGAGGGGCTGCTCGGCGAGGACGGGATGCGCGGCAGCTTCAGCCAGGCGGGCATGCCCGGCAGCTTCTGGCTGCGGCGCGGGGAGCGGCCCGAGCGCGAGCTGTACAGCGGCAGCCTGGTGATCGCCGGGCGCACGATCGACGCGAACCTGCGGCTGTTCGAGGACAGCGTCGAGGGCCACGTGCAGGCCTGGCTGGACTTCCCCGGCCAGGGCGCCTTCGGCCTCGCCCTCGAGGAGGTCGCGATCGACTCGACGGCGGTCCACTTCGAGCTGGTCGGCCCCGCCGGCAGGGCGGTCTTCGACGGCACGGTCGACGGCGACGACATCACCGGTACTTTCGAGCAGGCTGGCCTCGAGGGCAGCTTCGCGTTCCGGCGTGGGGCGGAGGAAGCAGGGCCGGTGCCGTACCTGGAGCTCGAGGTGTCGTGGCAGGTCGCGTTCGACACCGTGGCGATCCGCCTGGCCGGCACCCTGACCCTGCCCGAGGGTCCCGGCCCCTTTCCTGCGGTGGTGATGATCAGCGGCAGCGGCGCCCAGGACCGCGACGAGGACATCTTCGGCTTCAAGATCTTCCGGGACATCGCCGACGCCCTGACGCGGCGGGGGATCGCGGTGCTGCGCTACGACGATCCCGGGGTCGGGGGCTCGTCGAGCAACCAGCTCGACCTGACCACCCTCGAGCTGGTCGAGCCGGTGCTCGGGGCGGTCGAGTGGCTGTCCGCGCGTGAGGAGATAGGAGCGGTCGGCCTCGCCGGCCACTCCGAGGGAGGCATCGTCGCGCCGCTCGCGGCGGTGCAGGATCCGCGCGTCGCCTTCTGCATCCTGCTCGCTGGGCCCGCGACCACGGGCGGAGAGATCCTGCAGGACCAGGTCGAGCTGATCATGACGGCTTCCGGTGCGGAGGAAGCGGACATCGCGCGCGCCCTCGAGCTGCAGCGTGACACCGTCGCGGCGCTCGAGGCGGGGGATGAGGCGGAGCTCGAGGCGCTGATCCGCACCGCCGTCGCCGAGCAGTGGGCGGATGTGCCGGACGAGCGCAGGGACGAGATCGAGGACTTCGACGCCTACCTCGACGAGCTGGTCGCGGGTCAGCTCAAGGCCGTCCGCAGCCGCTGGTTCCGCACCTTCGTCTCGCACGATCCACGGCCGACCCTCGAGCAGCTGAGCTGTCCGGTGCTCGGACTGTTCGGGGAGGTCGATCTGCAGGTCCCGGCCGAGAAGAACCGGGCCGCGATGGCTGAGGCCCTCGAGAAGGCGGGCAACACGGCGGTCACCTTGCGCATCCTCGACGGGGCGAACCACCTCTTCGCGCCGTCGGAGACGGGGAACCCGACCGAGTATGCGACGATGGAGCAGGTGTTCGTCGAGGGCTTCCTCGAGCAGCTCGGGGACTGGATCCTCGAGGTGACGGAATAGAGAAAAGCATACGTTTGTATGGTTTTCCTTGACGGACGTGGAAGGGGCGCCTATCCTGGGGAGGTCTGGATTCGACGGAGATTCCCATGCGTCCGCACGATATCGCGCTGCATCAGCGCAAGACCCCGTTCTCGCCCTTCCGCATCTTCCTGACCGATGGCTCTTGCCACGACATCCGGCATCCTGAGCTGCTGTCGGTGACGCGGACCCATGTGATGATCTACTCGATGCTTCCCGGCGAGTCCTTGCCCGACCTGGCGACGTTGGTCGATCCGCTGCACGTGGTGCGCATCGAGCCGATCGTTGCGGTGGAAGCGGGCTGAGCCGGGCGCGGGCGAGCCGGGCGTTGCGTGCGCGGACGCTTTGGTGCATCCTCCCGCCACGTGTTGCACAGGGAGCCCGACGATGCCCCAGCCACCCACGGGTCGGCCGCGGCCGGCGCCGCAGACCATCGCGATCACGGTCGTTCGGCCGGGCTCGTGCCATGCCAGGACCCAGTCGGGAGACGCGGTCTTCGTCGTCGGCGCCGAGCTCCGGATCCCGAACCGCGCGACCATGTGTGCCCTCGCGGTCGGGGAGCTGATGCCGTTCGTCCGTCACCTGCAGAGCCAGAAGCGTCTCGGCTTCTCCGCCCTGCCGCTGACGGTCAGCTGCAACGCGTGTCCGAAGCGGAACCAGCCGGCCCAGTTCCGGGTCGAGTGCTTCACGCCGCAGAAGCGCCGCGGAGGGACGCCTCCCGAGCTGAGCAAGGCGGTCGAGAAGCTCAAGCGCTACGAGGTGCTGAAGCCGTTGCCCAACGCGTCCTTGCAGCGGCTGGCGGCGCGGGTGAAGCGCGGGGTGGTACCGAGGGGCATGGTGATCCTGCAGCGCGGCATGCGCGGCGAGCGGATGTTCCTGGTCGAGCGCGGCCGCGTCGAGGTGCTCGACGAGACGGAGGAGGTGGTCGCGACGATCGAGAGCGGCGACTGCTTCGGCGAGATCGCGTTGTTGACCGGCGAGCCGGTGTCCGCGACGATCCGCAGCGCGACCCAGGTCGAGCTGCTGCAGATCGAGGGGGCCGACTTCCGCGAGCTGCTCGTACGCAACCCGGGCCTGCACTTCTACTTCTCGCGCCTGCTGCAAGAGCGGCTCGAGACCCCCGACAAGGTCACCGCGGCGACGACGATGGTCGCTTCGGGCATGGCGGGCCAGCTCGCCGACTTCTCGCCGCCCGATCTGGTCCAGGCGCTGCACCTGACCAAGCGCAGCGGCAAGCTGCGGGTCAAGCGCGACGACGCCGTCGTGTCGATCGTGTTCGCGGACGGCCAGCCCTGGACGATCGAGGCGGAGGGTCTGGAGATCAGCGATCCGGAGGAGATCTTCTTCGACATGCTGACCTGGACGGAGGGAAGCTTCCGCTTCGGCCTGTGCGGGAAGATCGAGCGCACCTTCTTCAAGGACATGACCACCCTCCTGCTCGAGGGCATGCGCCGCATCGACGAGGCCGCGATCGGCCTGAGCGACGGATAGGAGGGAGAACCATGCCACGCCTGTTTGCCCTGATCGCCCTCGTGGCCGCCAGCCTCGCGGGCGATGAGCTGCGTCTGTTCGAAGCCCACGCCCTGAACGGCACCCAAGGGGGCGAGCGCTTCACCGGCAGCCTGGAGATCACGCCGGACGCCCGCTACACCCTGCGGCGTACGTTCGCATCCGGTCGCGAGGAGGTCGAAGAGGGGCGCGCGTCGGTGGTTGTGCGCGACCTCGTCCTGCGTCCGGAGACGGCGGAGGAACGTGTCTACGTGCGCGACGACAGCGAGCGCTACGTGCGCTGGCGCTTCCGCTCCGTCGACCACGACGAGCTGCTCGTCCAGCCCGGCCGCAAGGAGGGCCTGCTCGCGCTCGCGCTGCGCGTGGTGAGCCGGCCGACCGCTGCCCGCTGGTTGCTCGAGGCCAACGTCGGGGTGGTCGACGAGGAGCCGCGCATCGTGCGCAGCCGCCAGCCGAGTCCGCGCACCATCGAGCGCCTGGTGCGCGAGCACGGCGTGCGCACGGTGTTGTCCCTGAACGGGCGCCAGGACGACGAGGTCTGGTACGTGCCCGACGGCGACTCACCGCGCGCCGAGCGTGCACGAGGTCCGCGCCGGGTCACGCTGGAGGGCTTCCTCGCCGAGCGCGGCATCGCGCACGTCACCGTCGGCATGAGCGCGTCCCGGGCTCCGTCCGAAGACGAGCTGGCCGCGGTCTTCGCGGTCCTGCTCGACGAGAGCCGTCAGCCGGTGCTCGTGCACTGCAAGGGGGGGGCGGACCGCACGGGGGTGATCTGCGCGCTGTACGGCATCGAGCTGCTCGGGCAGGACCTCGCCACCGCCAAGGCGACGATGCGGGCCCACATGTGGGCCGCCGACGACGGCACCGAGATCCAGGGGGCCTACCTGGACCTGTACCAGCCGGGCGCACTGCGCAAGCTGCTCGAGGCGCGGGGGATCGAGGTGCCGGAGGGTCGGGAGTAGCGCCAGGGTGCAACGGAGCTTCCGGCGTAGGGCAGGCAATCCCACCCCACGAGAAACTCGAGCAGTCGTGGGACAACCATGAAGGGAGGGGTTACTGCGTCGGAATCCAATGTAGGGGCGAGGATTACCCCCGCCCGCGCAGGCGTAGGGACGTGCGTCAACGGGTTCCGTGAGACAGCCTCTTTAGCCCCCGTCGCACTTCGAGAGCTGATCTCCCTTCGCGGGACAGAACCTGCGCTGAGACGCCCTGCTCAATCCGCGCTGGCGCGCTGGAAGGCGTCCCGCTCCATCAGTCGCATCGCGTAGGTCTGCAGCGCGGGGAACTTCTCGAGCACGCCCTGGGTCAGCACCCAGACCATCACCGAGCCGAGCAGGATGTCCGCGGCGCTGAAGCTCTCCCCGAGGAGGTAGGGGCCGCCGTCGGCGAGGGCCTTCTCGACCACGCCGAGCACTTCGGCGAGCTGGGCCTGGGCCTTGGCCTTCGCCTCGTCCCCTTCGGCGGTGAAGGTGCCGATCAGCGCGGGCTCGAGGGTGCCGGGGGTGAAGAACATCCACTGGGTGTAGGCGGCGCGCTCGGGTGCGACCAGCGGCGGCGCGAGGCCGAAGTCGTCGTGCTGGTCGGCGAGCACCATGCAGATCGCCGCCGACTCGAACATCACCGCCCCGTCGTTGTCGAGGGCCGGCACCTTCCCGAGCGGATGGATCGCCCGGTAGTCGGGGCTGTCCGCGTCCTCGACGTTGATCAGCTCGTAGGCGAGGCCGATCTCCTCGAGCAGCCAGCGGGGGCGGATCGAGCGGGTGCGCGGCTTGGCGTACAGCTTGATCACCGGGGCTTCGGTGGTGGCGGGCTCTTCGATGATGTCGTCGGCGGACGGGGCGCTCTCTTCTTCGCTCATGGTCTTCCTCTGGTGGGAGTGCGGCGCCATCGTACCGGCTCGCGGCCGGTTCCGCCAAGCGGACCTACTTGCCCCGGTAGTCGCAGATCGCCTGGGGCAGCGCGGCGAGCAGGTCGAGGGCGTCGAGCGAGACCTCGCCGACCCGCGCCCGCGCGAGGTCTCCGGCGCAGCCGTGCAGGTGCACCGCCAGGCAGGTCGCCTCGAAGGGCGCGAAGCCCTGGCCGAGCAGGGCGGTGACCATGCCGGCGAGGACGTCCCCCGTCCCGCCGGTCGCCATCCCCGGGTTGCCGGTCGCGTTCTCGTAGCGCGCGTCTCCCTGGCCGACCAGGGTGCGGTGACCTTTGAGGGCGATGCACGTGCCGGGGAAGCGCTCGAGGGCGGCGGCGAGGGCGGCTTCCCGGTCGGCCTGCACCTCCCGGGTCGGGATCTCGAGCAGGGAGGCGAGCTCGCCGGGGTGGGGGGTCATCACCGTCGGCGCCGTGCGCGCGGCGAGCTTCCCTCCGCACAGGCTCCACAGCCCGTCGGCGTCGAGCACCAGCGGGCGCGCTTCGCCGTACAATTGCCGGACCAACGTGGCGGTCTCGCGGTGGCGCCCCAGCCCCGGCCCGACCAGCAGGTGGCTGGCGCGCTGCGCGAGGATGGGGTCGAGGGCGAACAGCGACAGGGTGCCCGCGTCGGTCTCCGGGGCGGGAAGCGTCATCGCGCAGGTCAGCTTGGCTCCGAGGACGAGCTGCAGCGACTGGGGGCAGATCACCGTGACCAGCCCGGCCCCGCAGCGCAGGGCCCCGCGCGCCGCCAGGAAGGCCGCGCCGCTCAGCCCGCGGCTGCCGGCGACCAGCGACAGGCGGCCGTAGTCGCCCTTGTGGGAAGCGGCCGCGCGCGCCGGCCAGGCGGGCAGCTCCGGGCGGATCATCCCAGCCCCCGGCAGGCGCGGAGGATGCTCGCGGCCAGGCTGGCGGCCCCGAAGCCGTTGTCGATGTTGAGGACGGCGACCCGCGAAGCGCAGCTGTTCAACATCGCGAGCAGCGCGGCCAGCCCGCCGAAGCTCGCGCCGTAGCCGATGCTGGTCGGGACCGCGAGCACCGGCTTGTCGGTCAGCCCCGCGACGACGCTGGCCAGGGCGCCCTCCATGCCGGCGACCACGATCAGCACGTGGGCGTCCTCCATCACCCGGCGGTGCATCAGCAGCCGGTGCAGGCCGGCGACCCCGACGTCGTACAGGGCCTCGACTTCGTGCCCGTAGCAGGCCGCGGTCAGGCGGGCCTCTTCGGCGACGGGCACGTCCGAGGTCCCGGCGCTGAGCACGGCGATGCGCCCGGGGCGCGGCTCCGGCGCCTCCCGCTCGACGACGACGACCCGGGCGCGCTCGTGGTAGACCGCGTCCGGGGCGGCCTCGGCGATCGCCGCGTAGGCTTCGGCGGAGGCCCGGGTGGCGAGCAGGCGGGGGCCCTTGCGCAAGAGCTCGGCGGAGATCGCGCGCAGGTCCGCGGGCGCCTTCCCCGGACAGAAGATCACCTCGGGGGCGCCGCAGCGCCGGGCCCGGTCGTGGTCGACCTTGGCGTGCCCGAGATCGGCGAAGCCGGCGAGCTGCTCGGCGGCCTGCTCGACGTCGAGCTCGCCGGCCTGGAGTCGTCGCAATACCGCGCGCAGGTCGTTCACGCTCCCCTCCGGCTGGTCGGCGAGGCGTCGAGGCTCAGGGGCGAGAGCTCGCCCGCGATCAGCTGATGGTAGCCGAGCCCGGCGATCATCGCGGCGTTGTCGGTGCACATCCGCAGGGGCGGGAAGGCGAGCTCGACGCCGAGCCTCTCGCCGAGCGCGTGGAGCTTCGCCCGCAGATGGCCGTTGGCCGCGACCCCGCCCCCGACGGCGACCTGCTTGCAGTCGCCGGCCTTGACCGCGCGCTTGACCGCCCGGCACAGGGTGCGCGCGACCGCGTCCTGGAACGATGCAGCGACGTCCTCCCGCCGCGGCGGATCGGCGGGCGGGCCCTTTCCAGGCACGCCGCGCAGCTTGTAGAGCACGGCGGTCTTCAGGCCGGCGAAGCTGAAGTCGAGCGGCTTCTTGCAGCGCGGGCTCGGCAGCTCGACGGCGTCCGCGTTCCCGGACTTCGCGAGCTTCTCGAGGTGGGGGCCGCCGGGGTAGGGCAGGTCGAGCAGCGAGGCGACCTTGTCGAAGGCCTCGCCGGCGGCGTCGTCGATGCTCTCCCCGAGCAGCGCGACGGAGCCGGGCGCATCGCAGCGAAACAGGGAGGTGTGGCCGCCGCTGACGACCAGCGCGAGGAAGGGATGCCGCAGGCTGGGGACGGCCATCTCGCAGGCGTAGACGTGGGCGAGGATGTGGTCGACGCCGACGAAGGGCAGCCCGGTCGCGAGGGACAGGCCCTTGGCGTACGACAGGCCGACCAGCAGCGCGCCGATCAGCCCCGGACGGGAGGTGACCGCGATGCCCGCGAGGTCGGAGAGGCCGACGCCGGCTTCCGCCAGGGCCCGCTCGACGATCGCGTCGAGCTGCTCCTGGTGGGCGCGGCTCGCGACCTCGGGCACGACGCCGCCGAACACCGCGTGCAGGTCGACCTGCGAGGACACGACGTTCGACAGGATGCGGCGTCCGTCCTCGACGACCGCGGCCGCGGTCTCGTCACAGGAGGTCTCGATGCCGAGCACGAGCATGGGCTTCCTCGTCAGGGTTGGGTCAGCTGCTCGAGCAGGGCCTCGTAGGCGGCGCGCAGCTGCTTGTCCAGGAAGGGCGTGGGGGGCACGGGGTCGCCGGTCGCGGCGGCCTTCGTGCGCGCGAGCTGCTCGGCGGAGACCTCGGTGATGCGCTCGCGCTCCTCTTCGTCGCTCAGCTCGACCAGGATGTCGGGCTCGAGGCCCCACTCCCCGCTCTCCTCGGCGTCCTCGGTCTTGTGCAGCAGGCGCCCGGAGGGCGTGAAGTAATAGGCGACGGTCAGCTTGAGCTTGCCCTCACCGACCGGCCAGGTGCGCTGCACCGAGCCTTTTCCGAAGCTGCGGGCCCCGACCAGGATCGCGGCCCCGTGGTCCTGCAGGGCGCCCCCGACGATCTCCGAGGCGCTCGCGCTGCCCGCGTTGATCAGCACCGCGAGGGGCCGGGCGGGGAGGGTGCCCTCGTCGCGGGCCGGCCACTCCTCGCGCTCGTTGCGCCCGCGGGTCGTGACCAGCATGCCGTCGCTGACGAAGCGGTCGGCGATCTCGGCTGCCGCCCGCAGGGAGCCGCCCGGGTTGTTGCGCAGGTCGATGATCAGCCCGCGCAGCGGTCCGTCGGCCTCGAGTCCGGCGAGGGTCGCGTCGAAGTCCTCGGGGGTGTTGCGCTGGAAGGCGGTGATGCGCAGGAAGCCGATGTCGCCCTCGAGCCGGGCCGCGCCGCGCACGCTGTGGACGGAGATCTGCGCGCGCTCGAGCTCGACGATGCGTGTGCTGTCCCCGCTCGCCGGGGCGATGCGGAGGGCGACGGTCGTGCCGATCGGGCCCTTGATGCGGCGGATCGCCTCGTCGATCTCCGCCCCGGCGAGGTCGAAACCGTCGACCGCCGTCACCTGGTCGCCGGGCATGATCCCGGCCTGGAAGGCGGGCGTGTCGACCATCGGCGAGACCACCTCGAGGCCGCGCTCGCTCTTCTCGATGATGATGCCGACGCCGCCGTAGGTGCCGTCGAAGGACTCGTCGAAGGCGACGACGTCCTCTTCGGGGATGTACTGGGAGTAGGGGTCGAGCGCCTCGAGCATCCCCTCGACCGCGCCGACGTACAGTTCTTCTTCATCGACGTCCGAGACGTACTCTTCGACGATGCGCCGCCGGCTCTCGACCAGCAGCTTGTCCCAGCGGTCGGGGCCGGTCGCGTCGACGTCGGAGGGAGGGTCGCGGTGGAACGCGAGGGACGCGACCGCTCCGATCAGGCAGGCGAAGAGGATGGACAGCGGTCGCTTCACCTGAAGCCTCCGGGCAGCGCGCCCCGTATCTTAACCGATGGCCCGGACAGCGTCAAAACCGCTACCGGTCCCAGATCGTCGTCGCCGCGGCGGCGGGACGCCCAGACGGGCTTTGCCCCGTGGCGCGATGTGGGATACCATGGGAAGACGCGACGACAGAGGGATGCGACGGTGCTCGAAGGGGGCCTGAGGCTAGACATCTACCGCAAGAAGCAGTTCCTGCGTACCTACAAGCTCACGCTGGATCAGCTCGCGCGCGGCATTCTGGTCGGCAGCGCCCCGGGCAGCGATCTGCGGCTCGAGGATGCGGAAGGGATCGCCGAGCGTCAGTCCCTGTTTCTCGCCCGCACCGACGGTTTCCGCATCCGTGAGCTGACGACCGGCGAGAGCTCGCGGCCCACGGTGTTCGCGCCCTACGAGAACAGCGGCTACAAGCGGAAGATCACCCTCAAGCGCGGCGAGGAGATCCTGCTGACCCCGCGCGCGGCCCTGCGCTGGGGCGAGTACATCGCGATCTGCAATCCGTTGGGCGCCAACGGCGAAGATGCGAGCGAGCCCGCGCCGGAGCCGAAGCCCGAGCCGGCGGAAGGCGCGACCTTCCGCATGGACGCCGAGCTGCTCGCGAACATGCCGGCGAAGAACGAGGCCGGGCAGGCGGACAGCGAAGAGGACTTCATGCAGACGGTCGACGCGACCCTCGAGGTCGACGTCAGCCAGCTGTCCCGGGCGCTCAACGAGTCCGCCGGCGCCCCGGTCGCCGCGCCGAAGTCCGACGGGCCGAGCCACGAGCCGACGGTGAACATCGGCCCGGACAAGCTCCGCGCCTGGCGGGAGTACACACAGTCGGGCGCCGAGGACGAGGTCGAGGAAGCGGGACCGACGGTGAACATCGGGCCCGAGAAGCTGCGCGAGCTGACGGCGGGCACGACCCCTGCCCCGTCCTCGGAGGACGAGACCGGGCCGACGCTCAACGTCGGGCCGGAGAGCCTGCGTGCGCTGGCCGAGGCGGCTGAGGTGGAAGAGGCCGGGCCGACGGTGAACATCGGACCGGAGAACCTGCGCGCCCTGACGGCGCCGCCGGTCGACGAGGTGGAAGAGGCCGGGCCGACGGTGAACATCGGGCCGGAGAGCCTGCGCGCGATGACGGGCGGGCCGGAGATCTACGGCGGCAGCTACGCCGTCGAGGACGAGGTGGAAGAGGCCGGGCCGACGG
>JAUIEM010000410.1 GCA_030428695.1 bacterium
AGGGGTTGCGCCCACTGCCGCGCGGAGGTGTTGCGCCGACCGCTCCGGCAGTGGGCGCAACCCCTCCGCGCGGCCACCCGGAACGCCGGCGAGCTCGCGGCGCACTGCGGCCCGTCCTCCCGGCGTCCCGGCGAGCGCGCGGCGCACGTCCGCCCATCCACCGGGCGCCCCGGCGGGGGGGCTGCCGCACACCGCGCGGCATCGCGGTCCGCCCCCGTCCGGCAGGCGCCTCCGGCCGCCCGGAGCGCCGGCGAGCGCGCGGGGTACGGCCGCCCATCCTCCGGCCGGGAAGCCGGCGTGGAGCCCGCCGGGGAGCGGGAAGCACCCGGCGTGGAGCCCGCCGGGGAGCGGCTCGGGGAGCGGGAAGCACCCGGCGTGGAGCCCGCCGGGGAGCGGCTCGGGGAGCGGGAAGCACCCGGCGTGGAGCCCTCCCGGCTCCGCTCGTGGGTCGGAGCCCGCGGGCGCGCAGCCCCCCGTCCGGGACTGGAGTCCGCCGGGGAGCGGGTCGGGCAGCGGCCAACAGCCCGCCTGGCGGCCGCCCGCCGCGCCGGTCGGCGGCACGCAGCGTCCGGCACGGGTCAGCGGGGTACGGCGTCACGGACGTCACCGCACCGGGAGCGGGAAGAAGAAGCCAGCCTGGCGGACGATAGGACCGGCCGGCAGCGGGGGGCAGCCCGCGGCACCCGGTGCACCGCGGGGGGCGACGGCGCGGGCGCGACCGCCGTCGGCGCCGACGGGTCGGACCGATCCGGGCAGCGGCCGCCACGCGGCCGCCGCGGGACTGCCGGGGTTGCCGCCGCCATCGGCGCGGTTGAACACCGGCCGCCAGGGCCCGCCCTCGGCGCGTGGCTCCCGCAACCTGCCGAAGGACGCCGACCGCACCCGCACCGACCAGCCGCCGCCCGCGGACATCATGCCTCCGCCGATGCCGATGCGTCCGCCTTCCGGCCGACCTCCGCTCGGCAGCCCCGTCGCCGGCATCGGCGCGGGCCCGGGCGACACGATCCCGATGCGGCGGGACGACATCCCCGCGCCGGGGCAGACGGTCGCGGTGCCGCTGCCGCCGTTGATTCCGCCGCCGGGGCAGACGGTCGCGGTGCCCCTGCCGCCGCTGATGCCGCCGGGCGGAGAGACGGTCGCGGTGCCGGTGCCGCCGCCGATGCCGGGCCCGACCGGCCGGCTGGACGACGCGGCGCGGCCCGGGCACACCATCGCGGTCAACCCGAACCTGACGATGCCCGTCCAGAAGCCGCCCCAGGCACCGATGGGCGGCGAGCCCGGCAGCGGCGGTTTCCGCAAGATCGGGCGCTTCACCAAGGTCGGGCCGCCCCCGGTCTGCACCCTGTGCCACGAGATCAAGGTCAACGGGCTGTCGAGGTGCCGGAAGTGCGGCCGCCTGGTCTGTCCCGAGCACCTGACGCCGGTCTGCTGCGACGAGCCGGAGGCGAAGAAGCCCGACCGCGAGCTGCTGCGCGGACCGATCCGCATCGAGCTGATGCCGGGCTCCCAGGAGCGCCTGATGGTGTTGCCCGGGCCGCGCGTGCATTTCGGCCGCAACCGGCTCCGGGAGCCGCGCCGCAACCTCCCCAACGACATGGTGCTGCGGGTGCTGCCCTGCCGCTCGGCCAAGCAGGACGCCGACAACTGGCGGACGACCAACCGCATCAGCAGCAAGCACGGCGCCTTCATGTTCGGGCCGCGCGAGGCCTACATCGTCGACCACAGCAAGCTCGGCATCCTGCTCAACGGGAAGCGCATCCCCCGCGACCAGGACGTCCCCTTGCCCGTGCACTTCGAGCTCGAGATCGGCGCCGGGGCGCTGACCCTGTGCGGCGACCAGATCCAGGGCCGCTACGACAAGTTCGGGGTGCGGCTCGAGGCGATCTCGCTGCGGCGCAAGCGCAACTTCATCAAGCACTTCTACGTGTTGATGGAGCGCTCCTTCGGCATCACGATGGAGCCGGGCCACATGGAGGTCGTCAGCCCGAACGACCCGGCGGCGACCGTCGTGCTCAGCCGTGATCCCGAGAACGAGGGGGCCTACAGCCTGCGCTCGAACGTCGCGGGTCTGTACCTCGACAACGAGTCCTTCGCCGTCGGGGAGACGACCCTGCTCGGACCGCATCACATGGTGGTGTTCGGGAACGGGGCGCTCGAGTTCAACGCCGGCAAGATCGAGGACTTCACGCGGTTTTGAGTACGACGCCTCAGGCGAAGCCCGCTGCTGTGTGTCCTCATCGTCTTCCGGCGCGGGCTCGGTCCCGGCCTCGTCCTGCATCACCGCGACTTCTTCTTCTACGTCTATCCGAAGCTGCAGGTGTGGGTCGAGGCGCTCGCGCGCGGCGAGCTGCCGGTGTGGGATCCCTACCTGCAGACCGGCGTCCCCTACCTCTCCGACCCGACCAACGCGGTGTTCTATCCGCTCAACCTGCTCCTGCTCACCGCACCCCTGACCCTCGCCGCGAAGCTCTACGTCGCGCTGCACTTCGCGATCGCCCTGCTCGGCACCTGGTGGTGCGCCCGCCGCTACGGCTGTTCGCCCCGCGCCGCCCTGCTCGCGGCGGTGTGTTTCGGCTTCGGCGGCTACCTGGTGTGCACCGCGAACACCCTCGTCAAGCTGCGCGCCCTCGCCTGGCTGCCCTGGCTGTTCGGCGCCTGGCGGCTCGCCCTCGAGCGGCCCCGACGGCTGGGGCCGGTCGCCGCCGCCGGAGCCCTGCTCGGGCTGCTCGTCGTGTGCGGGCACATCTACGCGGCCTATCTCAGCGGACTGCTGCTCGGCGCCGAGGCGCTGATGCGGGGTTGTGGAGGAGGAAAGAGCCGGGGGCGCGCGCTCGCGGTCGCCTGCGCGATCGTCGGTCTCGGAGCCGGACTGTCGGCCGTGCAGTGGCTGCCGAGCTACGCCTTCATGCGCCACTCCGAGCGGCGCGCCTCCCTCGACGACGTCCACGCGCTGCGTTGGTCCCTCCAGCCGCACGGCCTGCTCGACCTCGCGGTGCCCGGCCCGAGGGGGACGCCGGAGGATCCCCCCGAGGCCTGGAGCGAGTCCCTCTACTTCGGGCTCCTGCCCCTGCTGCTCGCCGTCCTCGCGGTCGCCCGTCGCGTCCGCCACGCGCTCTGGCTCGGCGGCGTGGGCGTGCTCGCGACGGTGCTCGCCTTCGGTGCGGCCACGCCGCTCTTTCCCCTGGTTCAGAGCGCGCTGCCTTTGTTGGACCGGTTCCGCTACCCGGAGAAGCTGATGCTGTGGCTGGTGTTCTTCGCCAGCCTGCTCGCCGGCCTCGGCGCCGACCGCCTGTTCCCCGCCCGCGGCGGCTTCCGTTGGCGCGAAGCCGGGGCCGCCCTGCTCGGCCTGGGGCTCGGCGCGGTGCTGCTGCCCGCGCCGGGGCTGGACGGCTTCGCCTGGTTCCGGCCGCTGGTGTTGCTGGGCCTGTTCGGGTTGATCCTCCTCAGCCGCCGTCGGGTCTGGGCCCTCGCGTTGCTGGTCGGAGTGTGCGTCGCGGACCTCGAAGCGGTCAACGGCCGCTGGCTGCCGGGCCTGCCGGAGGAGATCCTGAGCATGCGCCCCCGGCTTCTCGACGACCTCCCCCCGCCCGCTCTGGAGCGCTGGCGTCTCGGCCGGCAGCCGCATCGCAACGTCCTCGGGGGCACTCCACCGCGGCCGGGGCTGCGCGGCGGCTATGAGAACGCCCACGAGACCTTCGTCCCCAACCTCGGGGTGCTGCACGGCATCGCACATGTCCACGCCGAGTGCACGGTGCAGCTCTGGCGCCACGCCCGCCTGCTCGAGGCGGTGCCCCCCGACACCTCCTTCATGCTGCTCGGGGCCCACTTCGTGCTGACCCAGCGTAGGGATCGGAGCCTCGCCCGCCGGGGCTGGGAGCGTGTCGCGGTGCTCCCCGCCCACGGGGTCGAGCTGTTCGCCCATCCCTCCCCCCTGCCGCGGGTCGCGCTCTTCGAGCGGGCGCTGCACGTCCCGGACGATGTGGCTGCCGCCGCGGCGCTCCGCGCGGTCGATCTCGCGGCGACGCTGGTCGTCGAGACGACCGGGGCGGAGGAGGTGGAGGAGACTGGCGAAGAGGGGACCGGCAGCGCCCGGATCGTGTCGTACGAGCCCGCGGCGGTCGAGGTCGCCGTCGAGAGCCCGCGGCCTGCCTGGCTGGTGCTGTTCGACGCCCACCTGCCCGGCTGGCGGGCCGAGGACGAGGAAGGGTCGCTGCCGATCTTCTACGGCGACCTGTTGTTCCGGGCGGTGCGGGTGCGGCCGGGGAGCTCGACCGTGCGCTTCCGCTACGAGCCGGAGGGCTTCCGGCTCGGGGCGCTGCTCAGCCTCGGGACGCTGCTCGCGTTGGGCCTCGCGGGGGTGTTGGCGGTCAGACCTCGACGCCGTTGAGGAACAGGACGGCCTTGCGGTCGATCTCCCGCATGCGGTCGGCGACGTCGCGCTCGACGACGCAGAACTCCTCGGGCATGCCCGGGGCGGCCTCGACGATCGCGCAGCGCCCGGCTTCGAGCTTGCGCCCGAGCTCGTCGGAGAGGTCGAGGAAGGGCACCTTGCGGTCGCGGGTGATGAAGAAGAAGCGCCGCGAGCCGCGGTAGCCCGCGATCCGCCCGTTCTTGACCAGGTCGGAGAGCCGCGCTCGCGCCTCGCGCTCTTCGCGCTGGCGCCGGGCCTCGGCCTCGCGTTCGCGGGCGCGCTGCCGCTCCCGCGCCTTCTCGGCCTTGCGCTGGGCCTCGAGGGCGTCCTGCTCGGCCTGCAGGCCGTCCTTCCCGAGCTTCTTGCGCTTGACCCGCTGCTTGTGGGCGAGCTGCTTGGCCTTCTTCTTCGACAGCAGGTTCGCTTTGCGCAGCTGATCCTTCAGCGATCCCATCGCGTGCTCCTCGTGACGGACCCCTTGAGCCTACGGCTTCGCCGGGTGCTGTGCAAGCCGCCGCACCAGCGCTTCCACCGCCCGATCCCCGGCGCGTTCCAGACCGCTCCCCAGGGCGAGCCCGAAGACCCCGGTCGCGAGCACCTCCGCGGCCCTGTCGACGGTGATGCCGCCGATCGCGAACACCGGCACGGACGTGGCGGCGACGACCGCGCGCAGCAGGTCGAGCCCCGCGGCGGGCCGCTCGGGTTTGGTCGGCGAGGCGTAGACCGTGCCGACGCCGAGATGGTCGGCGCCGGCTTCGACCGCCTCGAGCGCCTCGCCGACATCGTGGGCGGTCGCCCCGACCAGGCGCGCGCGGCCGAGCATCAGCCGGGCGGAGGCCACCGGCAGGTCGTCGCGGCCGAGGTGGACGCCGTCGCCGCACAGCTGCGCGACGGCCGCGTCGTCGTTGATGATCAGCCGCGCCTCCGGCAGCGCCTCCCGTAGCTCGCGTGCCCGGGCCAGCCGCGGTCCCGCGGCGCCCTTGAGCCGCAGCTGGAACAGTCGGCAGCCCAGCCCGTACAGGCGCCGCGCGACCCCGACGACCCGGGCGGGGTCGTCGGGCAGGATCGCGTACAGCCGGTGGGCCGCCCCGAGCCGCGCGGCCATCAGGCGAGCTGCTCGCAGATCAGCGGCCGCAGGGCTTCGAGCACCCGCAGGCCGGCGGAGGAGCCGGGCGCGAGCAGGTCGTTGCGCACCTCGATCTCCAGGTAGGGGATCGCGTGGGCGCTGCCGTGGCGGTGGGCCGAGTAGATCAGCCCGTCGAGGCCGCTGTATGGCTCGTTCTCCTCGACCGCGAAGCCGACCGCGCGCAGGTTTCCGACCAGCCGCCGGGCGAGGGCGTCGTGGCGGTCGAACAGCACGCCGATCTCCATCGGCCGCACCTCGCCGTGCAGCTCGGGGGTGAAGCTGTGCACGCTGAGCAGGAAGGCCCGCCGGTTGCCGACCAGGGCCCGGCGCACAGCGCGGTCGACCGCGTCGTGGTAGGGCCGGTGGACGCGCTCGAGCCGCGTGCGGCGGTCGGCGGCGTTCAACCAGTTGCCGGGGAGCGGCGCGTCGTCCATCTCCTGGGGGATGCACTCGGGGTCGTCCTCGTGACGGTTGAGGTCGACGTAGAGCCGGGAGAAGCAGCCGGCGACCAGCTCGCCGCCGAGGCCGGCGAGCAGCACGCGGGCGAGGCCCTCGGCGCCGAGGTCATAGCCGCGGTGGCTGTCGAGCATCGCGCGGGGAGCGCCCGGGCATTCGTCCGTGGGAAGGCGGTTGGAGGCGTGTTCGCAGGTCAGGACGAGGCCCCGTCGCAGGGCCGTGGTGGTGGTGTAGGCGCGCATCGTATCGTTCCGAACGTGTGGAGATGGAAAAGGAAGCCTGTGTCGCCCGTGCCCGTCAAACCCTACCCGGACACGGGCAGCGGCAGATACAGCAGCGCGCGCGTGCGTGACGGGGGGTGTGAGGAACAGACAGAAACACGGCCATCTCCGATCGGTCAGTCGGTGATCGTGAACGCGCGCGAGAAGCTCAGCTCATCGCCACGCGGCAGGTCCAGCCGGACCAGGATCCGGAACTCTCCCGCGCGTGTGCAAGGGACCCGCAGGCGGTAGGGCTGGAAGGCCCCGTCGTCGACTTCCCAGGAAGCCTCGCGCAACAGGCCCCGGCTCAACTCTTCGCCGGAGGGGAGCCGTTCGACCAGCTCCACGCTCTCCTTCAGTCTACTGCCTCGTGCCAGCCCGAGAAGCCTCGCGCACAGAAAAAATGTCTCGCCGCGCTCGAAGCCGCCTGCCCGCTCGAAGTTGCCGCGCGCGTCGGCGCTGAGCCGGACGTTCGCGACGTGGGCCTCGGTGGGCCGCAGGAAGATGCGCAGGGTGTCGCTGACCCGGGCGTCGGCGAGCAGGTCGTCGAAGCGGACCAGCACATCGTAGGGGCCGGGGGTCAGCGCCGCGAGCTGGAGGCTCAGCGCGCAGGGCAGGGTCTCGGCGGCGTACGGCTCGACCCCCCGGCGCTCGACGACGTTGTCGGCGGCGAACACCTCGCGCCCCTCGAGGTCGAGCAGCTGCAAGCCGCCGCGCACGGCGATGTGGTCGCGGTAGTCGCGCCACACCCCGGCGATCTCACAGCGCAGGAACAGGACCTGCCCCGGCCACACCTGCAGGGTGTCGAGCGGTGGCCCGAGGCGGGTCTCGGCCGCGACCAGGGCGCGCAGCTCGAGCTCGTCGGCGGCGACGCAGGTCGCCAGCAGGACCACGGCGAGCAGGCTCCTCATGTCATGTCTCTCCGTGCAGGAACGCGCGGTAGGCCGGCGTCTGTTCCGCCCAGGTTAATGATCGGGCCCGGGCGCGCAGCGCTCCAGGCGGGCGGCCGAGCCCGTCCCGCAGGCGTGCCCGCAGCTCGGCCGCCGAGGCGAAGCGGCAGGCGGGCGGCCACAGCTCCGGGTAGGCGAGCCGGTCGGGGACCACGGGCCATGCGCCGCAGGCGACGGCCTCGGCGACCGCCAGGCCGAAGAACTCGTGGTCGGCGGTCGACAGCACCACGCTCGCCCGCCGCAGCCAGTCGAGGTAGGCCGGGCGCGCGGCGGTTCCGCACCACACCAGGCGCTCCCCGAAGCGGGCCGGCAGATCGTCGAACAGCGCGGGGCTGCGCGGAAACCGCTGGCCGAGCACGGCGAGCCGGAAGGGCACGCCCTCCCGGGCCAGGTCGTCGAGGGCGGCGAAGCTTGCCGCGGGGTTCTTGTCGTGCTCCCAGCGGTGGTTCCAGACCACCAGCGGAGGCCCCTCGCGCACCGGCTCCAGGGCGAGCAGCTCGTCGTCGAGGGGCACGGGAAGCACCCGGGAGCGCGCGGCGATGCGCTCGACGAGCCGCCCCGGCAGGCCCTCGGGCAGGTCGGGCACCAGCTTGAGCAGCCCGGGGATGCCGGCGAGGAAGCTGTCCCGGTTGAAGGCGGAGTTGAACCCGACCGCGTCGGCCGCGAGCGCCGAGTGCAGGCCCGCGAGCAGGTACTGGAAGTCCCGCTCCTCGCGCTTGCGGAACGGGTACACGAACTGGTTCTCGTGGACGTACAGGAGCACCCGCGCGTCGGCGAGCCGCTTCCGCCCCAGCCCGAGCAGCACCGCCAGGTCGAGCAGCGAGGTCGCGAGCAGGGCCTCGCAGGGCCCGTCCGGCAGCGCCTCCGCGAACGCCAGCGCCGCCGCCCTGAGACGCCACTTCCACTTGCGCGGCGGCAGGGTCAGGCGCTCGGCCTCGATGCCGGGCAGCGCGCACAGGCCCTCGAGCCAGGCGCGTCGGGATCCGCCGTGATAGGGCTCGCAGACCAGCAGCCGCATGCCGCCTCCAGGGGGCGCCGACGCGGCCGGGGAAGCCCTCGGAGGGAGGCCTCCGACGGCGCGACCGGCCGGCCCATCGCGCATTGGTAATGTGTACCGGATCGCGTACAATGCGCAATGCGCAAAACGGAGGTACGTCCGCGCATGCTGGACAAGATGATGTTCGGGCAGGTCGCCCTCGACATGAAACTGGTCAACTCCGACCAGCTGCAGGAGTGTCTGGAGATCCAGAAACAGCTGCAGGGCATGGGCATCAGCAAGCCGATCGGCGAGATCCTGCTCGAGAAGAAGTACCTCAGCGGCGTCGAGGTCCTCGAGATCCTCAACTCGATGGCCCAGGAGGCCAGCAGCAGCGCGATCCAGGGCTACGAGATCGTGCGGAAGCTCGGCCAGGGTGGTATGGGCGAGGTCTACAAGGCCCGCGAGAAGAGCACCGGCAAGGTCGTCGCGGTCAAGATCATCGACCCCGAGGGGGCGGACAAGGAGAGCCTGAAGCGCTTCGCCCGCGAGGCCGCCAACGCCTCGAAGCTCAACCACGTCAACATCGTCCAGGCGCTCGATGTCGGGGAGTCGTACGGCTACCACTACTTCGTGATGGAGTACGTCGACGGCGCCACCGTCAAAGAGCAGCTCGAGCA
>JAUIEM010000411.1 GCA_030428695.1 bacterium
CGCGGGCAGGGCCACCGCGATCACGACACTGAACAGGCGCAGCTCCAGCCAGGAGAAGCGCCGGGCGCAGAGGAACCCGTACAGGACCAGGAGCGCGAGCAGGGCCCGCGGCACCAGCAGCACCGGCGTCGTGATCCCGCGCGCGCCGGCGATCGCCACGTAGCCGATCAGCAGGATCGCGGTCAACACCCGGACCAGGCGACGGTCCCCGTCCGGCTGGACGTTGGTCAGCGTCCACAGCCCGCGGACGGGCCGCGGGGTGGGACCGGATGCGCTCGAAGTCGGTGCCAAGGTCTGCCCTGTAGGTCTTTGCAGCACAGTATACGCCCTACACCGTCACGCGCGAGGCCGGCGACCGGCCGGGAGCGGCGTGATGCGGGGCGCGGCGGGCCGGCTCAGCCCCAGACTTTCCCGTACATCGTGGTGAAGATGCGGTCGCGTTTCGCCCGGAGCACGCTGAGCAGCTCGCGCAGCTCCTCGGCGCGGGTCGGCACGGGACCGAAGTCGACGCTGGCCAGGCCGGCCCGCAGCACGGTGCCGAGCAGGCTGCCGACAAGCAGGCAGCGGGCGCTCTGGAACAGCTCCTCGGCGATCCCGACCGGGGCGAGCAGGGGGGGCAGCACCCGCGCTCCCTCGACCTCCCGCTTGAAGCGCAGCATACGCAGGCCGCGGGCCGTCGGGAGCCTGCCCCCGAAGCGCGCGAGCAGCGGCGTCAGGTCGGGCAGGGCCAGGGCGTAGCCGAGCGGCACCCGGCCGCGCGCCAGGCGCAGCACCAGGCCCTTGCGGTAGCTGAGGTGGCAGAGCTGGCGGGCGCCGTGCCAGATGTCGACCGGATGCGGCTCGGGGTAGGGGAAGCGCCGGGCGCGGGCGAGCTCGGCGCCGAGCGCCCGGCGCCGCACGATGCGCACCCGCAGCCCCGCGTCCCGCGCCGCTCCTCCCCAGCGCAGCAGACGGCGCACGTCCCCGGCGGTCGGGCGCAGGGCGTAGCCGTAGTGCTCGGCGCCGACACCGAGCTCGAGGCCGTGCCACTGCTCGACCATCGACTCCGGGCTCCAGGCCAGGCCGAAGGCGTGGGGCGCATCGAAGCCGTGCAGGAGGAGCGGGCCGCTGCCCGGATACAGCCGCGGTGAGGGCCCCTCGAGCCGCGCCGCCCCCCAGCCCTCGAGGAGCTCGCGCGCGGTCGCGAGCAGCGCCTGGCCGACCGCCGGATCGGCGGGAAACAGCGGTGCCGCGAACAGCCCCAGCGGCCCGTCGCGCACCCGGCGCTCGGGGTCGAGCCCGACGACCAGCCGCCCGACGGGCCGCTTCCCGTCGAGCGCGAGCAGCCAGGCCTCGCGATCCCGCTCGATGCCGCGCCGCAGCCGCGCGCGCTCACCCGCCGTGACCGGGGCGAGCGCCGCTTCCCCGGGAAACATCACCCCCGGCAGCCCGAGGAAGGCATCCTGGGCGGCGGCGGTGCGGACGGGGACGACCCGGATGCGGGAGGCGGTCGCACCGCTCACGGGTTTCCTCCTCGCCTGCTGTCGCAGGCTCGCAGGAAACGCATCGCGAAGCCGCGCCCGCCTCGGCTCACCGGCGCGAGCGCCGGATCGCCGGGCGCGGCTTCGCCCCGCGGTGCCACTCCTCGCTGCGCTCGTCGGGCACCGCTCACGGGTTTCCTCCTCGCCTGCTGTCGCAGGCTCGCAGGAAACGCATCGCGAAGCCGCGCCCGCCTCGGCTCACCGGCGCGAGCGCCGGATCGCCGGGCGCGGCTTCGCCCCGCGGTGCCACTCCTCGCTGCGCTCGTCGGGCACCGCTCACGCCGGCGCCTCCTCGCGCTCCTGCTCGAAGGCGCGCAGGGCGTCCAGGAGCTGCGCATCGTCGAGCACCACCCGGCCCTCCTTGACCCGGCCCGCCTCCGCCGCCCGCACCGAGGCGCGCTTGACCAGCTCCTTCAGGGTCGCCGGCGTCAGCGCCTCGCTCGCGGCGATCACGCCGTCGAGGGAGCCCTCGACCAGCCCGCGCCCGAACAGCCGCAGCAGGTCCTCGCGCTCGGCCGGCCCGGGCAGCCCGTAGCCGAGGCGTGCGTCGATGCGGCCGGGCCGGTCGCGCAGGGCGGGCTCGATGCGCTCGGGGGCGTTGGTGGTCAGCACGAACACGACCTCGTCGTTCGGCTCGCAGCCGTCCATCTGGTTGAGCAGCTCGCCGAGCACCTGGATCAGCTGGTTGTCGTCGCGCTGCAGGGCGAGCAGGTCGACATCCTCCATCACGACCAGCGAGGGCTGCAGGTAGCGCGCGAGCTTGCAGATCTCCCGCGGGAAGTGCAGCGAGGGGCCGGACACGAAGAAGACCGTGAAGTCCTCGAGCTTGCGGGCGAGGTACAGGCAGGTCAGGGTCTTGCCGGTGCCGGGCAGGCCGTGCAGCAGGACTCCCCGCTTGAGCTCGATGCCGCTGTTCCGCAGGGTCTCTTTGTGTTCGAAGAAGCGCACGACGTTCGCCTCGACCGTCTCGAGCAGCCCGTCGGACAGCACGATCGCCTCGCGCTCGACCTGCTGGGTCGCCTTGTAGCGGATGTCCGCGACGCCGCCCGCTTCGATGCGCAGGTCGAGGACCTTGCCGCGGAACAGGTTCGAGCTGCGCAGGTGGGCGTCGAGGCGCGCGAAGGTCCGGTCGGTCACCTCCCGGGTCGGGCTGCCGAGCTGGACGAGGAAGCCGGCCTTGGCCGCGCCGGCGAGCTTGTCGTCGAGCTCGGCCTCCGAGGCGACGTGGGCGGGCAGAAGGTGGAGCACGACCGGCACGCCGTCGCGCAGGAAGGCGTACAGCGCGTTGTCGACCGCCGAGCTCTCCTCGTTCGCCGACACGGGGATGCGCCGGTAGGACAGCGGCGACAGGGTCTGGTTGGCGAGCCAGGGCGACTCGAGGACCTCCTTGATCGGCCGTCCGGAGGCGCCGAGCACCGCCGCGCTCGACGATTCCTCCCGCAACGCATCGATCGCCCGGCTCAGGCTGCCGAGCTCGTAGGCCGGGTACTTCTTCTCGTGGAACTCGAGCTCCGGCAGCTCGCCGAGCTGCGCGCGCAGGGCCTGGGTGACGGTGCGCCCCTCGGGGGTCTGGGCCTTGAGCTTCATGCCCGCGAGCAGGCAGTACAGAGCGAGGGTCGCGAAAAACACACACAGCCCGGTGTAGACGACGAGGTTGCTCGCGCCGATCTGCTCGCCCCCGGCCAGGGTCGCCTCCTCCGGCCGGCCCGGCGGATAGAGGGCCGTCCAGGTTCCTCCGACCTCGAGCCGGCCCCACAGCTTCGGCGGCACGACCTCGTCGAGGACCAGCTCGCGGCCCTCGGCGTCGAGCTTGTAGAAGACCCGCAGCGCGCTGCCCTCGTCGAGCTTCTCACGGATCGTCGCGGTGCCGAGCCCGGCCTGGGCGTGCAGGTAGCTGTTCCGGGCGACGACGCCGTAGCCCGACAGGAAGGCGGTGATCGCGAAGACCAGGGCCGCGAGGAAGTAGAGGCGCCAGGCGCGGGCCTGGGGCGGGAGGTCGGCGATGGCCATCGGCGGTGACGACTCCTGACTGGACAAGGAAGGGCATTCTACCAGGTGCTGGGAGAATGCAACGAGCACAGCGAAGTGCCTCGTCCTGAGACCGAAGGAAGAGCGCTGAGCGACCGAACACCGACGCCTGGAGGCACGAGAGCCGCCGGGCGCAGCAGGCCGCGGGCCTGACGCGTGCTTGTCGCAGGGTGTCAAGGGTTGCGCCGGACGGCGGGATCGCGATGATGAAGAGCGGCAGGGTTTCACGTCAGCCAGCGGACACACAGTGAACGAACACCCGACGACGGGGGCGGAAGCCCACCCGGGCGCGGCCTTCGACCCGATCACCGGGGTGGGGTCGCCCGCGGCTGCTGCTGAAGAAGCCTCCACGGGCGACGGGCCCACAAGTCGCGCTGGGCCGCTCCCAGGTCCCCGCGCCCGGCGCACACCCGACGACGGACGCCCGCACCTGCTCGTCGTCGACGATGACGTGCTGTTCCGCACCTACACGCGGGTCCTGCTCGAGCGCGAAGGCTTCCGCACGGACGTCGCCGCGGATGGGGAGACGGCCCTCGCCAAGCTCGAGGCCGACTGCTACCACCTCGTGGTGTGTGACCTGGGCCTGCCCGACATCGAAGGCAGCGGGCTGCTGGTCTGCGAACGGGAGGCCGGCCGCTCCACCCCGTTCCTGTTCACGACGGCGAGCCGCGAGCCCGAGGACGAGGCGACCTGTCTGGCTCTGGGGGCGATCGACTACCTGCGCAAGCCGCTGGTCGACCAGGTCTTCCTGATGCGCGTGCGCCGGGCCCTCGAACGCACCCCTCCGCCGGCTCCGGCGTCGGATGACAACGCGACGGACGACGAGGCCCATGTCGGCGACTACATCGTCGAGAGGCCGATCGGTCGCGGGGCGATGGGCGCGGTCTACCTCGCGACCCAACGTTCGCTCGGCCGTCGGGTCGCGCTGAAGGTGCTGCACAGGAAGTTCGAGGCGGACGGCGAGGTCGGGTTGCGCTTCACGAGCGAGGCCCAGGTCGCGGCCTCGATCGACCATCCGAACATCATCAAGATCCACGACATCGGCTTCGATGGGGACACCGGGCGGCCCTTCATCGCGATGGAGTACGTCGAGGGGGAGACGCTGGCCCAGCGGATCCGGCGTGGACTGGTGACGTACCGCGAGATCATCGAGGTCGGTCTCGCCGTCGCGGAGGGGCTGAAGGCGGCCGGTAGACGCGGGCTGGTCCACCGCGACATCAAGCCCGGCAACATCGTGCTCGGCAGCGACGGCGTGATCAAGATCCTCGACTTCGGGGTCGCCAAGCGCACCGACCCGATGGCGACCCAGCTGACGCGCACCGGGGTGTTGATCGGCACGCCGGAGTACATGGCGCCCGAGCAGGCGGACGGCCGCTCGATCGATAGCCGCGCCGACCTGTACTCCCTCGGCGTGGTGCTGTACGAGCTGCTCGCCGGCGCGCGACCTTTCGCCGCCGAAGAGCTCGCGAGCATGATGTACCTGCACGCCTGGGCGCCGCCGCGTAAGATCTGCGACGTCCGCCGCGGGGTGCCGGCGCGCTTCGATGCGATCATCGGACGCCTGCTCGCCAAGCGGATCGAGGAGCGCTATCCGGACCCGGAGGCGTTGATCGACGACCTGCGCGGCGTGCAGCGTCAGCTCGCCAAGCGCGGAGCGCTCGACACCTTCCCGAGCGGTCCCCGCGTCCCGCCCGTCCGCCCGAACGAGGCCCCGCAGCTGGTCGTTCCCCGCCCCGCCAGCGTCTGGCCGCTGTGGGTGCTGCTCGGGGCGGGGGTGCTCGCCGCGGCGGCGTTCGCGCTCAGCCGGATCTGACCGGGCCTCAGAGCCCGCGGACCGCGCCCGAGGCCGCATCGGTCACCCCGGTGGACCGGCCCGCGTTTGAACGTATCCCGTGGAGGGCTATGCTGAGGCCCGGACCCGACGGGGAAATGCGACGATGGCCACCGACTTCGCCCGCCTGCACCAGCGGCCACGTGAGGACTTCGCGCTGCACGCGAGCTCCATCCACGGCTTCGCCCACTGGCAGCGGGTCGAGACCTTCGGCCTGCGCATCGCCGGGCTCTCGGGCGGCGATCCCGAGGTCGTGCGCCTGTTCGCCTGCCTGCACGACGCCCGGCGCGTCTCCGATGGCGGCGATCCCCGGCACGGCGAGCGCGCCGCGGCGCTGGCCCGCGAGCTGCGCGGCGAGGCTTTCGCCCGTCCGATTCACCGGGATTCCTGCTGCGGACCCGGATGCCGCAGATCTCGGGCACTTCGAGCCTTCTGCGCTGCTCACCTATGGAGGACATGGGCTCCGCTGCTCGAAGGCTCGAAGCGCCCGATCTCAAGCGGCCTCCGGGCCCTCGCGACGAAATCCCGGTGAATCAGCCGGGCTTCGAGCTGTCGGATGCGGCCTTCGACGCCCTGGTCATCGCCTGCCGCGACCACTCTCGCGGCCGCACCAGCCCGGATCCGACGATCGGGAGCTGCTGGGACGCCGACCGCCTCGACCTCCTGCGCTGCGGGATCCACCCGCGCGACCGCTTCCTCAGCACCGCCGCGGCCCGCGGCGCCAAGCTGCAGCGCTGGGCCGCGGCGATCACGCGCGGCCAGGTCGGCAAGCCCCGGCCCCGTGGCCGCCGCCGTGAAGGCAGGCGGCGCGGGCGCTGAGCGGAAGGACCGCGGTCACTGCCGGGGGGCGAGACCCGTCGGCGGCAGCTCGACCGAGAAGCCGAGGATCATCGACATCTCGAGGCCCGCCGCTTCCTCGGCGAAGTGCTCGTAGATCTCGCCGTCGGTGAAGATGCCGTCCTCGCAGCGCGCCTGCATCTTGAACAGGTTGACCGGCTCGCCGGTCACGTCGACGTACTCGCTGCTGGTGACGACCTTGTTGCCGTCGGTGTCGAAGCGCGCGAGGTAGTCCTTCTGGCACTCGCTGGCGTACCAGGCGACGGCGTCTTCCCCGAAGGGCGCCGCGCGCAGCTCCTCGATCAGCCAGCCCTGCAGCTCGTCCTGGCTGACGCCGCGGTCGCCGTCGAGGTCGAGGGCCCACCAGCAGCCGGGGCTGATGCGGCGGTGCTCGTCGGCGTCGGGGTCGAGGTTGTACCCCCGGATGACCTCGCGGAAGCTGATGATCCCGTTGCGGTCGGCGTCGTTGAAGGCGTAGCAGGCGCGCAGCTGCTCGAGCTGCTCTTCGTTCCGCTCGGCCGCGAGCAGCTCGACGCGCCCGCGCGCCCGGGAGCCGTCGATCGTCCACTCGATCATCCGCACGCCCCCGATCGGCATGCCGATCAGCGCCCGCGCGAAGTCGGCCGGCTGCAGGCCCCACAGCTCCGACTTCTGGGGCCGCAGGATCCAGCTCGTGACGTTGCCGGACGCATCCCAGAAGAACCAGCGCAGCCAGACCTCGCAGGTGATGTCCGCCGGCGGCCCCTCGCCGACGACCTCGTCGTACCAGCGCACCACCCCGACCTCGGTGCAGGGCTGGTCGAAGGTCGGGACGGCGGGGACGGGGAACTGGGTGTGCAGCCACAGGTGCAGGACGTAGCTCTCGCCGTCGCCGAAGCCGAGCTCCGCGGGCAGCACGGCGACGCGCCGCTCCCCGGGGCGCATGCCGGCGAATGCCTCGGCGAAGCCCTCGATGCCGATCGTGCCCTCCTCGACGACGAAGGGCTCGGCGTTCGCGTAGCTGCTCTGGACCAGGGTTCCGTCCGGTTTCCAGAGCAGGAACTCCGCCTCCGCGAAGGCGCCGCCGGCGAAGCGCTCGCCTTCGCCCTCGGTCAGGCGCTTCCAGCGCAGGCCCGAGGGGCTCTCGGCCAGGTCGAGGGCGTCGACGTCGGGAAACTCCGGGACCGGCGAGGTCGAGACCAGGCGCAGCTCGCACTGCAGGGTCGCGTCCGGTGGCACCTTGCCCTCGCGTCCCTCTTCCCCGAAGGCGAGCGCGGGAGGGACGATCAGCCGTCGCACCCCTCCGGCCCGCATCCCGACCAGCCCCTCGTCGAAGCACGCGAGCGCCTGCCCTCCGATCAGGCCGCGGGCGGGGGCGCCGCGGTCGAGGTTGTTGAACACGCGGGTGCCGTCCTCGAGCCAGAGCACGTAGAAGTAGGCGACGAAGTCCCCCTCGGCCGCCGGCTCTCCCGTGCCCTCTTCCCCATCGACGTAGCGCAGCCCGGAGTCGGTGACGACCTCCGCCGCGGGCGGCTCCAGCTCCTGGGCGAGGGCCTCGGCGGCCGCGGCGGCCCGCGCGAGGTCGGCGTCGAGGTCGGGCAGCTCGAGGTCCGCGCGCGCCGCGGTGTCGACCTCGATCGAGAGCGTGCGCAGGTCGAGGGCCCCGTACAGCCGCACCCAGCCTTCGAGCGCTCCTCCCTGCAGGTGCGGGAAGGCGGCGAGCGCTTCCTGCAGCGCACGGCCGAGGCCTTCGGCGACCTCGACCGCCTGGGCCGGGCTCCACGTCCCCGCCTCGGCCGTGGTGGTCGCCTCGGCGTAGTCTTCCTGCAGGGCGGCGAGCTGATCACGGAGCGGCGCCATCGAGGGCCAGGCCGCCACCGCGTCGTCGAGCAGCGCGACGACGCGGCCGCACTGGTCCCGGGCGATGCTGAGGGTGATCGCGACGCCGTTGTCGGCGCCGTACTCCTCGATGTACGGCAGCAGCCCGGCCTGCTGCTCGTACAGACTCCAGAGAGCCTGCAGCCAGAACTTCGTCCGCACCCCGGCCAGGGGTCGGATGTCTTCCAGCAGCAGCTGGTCCCAGCTGTCGGCGAGGAGGGCGAGCTCGTAGGCGAGCTTCGCGCCGGCCGGGCGGGTCGCGGGATCCTGCAGCGCGGCGAGCCCGGAGCGCAGCTCTTCGGCTCTCCACCGCGCCTCGTCGAGGTCCGCTATCGTCCACTGCTCCTGGCCGAATCCGCATGACAGCAAGACGACCAGGAGCCCCAGGCTCCGGCAATAACGCACGGCATCTCTCCTCAAGCGTGAGTAGAACCAGTCTGCTCGAAGAGAGCGGGATGCACAAGCCGGAACCCGGGAGCCCGCACGGGTCAAGAGGTCAGGGCTGTTCTTCCTCCGGAGCCCGCACCAGCACCGGCTCGCCGTCGACCATCAGCAGGATGTCCCCGCGCAGGGCCACACAGCCCTGGCGCCCCTCGTCGGCCAGGCGCTCGACCAGCGCCTGGAACTCTTCCGAGCCGAAGGCGATCTCGCGGCTCGGCGCGGCGGCTTCCTCCTCGCCGAGCAGGCGGCTGTCGACCCAGCTGCCGCCCTGCTGGAAGAAGGCGCGGTCGGCGACCTGCTGG
>JAUIEM010000412.1 GCA_030428695.1 bacterium
CCGGGCAGGCGTTGGCGAAGTCGATCGGCCAGACGATGCCGTCCTTGTGGATCGTCTCGCAGGAGTTGAAGTCCCAGCGGAAGAAGGCGTTGATCAGCTTGGTGATGATCCGCACCTCGCGGCCCTGCTCGGCGCTGAGGAAGTTGTGCTCGACCGTGTAGCGCGCATGGTGCGGCTTCTCGGGCAGGAAACGCAGGGAGGTGACCTGCGGCCCGATCGCGAGGGAGCGGCCGCACACGTCGTAGTTGTCTAGCCCCTTCTGCAGGTGCATCAGCGACTGGCCGGAGTTGTCGTAGGCCTTCGCGAGCGCCGCCCGGTCCTTGATCCGGGTCACGCCGCGCCAGCCGCCGCCGTCGAAGGGCTTCATGAACACCGGGTAGCCGACCTCTTCGGCGATCGCGGAGAGGTCGAAGGGGTCGTGGTAGCGGGCCGCCGTCTTGCGGAACTTGTCGGTGTCGGGGTTGACCTTCTGCGGGATCAGCCAGGTCTCGGGAACGTGCAGGCCCAGGCGCAGGGCGACGCAGTACGCCGAGTGCTTCTCCATGCTCTGGAAGGTGAACGGGTTGTTCAGCAGGTAGGTGTTGTTGATGATCGCCGCCTTCTTCAGCCACTCGCGCGGGGCGAAGTGCCAGTAGGCGAGCCGGTCGATCACCAGGTCGTAGCGGCTCGGGCGGGTGAGCTGGAAGGGCCGGATGCGCAGCCGGCGGACGTTGACGTCGTAGGTCTCGCCACGCCAGGCGATCTTGCTTCCGAGCTTGGCGATCAGGGCCTCGAGGGTGTCGGGCCAGTCTTCCTCGTCACCGATCAGCAGTCCAACGGTCTTCTCGGGCATCAGGTCACCTCTGCCAGGTACTTGGGCAGCATCGCCCGCCAGGTCGGCCAGTTGTGGTCGAAGTCGGGACCCCAGGGGTCGACGCGGTTCGGCACGCCCTTCGAGCCGAGGATCGAGGCCATGCGGAAGTCCTGCGCCGGGTCCTCCCAGCGCCCGTTGCCATGTGCCATCACGATGAACCGCTCGCGCAGCTTCGTCAACTGGTCGGATTCCTTCAGGCCGGGAAGGTAGTGCATCGGCGAGGAGAAATACAGGTCGAGGTCCATCTTCCGCAGGGGCTGGCCATCGTGCTCTTTGATGAAGCGCTCGATGTCGTAGCTGCCGCTCATGCACACCGCCTGGCAGAAGGCGTCCGGATGCCGGCAGATCGTCGCCATCGCGTTGAAGGCCCCGATCGAGGCTCCGGCGACCACGACCTCGATGTCCGGGTCCCCGCAGTCGGTGCGGATCGCCGGCAGCACCTCGTGGTAGATGTAGCCGTCGAACTGGTTCTGCAGCCAGGTGCAGTGCCGGCCCGAGGTCGAGGTGTCCGACCAGCTGCGCGCGGCGAGGCTGTCGCAGGAGTAGACCTTGATGCGGCCCTCCTCGATCAGCGGGCTGAGCACCTTGATCATCAACATGCGCTCGATCTCTTCCGCATCCCCGCCGGCGGTCGGAAAGACGAGCACCGGCCGCCCGAAGTGTCCCCAACGCACGAGCTGCGTGTTCTGCTGCACACGCTGCGAGAACCATTGGCTCCTGGTCTTCATCCTCTGCCCCCTCGACGGCTCCGTTTGTTCAGAGCCTACCCCACTGGCGGGCGGGGGTAAACCCCGCCCCTACCTCGGTAGGGCTCGCGCCCCTTGTGCATGTAAGGGAGGGGTTTACCCCCTCCCGTCAGGACTTCCCGAGGCTACCAGTACACTCTCCACAGCGGACCCGGATAGATCCACGACAGGCCTTCGCGCAGCCGGTCGCGCCAGTTCTCCCAGTTGTGCCCGTCCCGCGCCTCGACGAAGCGCAGCGCGGCGCCGCTCGACTGCAGGATCGGCACCATCGAGCGGTTCTCGTAGATCAGCGATTCATAGATTCCACAGCTCATGAAGACCTTGCCGGCGGCCTGCCCGGGGTTCTTGCGGAAGGCGTTGATGAACTCCGCGACCGGGTCGAAGGCCGGCCCCCGCTGGTGGTGCCCGATGTCGCTGAAGGCGAAGGAGCCCGACTGCAGGAGCAGGTTGTGGAACACGCCGGGGTAGGTCCAGGCCGTGAACAGCGTCGCGACCGCCCCGAAGCTCGCTCCCATCAGGCAGCGGGCGCGCGGCCGCGGGTCGAGGGGATAGTCCTGCTCGAGCTCGGGCAGCAGCTCGCGGACGATGAAGTGGGCGTGGGTCTTGTCGGCGGCGTACTCGGTCAGCCGGTCGCCCGGATCGGCGAAGGCGACGATCAGGGGCGGGATCTCGAGCCGGTGGATCAGGTTGTCGAGCACCGTCTTCAGGCTGGAGTAGTGCAGGTAGTCGCTGCCGTCGTGCATGATCAGCAGCGGGTAGCGCCGCGTCCTGCGGAAGCGCGCGGGCACGTACACGGTGTAGTGGCGCGTCGCGCCGAAGGCGCCGCTCGGCACGACGTGCTCCTCGAGCGTGCCGGGCCGCGCCTCGGGATCGTGCAGGGTCCAGTCGGGGCGGGTGTAGCCGTCGGTGGTGCAGACCGAGTTCGAGCCGAAGGGGTCGTAGGCGCGCTGCGGGTTGAGCGGATCGCAGACCAGCTCGCGGTGGTCGCCCCAGTCGATCAGCAGCTTGTACTCGACCCGCGAGGTGCGGCGCAGGTCGACGGTCAGGGTCCACAGGTCCGTGCCGTCGATGCGGTGGAACTCCTGGGAGCTGGCGAGCCCGAAGATCCAGTGCTGCCAGCGCACGGAGTGCGGCTCCCCGGTGTACACGAAGGTCGCCTGCGCCCCGTGGATGATCGGGAAGGGCCGATGCCGCTCGATGAAGGTCTCGATCGCCTCGGGCGACGGCGGACCGTGGCGGCAGAGCTCGGTGATCTCCGGGGAGCTGCTCAACGGCTTCCTCCGCTCATGGCGTCGCCATCCTGCGCACCGCGCCGGTCTGCGTCAGCTTCCGCGCGCCGTACGACTTCGTCCAGCGCTGGCCGTCCCAGTGCAGCGCGCTGCCGCTGTCGAGGGCGACGCAGCTGGCCGGGGCGAAGCGCCGCGCGAAGACCTCGACCCGCACCGGATCGTCGAGCCGCAGCCGCGTCCCCGCGTGGGGCAGCGCGACCACGCCCGGACACAGGCCGAGCCCGTCGTCGTAGACCTCGGGGTTGCCCTTGCCCTGGGGCGGGCTGTCGTGGAAGAAGACGATGCGCTCGCACAGCACCATCGCCCCCGCCGACCAGGCGATGATCGGCCGCTCGCCGATGTGCCGGGCGATCTGGAACAGCCGCATCGGGTCGATCAGCGTGCCGACGTTGCCGCCGGCGATCAACAGGGCATTGCAGCCCTCGAGCTCGCCGGCGATCTCCTCGCGCATCGACACGACCGCCGGCCGCCGCTCGGGCCGCAGGCGGGTCTCGAAGGCGCGGTGGATCACGCGCAGCTCGTCGAGGTAGTGGTTGTCGAGGCGGGCGACCTCCTTGAGGGCGCTCGCGCGCTCGCTGATCAGGATCTCCATCTCCGCGACCCGCAGGCGCTGCAGCTCCCAGACCGCCTGCAGCGCGTGGTCGAGCCGGCGGCGGTAGAGCAGCTGCATCGTCAGCAGCCGGCTGTTGCGGCTCTCGAGGGCGTCGCGCAGCACCTCGTCGTCGCCCTGCAGCTCTTCGAGCCGGCCGTGCAGGCGCAGGTTGACGGTGTCCCTGGAGATGATCTCGCTCAGCTCGTCGAGCTCGGATTCACGCTCCTCCCAGCCGGCGGTGATCGCGGCCACGGGACCCTTCACGCCGAGCTCGTCGAGGGTCTCGACGAGGTTGACGCGATGCTGTTGCGGGCCGAGCAGCGTGATCGATGGCATGGGCGGACCGGTCCCATCCGTGAGGGTGTGGGGAGGATTCTACCCGATCGCGGCCGGGAGCAAAGCCCCGGGCTGCAGATTCGCCCGCTGGAGCGCGCCGCGCGCTGGCAGGCATCGCCTCGATCGGTAAGACTCTCGCTGGAGGACGGGAAGCGCATGTTCTTCAGCCACAAGCCGGATCCGCTCGCCTCCGCCCTGGAAGGCATCACGTCGGAGCTCCGCAACCCGCACGACCACCGGGCGAGCGACCGGCCCGAGACGCTCGACTACGGCTTCCTCGCCGCGGTCGCACGGCTGACCGCGGCGGCGGCCTTCTTCTCGCGGGCTGAGCGTCGCCAGGGCGCGCTGCGAAGAAAGAGTCGAGGTCGTCGAGCACGATCACGAAGACGATGAACTGGAAGGGAGAGGTCGCGATGTCGAAGGGCACGGTCAGCAAGCTGACCGGCACCCGCCAGGCGATACCGAGCAGGTCCACACCCCGGCGCGCGATCTTCGGACCGTCGATGCGCATCGGCAGACCTTCGACCGAAAGGACCGTGTCGAAGCCCTCCGTCTCGAGCAACAGCCGCCAGCCGTCGCCGAGCAGCGGTGTCCCGATCGGCCAGAGGCCCTGTGCCTCGCCTTGGAACTGCGGATGGTCCTCGGCGATGAAGAAGCAGCCGCCCCCGGCGACCAGCGGCACCGCGATGTTGCGGGCCGGGAAGTCGTCGTAGGCCAGGCGCAGGAACAGGCACGGGTCCCCGTCTTCCTCGCCGAGCGCGGCGGCCAGCAGGGCGGTCGCGTCCTGGCCGTCCTGGCTCGGCAGCTCCCAGCGCAGCGGTCCGTCGACCTCCAGCGTGGTCCCGTCGCTCCCCAGGCGGGCGCGCAGCGGCCCGAGCCGGTGGACGGACCCGGCCGCGAGCGCCTGCAGCGCGGCGCCGTCAGGGGGCCCGGCCGCCCTGGCGTACTCCTTGAGGCCGCCGGGCAGCTCGACCCCCGCGTAGGCGATCTCGCCGTCGGGGTACTGCAACTCGCACACCAGGTGCGGCGCCCCGTCCTCCGGGTCCAGGGCGACCCGCAGGAAGCTCGCCGCGCCCAGCGACACCCTGCGGCCCTCGTAGGTGCCCCACAGGGCGCCGGTCGCGCAGCCCGCCTGGAGCCCGACGAGCAGCGCCAGCACACACACCCGCACCATGGGGACCTCCCGTCAAGGGAAGGTACGGCAAGCCCGGCCGCCCGCGCAACGTGCTTCCTGCGGAGCGCGCTCCGCGGCTACTCGACCAGCACGTACAGCGCGTCCGCCGGCAGGGTCAGGCGCCCGTCTTCCAGCTCCGCCGGCCCGCGCGGCTGGCCGTTGGCGTCGAGCACGGTCGCGCGGGTCAGGTGGGCAGGCAGCTCGACGCTCCCCCGGATGCGCCGCACGTTGAGGGGGTAGCCGCCGAGGTCGGCGATGCGGTCGCCCTCCGTCCGGAAGCCGTAGGGCCGCTCTTCGCTGACCACCTGCACGAGCACCCGCGCGCTCCGCGCGAGCGGCTCGTCGTCGAGGGCGATGACCGCGACGCTCGCGTACTCGTTCTCGAGCGCGATCGCGACGTCGCCGAGCGCGACCCTTCCGGCCTCCCCGAGGAAGCCGCAGGCCCCCTGGAAGCGCGGCGTGTCGACGGTGGCGAGGCCCGCCCCGTAGCTCCACACCAGCTCGCCGGTCGCGCTGCGGACGAGGCCCGCCTCGCGGTCGATCGCGTCGCCGAGCGCGGTCAGCTTCGTCTTCCCCCGCCCGAAGCTCTGCTCGACGCGCCCGACGAAGAAGGCGAGCGGGTCGACGCTTCCTCCAGCCGCTCCGCCCCGGCCCGGATCGCGCAGGGCGTCGAGGTTCCGCGCCGCCTGCACCGAGGAGCCTTCGTAGGCGTACAGGCCGTCGACATCGAGCACCTCGCGCACAACCACCGGCCCCTCCTCGACGTCCCCGCGCCGGAAGGCGAGGGCGAGGGCGGGGAACTGGCCGAGGATGCTCGGCACGGCGAGCGGGAACTTGCTCGCCGAGCTGTCCCAGAAGGCGCCGTCCAGGGCGAAGAAGAACCAGCCGTCCGCCCCGGCGAGGGAGCCCTGGGTCGCGCACAGGAAGGGGAACTCCGCCTTGAAGCGGTTCGGGTTCGGCCAGCCGATCTCCGAAAAGATCTCCGGCATGTCCTCCAGGCGCGGGCTGGCGAAGGGCGTGTCCTGCGGGGAGAACAGCGCCGAGCGGTCTTCGTAGCGATGGCCGACGCGCACCGAGTAGCCCGCCGCGTCGCCCTCGTGGCGGCCGCCGAAGTAGGCGTGCCGGTCGGAGATGTCGCCGGCGGTGTAGGTCCAGCGCTCGAGGGGATCGAGCACGGTCGCGTCGGCGGTGATCCAGTTGCTGCACACCAGCGGGCACTTGACCTTCAGCTTGCGGCGCAGGAACTTCGCGGTGTCCTCGTAGAACTCCCGCTGGGTCTCGGCGAGGAAGCGCAGCTGGTCGCCCATCCGCGCCCGCTTCGCCGCGCTCTGCCCGGCCCCGTCCGGGGTCATGTGCCAGGCGTCGAGCAGGGCCATGCGTCCGGCCTCCGGAGCATCCCGCCCCTCCCCTGCCCCGCCCCAGGCGGCGGCCGCCCTGGCGAGGGAGCCGTGCCGCTTGCGCAGCCACTTGCCGTAGGCGGCCTCGAGCTTCTCGCGCTGGACGTTCGGGATGTTCGAGGCGCTGAAAGTCCAGAAGAAGAAGCTGTCCTCGTTGAGGATCTCGACGTACGCGACCGCGGGGTCCTTCGCGAGGCTGAGGCCGGTGTGCGGGTTCTTCGTCGTCAAGAGGCCGCGGGCCCAGCTCTGGTGGATCTCCTGCATGCGCTCGTCGAAGAACAACAGCGCGAAGGGCACCTTGTTGTCCATCGTTTCGTAGCCCTCGAGCTCGTACCCCGGCTCGACCCGGAACCAGAGCGGGAAGTAGAACGACAGGGCCGTGTAGATGCCCTGGCTCTTCAGCTCGGCGACGAGCAGGTGCAGGCGGCCGAGGCGCGTCTCGTCGAGCTCTGCCGGGTCGCCGCCGGCCTCGAACAGGCCGGTGTGGATGCGCACCGCGTTGACCCCGAGCCGCGCGAGCTTACGGGCGAGGTAGCGCAGGGAGGGCGCGCCGAGCTCGAGCACTCCCGCGCCGACGTTGACGCCCCACAGCTTGAGGGGCTCGCCGTCGCCGCGCTGGAAGCGGCCGCCCTCGACCTCGACGAAGCCGGTCGCGCCCGCCTCCTCTTCGTTGAGATGGCGCAGGTCCAGGGGGCTCTCGCCGAAGCCGTCGAGCGCCGGCTCGAAAGCGAACCAGCCCTCCGCGGCGAGCCCGGCCCGCTCGTCCGGCCGCAGCCGCCCGCGCGGTTGGAAGGGCCCGGGGCTGAGGCAGAAGGCGTCGAAGCAGGCGGTCAGCTCCTCGTCGCGGCCGGCGCTGAGCTCGATCTCGAAGTCGTGGCGGCCGGCGGCCAGCTCGACCGCGCCGAGGTACACCCAGTTCGCGCAGATGTGGGTCGCGAGGGTGACGTTGTCCTCGAGGCCGCAGTCGCGCCCGCAGTCGCGCCACTCGTCCCGCCCGAAGCGCCAGCGGAAGGGCCCGTGCTTCCAGAACTTGCGCACCCACAGGTCGTACTGCCCGGCGGCCGGCACCTCGACCTCCCAGCGGGCGTGCCCGCGGCGGCCGTTCCGCGGCCCGCTGTTCGCGAGCCAGCTACCGCCGCTGAGCAGCTCCGCCGCGCCGCCGTAGTGGCGCGCCTCGAAGGCGGAATGCGGGTCGAAGTCGGTCTCGACGGCGTCCTCCCCTTCCCACCACACCCACGGGGTGTCCTGGGCGGCGAGGGCGCTGGTGAGCAGGAGGATGAGGAGGAGCGGGCGCATCGGGGGTCTCCGGGTGGGTTTGGGGAGTTGTCGATGCGGGGGGCGGGGATGGCACGGTGTTTTTGGGGGGTGGAAGAGGAACCGCCCGTCCCCATCCCCAGAAATCGGACAAAGTCGCGCCGACGCCCGGGGGAGGCGGAAAGGACCATCGACTCTACAGAGGAGATCGAGATGTCCACTTCCCGCTTCCTGTTCTCAGCCCTGGTCCTCGCCGCGAGCTTCGCCTCCGCGCAGGTCGAGGTCGAGGTCGTCCTGCCGGAGGAGACCTACCATCCCCAGGTCGGGATGCCCGTCGACTACACCTTCTCGGCCGGGAGCTACTATGAGCCCAATCCTCCATGGGTGCCACCGGTCAAGCAGATCACGCGGCGATTCGAGTTCGAACTGATCGAGGCCCGCGTCGGTGCGCAGACCCTCGCCATCTCCGGCCCCGACCGGGAGATCGCGGTCGAGCGCGACACCGGCCGCCTGCACTGGATCCCCCGCCAGCTCGACCAGGGCCCGGTCGTGATCCGGGTTCGGGCGACGGTCTACTCCAGGTCGTACACCGTGATCAACGGCAACCTGGTCCAAATCGTCTGGACCAGCGTCGGCACCGGCGAGGGAACCGCCGACATCGATGGGGCTTCGACCGCCCTCGACCGTCACAGCATCCACTCCCTCGTCGCCCCGCACAGCGGGGATGTGGTCCGTCCCGAGGCGCTGCCCGTGCGCGGGCTGATCCGCGCAGATCCGCTCTACGACGTCGTCGAGTGGGAGCTCGCCTGGGCGTACGATCTCAGCACTCCGACCTGGAACCCGATCGCGACCGGCACGGGGGACGTGTTGCCGACGGCCCCCGAGGCGGACTGGGTCGCGCTCGCGCCGGTGCTGGGGACCTGGGATGCCTCGTCCCTCGCTACCGGCTCCTACCGCCTGCGTCTGCGGGTGGTCCTCGACGGACCGGACGGACTCGACGAGGACGTCACCGAGCTCGAGCTGCGCGTGGACAGCCGCCTGAAGGAGGGCTTTCCGATCGCGACGGGTGGGCTCCTTCGGGCCCCGATGGCCGTCGACCTCAACGACGACGGCCGCGATGAGCTGATCGCCGTCGCCCGCTGGGGTATGCTGCGGGT
>JAUIEM010000003.1 GCA_030428695.1 bacterium
GAGGTCTTCGGCCCGGTCGCGACCCTGCTGCCCTACGACGGCACGGCTGCCGAGGCGGCCGCGCTGGTCGCCCTCGGCGGCGGCTCGCTGGTCAGCTCGGTGTTCAGCGACAACAAGAAGTTCCTGCGCGCCGTGTTGCCCGAGCTGGCGACCAGCAACGGCCGGGTGATGGCCCTCGACAGCAAGGTCGCCGAGCTCGCGACGCCCCACGGCACGGTGTTGCCGTCGGTCGTGCACGGCGGCCCGGGCCGGGCCGGGGGCGGGGAGGAGCTCGGCGGGCTGCGCGGGCTGTACTTCTACCTGCAGCGCTGCGGGCTGCAGGGCAACCGCGCGCTGCTCGAGCGGCTGCTGCCTTCTTCCAACGCCGGCGCGGCTGGCACGTAGCACCTGGGAATTGTGCCCGCTCCGCGGGCGAACCGCCCCATCCGGGGAACAAGCAACACACCTTCCCACGTTTGTCAGGACGTGGAAGCACAGAGGGGAAACGATGCGTCGGATCTACCACTCCGTCCTGGTCCTCGCTCTCCTGGGGGGCGCCGCCTTCGCCCAGGGACAGGACGCCGTCCGTGAGTTCAGCGAAGCCTTCGACCGCGGCCTCGCCGAGCTGACGGCCCGCAACTTCGAGGAATCGATCGCGGCCTTCGAGCGCTGCATCGAGCTCTTTCCGGACCGGCCGACGGCGTACTACAACATCGCCTGCGCCCACTCGCTGAACAGCCAGATCGACAAGGCCAACGAGTACCTCGAGAAGGCGCTCGAGCGCGGCTTCGAAGACCTCGATCACATCAACGCGGACACCGACCTCGACAACATCCGCAACTCCGAGGGCTTCCTGCGCCTGATCAAGAAGTTCTTCCGCGGCGAGGACGTGTTCGAGGCCGAGCCGGCCCCGGCGTTCACTCTCCACGACCTCGAGGGCAACGAGGTCAGCCTGGCCGACTTCGCCGGCAAGGTCGTGATTCTCGACTTCTGGGCGACCTGGTGCGGGCCCTGCCGGCGCGAGATTCCCCACTTCATCGAGCTGCAGAAGGACGAGCGCTTCGCCGACCGCGTCGTGATCGTCGGCGTGTCCTTCGAGGACGCCGCGACCCAGCAGCCCTTCGCCGACCGCGAAGGCATCAACTACAAGCTGCTGATCAACGACGGCAAGATGCCGAAGCCCTACGCCGACATCCAGGCGATCCCGACCACCTTCGTGATCGACGGCGACCAGAACATCGTCAACAAGTTCGTCGGCTACCAGGACAAGGCGACCTTCGTGCAGGTCCTGAGCGACCTGCTCGACCTGCCGCAGGACTCCGCGGACGAAGAGGGCTACTTCAAGTAGGCTGACCGCTCATGCAACGGTGGAAACGAGGGACGGCCCGCGCCGTCCCTCGCGCATCCCGGTGGCTCAGTCGATCGCCTCGGCGATGATCACGACCAGCCCGGGCTGGCAGGCGACGACGGCGAGCCCGGCGACGCCGACGATCAGGATCCCCATCCCGACGTAGTACAGGAAGTCGCCGAGGCCGTCGACGAAGTCGCCCCAGGCGCTTCTCCTCGGCGGCAAGGGGTCCTCGATCGCGCCCGGGTCGACCCCGTCGAGGGCGCGCAGGTCGATCCGCACCAGGGCGCTCTGGCCGGCGACCAGCGGGACCTCCGTCGCGAGCACCTCGCGCTCGCTGGCGAGGACGCGCAGGCGGTAGGTCCCGTCCGGCAGCCCGCCGAACAGGGTCGGGCCTTCGACCGAGGTCGTGCGCGAGGCGTGGAGGCCGCCGGACAGCCACAGCTCGAGCACCAGGCCGGAGACGACGAGGTCCTCGCCGGCCTCGGTGGTCCAGTACGGCTCGACGGTCAGGGTCGCCGCCGCGCGGTCGAGCGGCAGGCTGGCGTGGGTGACGACGCTCGAGCAGCCGCAGGCGAGCAGGCTGCCGAGCAAGAGGGCGGAGGCGCGCACGGGATTCCTCCCAGCAGGGGTACACCTGATGTAGCACATCGCGTTCCGGCGCGTGGGAAGCCCCGCCGGGCGTCGGCCCGGCGCGGGCGGTGACGCTGCCGGCACGCCGTCCACGCGCCCCGTGTCGGATGTGGCATGCTGCCCGCCGCCCGGCTTCCGGGAGATTTGACGCGCTGCACCTTTGACTGCACCGGGGCATGCTCTACAATCCGGCCTGCCACGACCCCGAAAGGAGACCCCCGTGCTCGACGTCAACACCATCGTCGCCAACCTCGAGCTGGTCGCCGAGGGCTGCGAAGCCAAGAACGTCCGCGTCGACCTCGACCGCATCGCGGCCCTCAACGTCGAGCGCAAGAGCTCCAACGCCCGTTGCGACGCACTGCGCCACGAGAAGAAGAGCCTCGGCCCGAAGATCCAGGCGGCGAAGAAGGCCGGCGAGGATGCCGCCGAGCTGATCGCCCGCAGCTCGTCGATCAAGGCGGAGGAGAAGGAAGCCGCCGCGCGCGTGCGCGAGGTGCAGGAAGAGCTCGACGCCCTGCTGTTGACCGTCCCGAACCTCCCGCATCCCGACGTGCCGCGGGGCAGCGAGGCGAACAACCGCGTCGTGCGCAGCGGGGGCGAGCGCCGCAGCTTCGACTTCGAGGCCGCCGACCACGTCGCCCTGTGCGAGCGCTTCGGCATCGACACGAACAAGCGCGGCGTCAAGGTCTCCGGCTCGGGCTTCGCCTGCTTCAAGGGGCCGAGCGCGCGGCTGGCGCGGAAGCTGATCGGCTGGTTCCTCGACACCCACACGACAGAGAACGGCTACACCGAGGTGTCGGTGCCGCTGCTGGTCAACCGCCGGACGATGACCGGCACCGGCCAGCTGCCGAAGCTCGAGGACGACATGTACCACCTCGACCGGGAGGACCTGTTCCTGATCCCGACCGCGGAGGTGCCGGTCACCAACCTGCACCAGGACGAGATCCTCGCGGAGAAGGAGCTGCCGCTCTGCTACACCGGCTACACCCCCTGCTTCCGCCGCGAGGCCGGCGCCTACGGGGCCGACACCCGCGGGCTGATGCGGCTGCATCAGTTCGACAAGGTCGAGCTGGTGCGCACGGTGCATCCGGACACCTCGGAGGCCGACCACGAGCTGATGGTCGGCCAGGTCGAGGCGCTGCTGCAGGCCCTGGAGCTCGAGTACCGGGTGCTCGAGCTCGCGACCGGCGACCTCTCCTTCGCGGCCTCGCGCTGCTACGACCTCGAGGTCTACGCGCCGGTCACCGGGCGCTGGTTCGAGTGCTCCTCGGTCTCGAACTTCCGGGACTTCCAGGCCCGCCGCGCGAACATCCGCTTCCGCGGCAAGGACGGCAAGGTGCACTTCTGCCACACCCTGAACGGCTCGGGGCTCGCGCTGCCGCGGATCATCCTGTGCCTGCTCGAGACGCACCAGCAGGCGGACGGCACGATCCGCGTCCCGGCTGCCCTGCAGCCGGTGCTCGGCGAGGTCATCGAAGCGTAGGGTGCTGAGGGGAATGAACGACGCGCGGGCGTTGGGCAGGGGAGGACAGCTTTGAGCGCCGTGCATCGGCCGAAGACCCGGGAAGAGAGCTGGGAAGCGCTCGAGCGCGGGCCCTTCGATCTGCTGTTCATCGGCGGCGGCATCACCGCGGCCGGCGCGGCCCGGGAGGCCGCCCTGCGTGGGCTCAAGGTGGCTCTGGTCGAGCGCGCCGAGCTCGCGTCCGGGACCTCCTCGCGGTCGTCGCGGCTGGTCCACGGCGGCCTGCGCTACCTGCAGAACTTCGAGCTCAAGCTGGTCTTCGAGTCGGTCAGCGAGCGCGGGGTGCTGATGCGCACCGCGCCGCACCTGGTGCGGCCGCTCGCGTTCCTGTTCCCGGTCTACAACTGGATGCGGCCGCGCAAGTTCTTCGTCGGCATCGGCATGTGGATGTACGACGCGCTGAGCCTTTTCCGCAGCCCGAAGACCCACCGCTCCCTCAGCGCCCGCGCGATCGCGCGGCTCGAGCCCGACCTCCTGCAGGAAGGGCTGACCGGGGGCTTCCTCTACTACGACTGCAAGACCGACGACGCCCGGCTCACCCTCGAGGCGCTGCTCGACGCCGAGCAGGCGGGGGCGGTGCTGCTCAGCCAGTGTGAGGCGGTCGGTCTGCTCAAGCGCGGCGGGCGGGTGACCGGCGCTCGCATCCGCGACCGGCTCGGGGACCGCAGCCGCGAGGTCGAGGCCCGGGTCGTCGTCAACGCGACCGGACCCTGGACCGACCGCACCCGCTCCCTCGACCGCGTCACCCCGGGCGCCCCGGGCAACGGCGGGCGCCCCGCCGCGCGCTCCGCGGGCCTGCTGCGGCCGACCCGCGGCGTGCACGTGGTCGTGCCCCACGAGCGCATGCCGGTCTCGCACGCGATCGTGCTGCGCAGCCAGGAGGACAAGCGCGTGCTGTTCGCGATCCCCTGGCGCGAGCACACCTACATCGGCACGACCGACACCGACGACGCCGGCGATCCCGCGGCGGTCCACGCGACGGGCGAGGACATCCGCTACCTGCTCGGGGTGTGCCGGCAGTACTTCCCGCGTCTCGGCCTGGCCGAGCGGGACATCGTCTCGACCTGGGCGGGCCTGCGCCCGCTGGTCGACGACAGCGCCGCGAGCGAGTCGAGCGTCAGCCGCGAGCACCGCATCGTCGTCGAGGAGGAGCGCCTGCTGACCGTCGCCGGCGGCAAGCTGACGACCTTCCGCTCGATGGGGGAGGAGATCGTCGAGCGCGCCGTCGCGCTCCTGCGCGAGGACGGGCAGGCGGGCGCGCTCGCCGAGGTCGACACCGCCGAGCGGCCCCTGCCGGGAGGCGTGGGCCTCGCCGGCGGCGCGCGCCTCGAGGGCCTGGCGAGCAGCCTGGTCGACGTCTCCGGCGGGCACCTCGACCCGGGCTCGGCCCGCCACCTCGCGGACACCTACGGCCACCGCGCCCCCGCCATCGCCCGGCGCATCGCCGCGCGTCCGGCGGACGGGGAGCGGCTCCTGCCCGAGCTGCCGGACGTGTGGGCGCAGGTCGACTGGGCGGTCGAGTATGAGCTCGCGGCGACGCTGCTCGACGTGCTGCGGCTGCGCACCCACATCTTCCTGCGCGCCCGCGACCAGGGCGAGCGCGTCGCCGCGGCCGTCGCCGCGCGCATGGCCGGTCTGCTCGGCTGGAGCGACGAGGAGACCGCGCGCCAGGTCGCGGCCTTCGAGGCCGAGGCCGCTCTCGCGCAGCGCTGGAGGGAGTCGTGAGGCTGCCCTCCCTCGCGCTGGCTTGCCTCGGGCTCTGCGCCGCCGCGTTCGGCCAGGCTCCCGACCTCCGCGCGAGCATGCCCGCGCCCGACACCTGCGACGCCCAGGCGATGCGCGCCGACCTCGAGCTGCTCGACACGGCGCTGGCGGAGGAGGGCTGTCTGCGCGGGGTCGAGGAGCACATCCTAAGCCTCTACGCCCTGGCTGATCCCCCGGCGATGCGCGCCTGGCGGACCCGGCTCGAGGAGCTGCGCGCGCCCCTCGCGGAGCTCGAGGCAGCCTCCGCGCCGGGGCGCTGGCTGCTCGCCGTGTACGGCGCGGCCCTCACGCAGCTCGACGGGGCGGTCGAGGCGCTCGCGGTCGAGGCCGAGGCGGGCCGGCCGATGGTCGAGGCCTGGGATGCGGTCGCCGTCGCCGGGCAGCGGCTCGCGCGCTTCGACCTCGGCTACCTGACCCTGGTCGACTGGGCGCTCGCGGACGAGACCCGCTACGACGACTGAGCCCGTTCAGGGAGCCGAGTGCTCCGGTCCAGGGTCGACGGCGAGGGCCTTGGCGAGGTCCGCGCCGGTCTGGTAGCGCTGGTCCGGGTTCTTCGCGAGGGTGCGCGTCACGACATCGGCGAGCGGGATCGGGAAGCCGAAGATGGCGAGGCTCGGCGCCGGGGCCATCAGCTGCTTGTGCAGCACCTCCCGGGGCTTGCCGCTGAACGGGAGCCGCCCGGTCAACATCACGAACAGCGTGCAGCCGAGGGCGTACAGGTCCGAGCGGTGATCGGCCTTGCGCGCGTCGGCGCATTGCTCCGGCGGCATGAAGGCGACGCTGCCGAGGACCGTCCCCGCGAGGGTGAGGGTCGAGCCGGACTGCCAGCGGACCAGCCCGAAGTCGGCGATGCGCACCCGTCCTTCCATCGTCAGCAGCAGGTTCCCCGGCTTGATGTCGCGGTGCACGACCCCCTCCTTCGCGGCCGCGTGCAGGCCGAGGGCGGCCTCCCGCGCGATGCGCAGCGCCTCCCGGGGAGGGACCTTGCCGCGGGCCTGCAGCAGGTCGAGCACCGAGCCGCCGCGCACGTACTCCATCGCGATCATGATCCGCTCGTCCTCCTCGACCAGGTCGTACACCTCGACGATGGCGGGGTGCTTGATCCGCGCGAGCGCGCGGGCCTCGCGCCGGAAGCGCTTGACCGAGCTGTCGCGGTGGGCGTGCCGCATCGGCAGGATCTTGAGCGCGACCTCCCGTCCGAGCCGCAGCTGCTCGGCCAGGAAGACCGCCCCCATACCGCCCTGGCCGAGCTTGCGTTTGAGCCGGAAGCCGTGGAAGACCAGCGGGTGCGGCTCCTCGCTCTGCAGCCGGCGTCCGCAGCCCGGGCAGAAACGCGAGCTCTCGGGAATCTCCCAGGCGCACGCGGTGCACTTCACGTCTGTCCTCCTGCGCGGCCGACCTCCACGGACGGGGCGGTGCCCGATCCGCTCCAGGTCTCGATGATGCGTTGCACGTTCTTCGGTCGGAAGGGCTTGGTGACGAAGTCGACCATGCCCGCGTCGAGGCAGCGCTGGCGCTCTTCGGCGAGCACGTTGGCGGACATTGCGATGATAGTCGGCGGCGACGGGACCTCTGCGAGGATGCGACGGGTCGCCTCGACGCCGTCCATCACCGGCATCTGCATGTCCATCAGCACGAGGTCGAAGGCCTCTTCCTTCGCCCGCGCGAGCGCCTGGCTGCCGTTCTCGGCGAGGCAGGGTGTGTAGCCCATCCGGGCGAGCAGCTCGCGGATGAACAGCCGGTTGAACTTGTTGTCCTCGGCGACCAGGATGCGCAGCGAGATCGTGTCCGCGAGCCGCACCACGGTGCTGACCCGCTGCGAGGGCACCTTGCGCGCGGCCGAGCAGAGCAGGGCGGTCAGGGTGTTGTAGAGCTGCGAGTGCTTGATCGGCTTCTCGAGCAGCTGCACACCCTCCGCCTCGGCGGCCCCGTTCCGTCCCGCGAGGGGAACCAGCCGGATCACCGCTGTCTGCGCCCGTTCGAGGAGCCCGACGCCGCGGTCGCTGACGGCGAAGTCGACCGTGCGGCCGTCACTTCCGCCGGACGTGACCTCGACGAGGACGGCCGCGTCGCGGCTGAACTTGATGGCGTTGCTGACGAGGTTGCTCAGCACCTGCCGCACGCGGTTGCGATCGGTGCGCACCGCGTAGGGGAGGTCGGCGCCGAGGTCGTAGATCAGCTCGATCCGCCGCTCGGTGGCGCGCACGGCCTGGATGTCGAAGACGTCCTCGACGACATCGCGGAGCACGGTCGCTTCGACCACCAGCGGCATCGCTCCCGATTCGATCTTCTCGTAGTCGAGGATGTCGTTGACGATCGCGAGCAGCGCCTCGCCCGAGGTGCGTACCACCCGCACGTACTGCCGCTGCTTGCGGCTCAGCTCGCCCTCGCTGAGCAGCTCGGCCATGCCGATGATGCCGTTCATCGGCGTCCGCACCTCGTGGCTCATCGTCGCGAGGAAGCGGGTGCGCACCGCCGCGGACTCCTGCGCGCGGTCGCGGGCGAGCTTGAGCTCCTCGTTCGCGACCTCGAGCTCGGCGGTGCGCGTCTTGACCCGCAGCTCGAGGGTGTCGCGCGCCGTCGCCAGCGCGCGGGCGGTGTCGCGGTGGTGCTCGGCCTCCTTCCACAGCTCGACGTTGCGCTCCTCGAGGGCGTCGGCGAGCTGCCGCCGCTCCCGCTCGAGGATGTGGAAGCGGTCGGCGAGGGCGAGGGCGAGGAGCGCCATCTGCAGCAGGGAGCCGAGCTGCATCGCGTGGTCGGTCAGGAAGCTGCGGTCGACCACCCCGAGCCGGTTGCAGCACAACAGGACGATGCCGAGCAGGAAGACCGACCAGCCCGCCAGATACAGCCGCGCCGGCGTGTAGCCCCGCAGATAGACCGCGACCCCGACCGCGAACACCGCGAGCGCGTTGGCGATGGCGAGCAGGACGGTCGGGACGACGATCACGCGGTACGAGACCACGGGCGTGGCGCAGACCAGCAGCCCGCACAGCAGGGCGAAGGCCCGCAGCGTCCGGTGCAGGCCGGGGTAGCGGGCGGTGCCGAGGAAGCTCGCGGCGAAGCGGTTCATCAACAGACTGGCGAGGCCGGCGCTCAGCGGGATCGCGACTCCATTCCAGACCGGCAGCTGCGGCCACAGGAACTGATACGCGAGCCCCCGCAGGGCCATGTCGCAGACGCCGAACGCGAGGCCGAAGGCGACGTACCAGAGGTACATCCCCTGGCGCAGCGAGATGGCCAGGCCGAGCACGTAGAGGACCATGATCAGGAGCGCGCCGTAGTACATCCCCAGGCCGATGGAGTCCCGCGCGGTCCCCGCTGTCAGCAGCTCGGCTCGCCAGACGTGGAGCGGGACCTGCAGGGCCGTGCTCGAGCGCACGCGGAGGAGCAGCGTCCGCCGCCCATCCGCGGCCATCCGGACCGGCAGGAGGAAGTTCCGGTGCGCGAGCGGGCGCTCCGCGAAGGGCAGCCGGTCGCCGACCGTGAACAGCGCTTCGTGCGGCGCCTCGGTGTCGTACAGACGCACATCGTCGAGCAGCGGGAAGGCGACCTCCAGCCAGGCGGTCAGCGCGAGGCTGTCGGGGTTGGCGAGGGTGAAGCGCAGCCACAGGGTCGCGTCGCTGAAGCCGAAGCCGGGCACTTCCTGGTCGCTGGGCGTGAACTGCGCGGGGCTCGCCGGTCCGCACAGCGCGGGGGCGGTCGCGGTCGCGGCGCTGTCGAGCCAGACCTCGACCCGGCCTCCGATGGCGGTCTCCGCGGCGCCGGGCTCGAGCCAGACCAGGCCTGGACAGGCGAGCACCCAGCCGAGCCACAGGGAGGCGAGCATAGCGTCTCCTCAGCCCACCAGCCGTGCGAGCTCGAGGGCCTTGCGCACACGCAGCTGGAAGATCTCATCGGCGATCGGCTTGGTGATGAAGTCGACCGCCCCGAGGCGCAGGGCCCGCGCCTCGAGCTCGACCTGGCCGGCCCCGGTCATCATCAACACCGGCACGCCGATGTCCTTGGCCCGCAGGATGTCGAGCAGGGCGAAGCCGTCCAGACCCGGCAGGTGGACGTCGCAGAGCAGCAGGTCGAAGCTCCCCCCGCCGAGGGCGAGCAGCGCATCCGGACCATCGCTGCCCGCGGTGACCTCGTAGCCCTCGAGGGCGAGGATGGTCTCGGCCCAGGCACAGAAGTCCGGGTCGTCGTCGACGAGCAGGATGCGGTGCACGGTCCCGCTGTCGCCCTGGCGGGTCCGGGCGAGGGCGAGCTCGAGCCGGTTCCGCAGCAGGGTCTGGTGCAGGGGCTTGACCAGGTAATCGTCCGCGCCGAGGCCGAGGCAGGTCTGGACGTTCCCGAAGTCGTCGAGGGCGCTGACGACGACGACGGGGATCTTCGCGTAGGCGGGGGTCTGCAGCTGGCGCAGGACCTCGTAGCCGTCGACCTCCGGCATCAGGATGTCGAGGAGCAGGAGATCGACCGCCTGGCCGCGCAGGATCTCGAGCGCCTCGCGTCCATCCCGCGCCTCGAGCGTCTGGCAGCCGATCGCCTCGACGTGCCGGACGAGCAGACGGCGGTTGAAGGCGTTGTCGTCGGCGACGAGCACGCGGGTCTCCGACATGTCGGGGCGCGCGCCGCCGGCCTGCAGGATCTCGGCCTTCAGGACCGGGAAGGCCTGGAGCGTCGTCTCGCTGCTGTCCGACCAGTGGACGCCGGTGACCATGCCGAGCTCCTCGGCGAGCTCGAGGCCGGACGGATAGCGCTCCTTGGGGTCCTTGGCGAGCAGCCGCGCGATCACCGCGAGGATGCCGTCGCTGAGGTCCGGGCGCCGCGCGCGCAGATCGGGCGGCGGGTCGTAGCAGTGCTGCTTCATCAGGTTCGCGAAGGACGGGCCGGGAAACGGCGGGGCCCCGGTCAGCAGCTCGACCAGGCTGCAGCCGAGGGCGTAGAGGTCGGAGGCGTGTCCCGTGGTCGTGCAGTCGTCCCAGTGCTCCGGAGAGCTGTAGGCGGGGCTGCCGAGCAGGGCGTCGACCTGGGTCAGGGCGTCGTCGGAAGCCTCGAGCTTGGCGAGACCGAAGTCCCCGACCTTGATGCGCCCTCCCGCGGTCAGGAGCAGGTTGTCGGGCTTGATGTCGCGGTGCACGATGCCCTTCTCGGCGGCGGCCCAGAGACCGAGGGCCGCCTGGCGCACGATCTCGGCGGCGCGGGTCTCGGCGATGTTCTTGCCGACCAGACCGCGCACCGAGCCGCCCTCGGCGAGGGAGGTGACGATCCAGAACAGCGCGTCCTCCTCGAACATGTCGTGGATCGCGATGATGTGGGGGTTGTCGATCTGGGCGAGCAGCCGCGCCTCCTGGCGGAAGCGCTCGATCAAGAGCGCGCGCTTCGACAGATCGGGGGCGAGCACCTTGAGGGCGACCTCACGGCCGAGCTGCAGCTGCCGCGCTGCGAACACGGTGCCCATGCCCCCCCGTCCGAGCACACCGTGGATGGCGTAGCCGCGGATCGTGCGTCCGAGGAACTCGCCGGTGCCGAGCCCGAGCGTCGTGAGGTCTCCGATCAGCGTCGGCAACTCCGCGCTCCGGAACGCGCCGGACTGTGAGCGTCCGCACTGCGGGCAGAAGCGCGCCGGGGCCTCGAAACGATGGCCGCAACTACACTGCATGGCCGGGCTCCTCCGAGGTCTGCCCGAGCTTCGCCCGCAGGTAGCGACGCAGGGGGCGATAGGCGCGCTCGATCGCGGCGACCTGGTCGGAGGCATCGGCGGGCAGGGCGCCGTCGCGGGCGGCGGCCTCGAGCCCGCCCGCCGCGTCGCTCAATCCCGAGGCGTCGAGGTTCGCGGCGCTGCCGCGGATGCTGTGGGCGCGGGCGACGGTCTCCTTCGGGTCATCCGCGGCGACGGCTCCGCGGAGGGCCTCGAGCTCTCCGTCCGTGGTCTCGACGAAGGTCTCGTAGAGCTCGCGGCACATCGCGTCGCCCAGTGTCAGCTCGAGCTCCGCGATCAGGCGCGCGGTCGATTCCTCGATCATCTCTCGTCTCCTCGCTCGGGAAGGGGGCCTGGCGGATCGTCGGAGAGCCCGGTCACCGTCGCCGCGACGGCCCGGGTCGCGTCGAGCAACGCGGCGACGGGCTCCTCGGGATCCCCGGCCGTGTCGCGCACGCGCCGCGCACGCTCGAGAAGGGTGCGCAGGGGCGCGTCCAGGCTGTCGAGCAGGCGCGCCTTGTCGCTCGCGACGCGGGCGCGTGCCCGGTCGCGGTCCGCGACGGCTGCCCGCGCCTCTCGCCGCAGGCGCCGCAGGCGTAGCAGGTTGGCGACGCGGGTCAGCAGCTCGTGGGGATGGAAGGGTTTGTACACGTACTCGTCCGCGCCGACCGACCAGCCGCGCATCAGGGCGTTGCGGTTGGTCAAGGCGGTCACGAGCACAATCGGCAGCTCGGCGTGGGCCGGATCGGCGCGGAGCGTGCGGCACAGGTCGAAGCCGTCGCGCTTCGGCATCATCACGTCGGCGAGCAGCAGGTCGGGCTCCCAGCTCCTGACACGCGCGAGGGCCTCGTCGCCGTCCGCCGCGGTCGCCACGTCGGCGGCGTCGCCGAGGACCCGGGCGAGGTAGGCGCGCATCTCCGGGTTGTCCTCGGCGACGAGCACCCGGGGGAGGGCTTCGCCGCTGGGCCTGCGCGCGCGGGCCGGGGAACTGGCGACGGGGATCGGAACCGGCATCCGTCGCGGGCTCGCCGCTTCCGCGCCGGAGGTCGGGGGCGCGTCGCAGGTGACGGTGAAGGTGCTGCCCTGGCCGGGGCTGCTCCGCACCCCGACCTCTCCGCCGAGCAGCTTCGCGAACTGACGGACCAGGGCCAGGCCGAGCCCGGTGCCCTCGAAGCGACGCGTAGGCGTGCTCTCGACCTGGCGGAACTTCTCGAACAGGCCGTCGATGTCCTCGGCGCGGATGCTGATCCCGGTGTCCTCGACCTCGAGTGTCAGCCGTGTCCCGTCGTGGCGGACGCGGATGTCGATCGCGCCCTCGGCGGGGGTGAACTTGATCGCGTTGCCGAGGAGGTTGAACAGGATGTGCTCGTACAGGTAGCTGTCCATCGCGACGCGCAGCGGATCGGGCCGGACGTCGACCGTCACGGTCTGGCCCTTGGCGTCCAACGCCGGGCCGAAGTCCGCGACGATCGCGCGGGTCAGCGCCGCCAGGGCGATCGGTTGGCGGCGCACCGTGAGCTGATCGGCGTCGAGCTTCGAGAAGTCGAGCAGGCTGAGGACCATCTGCATCAGCCGCACCGCGTTGTTGTGGACGGTCCGCAGGCTGTGGGCGCGGTCGCCGAGAGGGTCGGCGCAGCTCTCGGCGAGCAGGGACTCGAGGGGTCCGAGGATCAACGTCAGCGGGGTGCGCAGCTCGTGGGAGACCGTCGCGAGGAAGTCGTCCTTGACCCGCTCGGAGGCGAGCAACTTCGCATTGGCGGCCCGCAGACGCTCTGCCTGGGCGCCGAGCGCGGTCTGGGCGGCCTTGCGCTCCGTGACCTCGAGCTGGAGGCGCCGGTTGAGGCGCTCGAGCGCCTCCCGGCTGCGCAGGGCGAGCGCGCGGGGGAGGAGCGGGACGAGGCAGAACACGGTCGCGATCGAGATCGCGGCCGTCGACAGCTTGAGCAGGCCGGAGAAGCGGTACATCGGCGCGACCGACGTCCGCGCGTCCGCGAGGTGGGTCGTCCCGCACAGGACGATGAACGCGCCGAACAGCAGGAACAGGTGGGGGAAGGGGAGATCCCGGCGCTTCTTGAGGAAGTACACGAGCACGGCGGGAATCGCCAGGTACGCGATGCCGATCAGGAGGTCCGAGCCGTTGTGGAGCCACACGAGCTCCGTGGTCCAACCCCCTCACCGACCGCGCGGGACGAATCCCGCCGTCTCGAACAGCCACTTGAAGGATCCCACCGAGCCTCCGTCCGGAGCGCAGCTCCTTCTCCTCGCGGCGTTCGAGGGGGAATGGCCGCGGACCTTGCCCGGAACGGGCGTGTCCGGCCCGATCTTGCGCGCCGGGATCAAGCCTTGGCAGTATAGGCGATTCTGCTTCGATCAGCAGTTCGCTTGGTCGGAGATCGCACGGTTGCGCCTCCCGGAGCCTCACGCGCCGGGCGACGGCCGCGTCATGGAGGGCGGCGACCAGTCGGTCGCGGGGCTCAGCTCTCGGGGGGAGCGGCGACCTCGGGGGTGGAGGGAGCCGTCGCTTCGGCGGGCTCATCGGCGGCCTCTGTGGCTTCGTCGGCGGCGTCGGCCTCGTCGTCTTCGAGGTCGTCGGGCTTGTGCTTCGTGCTCTTGAGCTTGCTCGAGGCGCGGGCCGCGGCCGCCATCCGTCCGGCCTCCTCCTGCTCGATGAACTCCGAGAGCTGGTCGGCCATCAGCGAGCCGGCGACGGTCATGAAGTCCCGCTCGGTGACGATGCCGACCAGGTTGCGGTCCTTGAGCACGGGCAGGCAGCCGATGCGGTGCTCGCGCAGGAGGCGCATCGCTTCGAAGGTCGTCGTGTTGGGGCTGACCGTGATCAGGTCCTTGCGCATCACGTCGGAGACCGGCTGGGACAGGCCCTTCTCGATCGAGCCGTGACACAGGGCGCGCAGCACGGTGCGGTAGGACATCAGGCCGACGAGCCGGTGGGACGCGTCCTCGACGGGGACGTGGCGGATCTTCTCCCAGTCCATCAGCTGCGCGACGAGCTCGAGGGGCTCGTCCTCCTGGACGGTGAACAGGTCGGTGGTCATCACCTGCTCGACGCGCATGAAGCTGTGCTTCCAGTCGCCCGCCTCCTCGATCCGCGCGGGTTCCCATTCGCTCACCGGCTTGTCCTCCTTCTGGCGCGCGACCATCGCCAGGGTCAGGGCGCCGAGCTTGTGGGTGTTGCTGTACGCGTCGTGCATCCGCGTCAGGGAGCGGGTCATCCAGTGCGCGCCGGTCGCGTTGTTGCGCACCCGGTCGGCGATCACGCCGAGGTAGAGGCTGATGTCCTCGCTCGCGACGTCCTTGTCGCGCAGGCCGGACTCGGCGAGCGGCAGCAGCTCCTCGAGCAGCAGCTTCTGCGCCGGCACCGTGCGCTCCTCGAGCCACTCGAACTGGGCGGAGAGACCGTAGCGGGCCGCCTGGCGGAAGTTCCCCTTGGCGCTCTGGAAGCAGAGGTGTTGCGAGATGTCGTCGTACTTGTGGCTGAGCCCGCTGATCAGGCCGAACAGCAGCGCGGCGTTCGCGATCTCGTCGCGCACGGTCGGGCCGGAGGGCAGGATGCGGTTCTCGATGCGCAGGTGCGGGGTGTTGTTCTTGACGCCGTAGCAGGCGCGATTCCAGCGGTAGACCGTGCCGTTGTGCAGGCGCAGGGACTGCAGGTCCGGCACCACGCCGCGCTTGAGCATCGCGAGCGGGTCCTCCTCGCCATCGGAGCCGAAGACGGCGCGGAAGCGCGCGATGTCCTCGCGGAACAGCTCGATCACCGAGTCCTTGACCCAGGAGGTCCCGAAGGTCACGCGCGGGCGCCGATCGTGGAGATTCTCGGTCGTCGCCCGGGTGTCGATGGACTGCTGGAACAGGGCGATGCGGGTCTCGGACCAGAGCCGTCGACCGAACAGCATCGGCGAGTTGGTCGCCGCCGCCAACACCGGCGCCGCGACCGCCTGCGCGATGTTGTACAGGTTGGCGAACTCGCTGGAGCCGACCTGGAAGTGAAGCTGCCAGCTGCAGTTGCAGGCTTCGAGCATCACGTTGTCGTGGGTGATGTTCAGCTCGTCCACGCCCATGATGTTGAAGTCGTAGGGGCCGTCGCGCATCGCGCACAGGGCGCGGTTCAGGGCCTTGTAGCGGGAGCGCGGCGTCATCGCGTTCAGGCCGAGGTCCGACTTGCGGATCGAGGGCAGGATCCCGACCAGGGCGATGTCGACCCCGGCCGCCTCCGCGGCGCGGCGCGCCTTGCCGATCATCTCCTGGAGGTGGACCTCGAGGTTGTGCAGGACCCGGCCCTCGAACTCCATCGGGTCGAGGTTGATCTCGAGGTTGAAGCGCCCGAGCTCGGTCGTGAAGTGGGGGTCATCCGCGTTCGCGAGCACCTCGAGCGCTGCGAGCGCGGGACGTCCCGCGTGGTCGACCAGGAAGAACTCCTGTTCTGCCCCGACCCGGCGGACCGAGTTCTCGATCAGGCCGGAGTGCAGGATCTCTTCGAGCGCGCGCAGGTCGCGCAGCACCGCCTTCATGAAGCCGCGGCGGGCCTCTCCGGTCAGGCCGGCCATCACCTCGAGCTCGCCCATCGTTGCCTTCCTCTCTCCCTGGGGTCAGGATAGCTGCGCGTGGCTGGTGCCCCCGCGCCAACTCCGGCGCAGTCCTTGCGTCGGCACCGCGTTTCCTTCGTCCACGGCGCCCCTGCGAGCAGGGGGTCGTCGCGTTCTTCGGACCTGCAGATAACCTGGTTGTAGGGCAGGGTGGGGCGTTCTGCAAACCCCTCGCGGGAACTCGGCCCGGGATCGGTCGCTCAACGCGTGTCGCCTCCGGCCTGCAGGGCGCCCTCCGGGACCGGCTCGCGGGCGTCGAAGAGGGCCGGGTTGTCGGTGAAGACGCGGTCGACTCCGATCCGTTCGACCCGGCGCAGCGCGATCGGGTCGTCGACGGTGAACACGAACAGCCGCAGGCCCGCCTCCCGGACCTGCCGTGCGTACGCCGGCGTCAACAGGCGGACGTCGATCCCGACGCCGCCCCCGGAAGCCGCCAGGGCGCAGCCGAGGGCGCGTTGCGGCAGCCCCCGGAGGATGTGGACCGGGAACCTCCCGCGCACCGGCCCTGCGGGGACCGGCATGCGGTGCGCGCGGTCGCGGTAGACATCGACCGCCGCGAGCTCCCTGCCGCGTGGAGAGCCCGCCAGCCCCACGAGCCGGCGCAGCAGCGGGGCGCTCCAGCCGAGCAGGCGCAGGCCGAGCCGCTGGCGGGTCGCGGGCAGGTGGCTGAAGGAGAGCCGCAGCTCGGGAGCGAGGGCGTGCACCCGGAGCAGGACCTCGGGCATCCAGCTGACGATCCAGCACCAGCGCGCCAAGCCCAGCTCCCGGATCAGGGCGATGTGCTCGGCCTCGTGGCCGAAGTCCTTGATGTCGATTAGCACCTCGCAGGGCCTGGCGGCGACCTGGGCGAGCAGCTCCCGGAGGGTCGGCACCGGCTCGGGCGGCGCTCCCGCAAAGCGCGGCCGGTTGCCCGCCCGCAGGGACAGGTCGGCAACCGTTCCCCGCGCGTCGGTCGCGTGATCGAGCCCGACGTCGTGGTAGACGAGGATCTCGCCGTCGCCGCTGACCCGCGTGTCGACCTCGAAGCTCGGGATCCCCCGCCGCTGCGCCGCCCGCAGCGCGCTCAGGCTGCTCTCGTGGGGAGAGAAGCCGCGCAGCCGGTGCGAGAGCAGCACCGCGCCGGGATGGTCGCCGCAGGGTCCCGCGGGCGCCCGCGCTCCCTGTCGCAGGCTCACTCCCGCCACAGGGCGTAGTCCTCCCCCTTCTCCGCGACGACGGCGCGGCAGCCGACCGTGGTCTCGAAGATGCCGCGGCGGTCGCTCTCTCCGCGCGCGGCGATGCGGCTGCCGTCGGAGATGCGCAGGGAGACCCCGGGCACCGGCTGGCCGGTGCTGCGCGAGGTGACGTACACGCGCGTGCGGCCCGCGGTCTTCTGGACCTCCAGGGACAGGTCGGAGAGCAGGATCACGGCGCTCGCCTGGACCATCTCGTCCCGCGCCGCGAGCAGGTAGACCCCGCGCTCGGCGAGCGGCACGGGGAGGACACTCTCCCGCCAGCCGTAGGGCGCGCCGCGCAGCGGCTGGACGCCGGCGAAGGCGGGAGGGATCCCGCTCAGGTCGATCGACAGGTCGGCGAGGTCGAGCTCTTCGGTCAGCAGCATCGGGAGGTCGACGCGGTAGACCTTCCACGAGAGCTCCGCGAGATTCTTCGTCCGCAGCTCGAGACGCGGCTCCCGCCCGGCCGCCGAGGTGACGAGCTCGGGCATCTCGAGGCGCCGCTCGGTCAGGAACTGCAGCGCGTCGGCCGCGTCGACGATGCCCGTCGCCTCCGCGTAGGCGGCGACGGCGGCGTCGAGCTCGCCGCGGATGTGGTGGACCTGGGCGAGCAGGTGCCACGCGCCGGGGTGGAAGGGCGCCGCCTTCTCCTCGGCGAGGAGCCTGCGCAGGACCTCCTCCGCGCGGTCGTGGTCGCGGGCCGCGAACAGGGCCTGGCTGGCCAACTGGAGGGCGCTGTGCCGCTGCTCGCTCTCCGGGTAGCGGGCATCGAGCTCGAGGGCCGTGCGGGCCGCCGCATCCCGCGCGCCGAGGCCGAGGAGGTAGGAGGCGCGGAGGAGCTGCGCGCGCGGACACAGCGGGGAGTCGGGGAAGTACGCGACGAAATCGCGCAGGGCGACCACGGTCTCCGGGATGCGCCGGGGCAGGTTTCCGGACAGGTCGCGCAGCCCGTCCTGCTCGGCCAGATCGGCGAAGCGTTGTGCCCAGGCGAACCAGGAAGCCTGCGTCGGGCCGCTGTCCGGATAGCGCGTGAGGACGTTCCACCAGTAGCCCTGGGCGGCGTCGTCCCGCCCGAGCTCCCGGTACACCGATGCGAGCTCGAGGTCGACCGCCCGGTAGCCCTCGAATAGCCGGCGGTAGAAGCTCAGGGCGGTCTCGAGCTCGCCGACATCGCGGTAGGCGACCGCGAGCTCGAGCAGCAGCTCGAGCGAGGAGAGCTGCGTCGCCCCCGGCGCGTGGGCCGCGAGCGCCTCGAAGGCCTCGACGAGCTGCGCGGTCGTCCCGACCGCCCGCACGGCGGCGAGCCGCCAGGCGAGCAGCTGGCCGCGCACCTCCGGCCGCAGGTCGAGCGTGAGCAGGCCGAAGTCCGCGTCGAGCAGCTCGCGGTGGGACTCCTCCGCGGCGAGGCTGCGCAGGGCGGCGAACTGCTCGTCCGGGGTCTTCTCGCGGGCCGGCAACGCCGAGGCGTCGGCGACCACCCGCAGGGCGTCCCGAGCGCTGAGGGCGCGGCGCCCGGGCTCGTACATCGGCGCGAGCGCGGCGGGCAGAGCCCGGTAGCTGCCGGGCTGCAGCGCGCGCAGGGTGTAGCGAAGCTCGTGGCGCCCCTTCGGCAGGGAGCTCGCGAAGAACACCGCGCGATCGTCCCGGGCCTCGGCGTGCACGAACACACCGGCGGGGTCGGCGGCGGCGATCTCGCAGCCGGCCGGGATCGGGTCGGCGAGCTCGACGTAGCGGAGGTCTTCGGAGGTCTCGATGACCAGCCGCACCTCGAGCTTCTCCCCGGTCGCGACCGCCTCGGGGCTGGCGGGCTCGGGACGGCTCTCCGCCCTGAGCACGCTGTAGCCTCCGGCCTCCAGGGCGGGCCGGAAGCTGCGCCGAAGGGTCAGGCCCGGCACCGAGGACCGCGCCGTCTCCGGCGGCAGCAGGCAGCGCAGGGCGGCGCTGACCAGCAGCGGCGCAGCGCCGCCCTCCTGCGCGAGGCGCAGGCTGCACGGCCCGTCGAAGGCCGGGCGGTGGGCGGCGAGGAAGGCGTTCGCCTGCGTCTCGAGCTCGCGCAGGCTCGCGCCCCGGAGCGTGGCGCTGGAGTCGGGTCGCCCGTCTGCCTGCAGGGTGATGGTCAGCCGCTCCGGCCGCGCCGCGTCCGCGTTGGCCGAGAGGCGGCTGCAGAGTCCCTGGATCGCGGCCGCGCTGTCGCGGGTGCTCGGCCAGGCCCGGTCCAGGCAGCGGGTCTCCAGCCACCGCGTCGCGGAGTCGAGGAGGTCGGCGCGCACCCCCCCGCGGGCGAGGGCGCGGAGCGCGTAGCCGGTCGCCTCGATGGCGGAGAACCCGCCTCCGGCGGGCCAGTGCAGGGTATCGCCGGCAGCGACGGCCCGACGCAGCAGGAGCCCGACCAGCCCCTCGACCGCGTCGACCCGTTCCTGTTCCTGCATCGCGAGCACCAGGAAGGCGAGCCCGGCCGGAGACAGCGCGGGGACGTGGCGGTAGGTGCGGTCGATCCAGGCCCCGTCGAAGGGCGCGCCGAGGCTGAGAGCGTAGAGCAGCAACGCGGCGGTGTCGGGCGCCGCTTCATCGAGGCTGCGGACGGCCCGGCGGCGCGCGGCGGTCAGAACCTCCGGCGCGATCCACACCCCTTCCCTCTGCGCCTCGTTCAGGCCGATCAGCGCGAAGCCGGTCATCAACGGGTCGTAGGCGCAACCCCGCCACCAGCCGAAGCCTCCGTCGCCGCGCTGCACCGCGACGAGCTTGGCGGCGCAGCCCTCGACGATGCGCATCACCCGCTGCCGCTCTTCGAGCTCCGGAGCTCCCTCGGCTTCGAGGGCCCGCAGCAGGGTCAGGCTGGGCAGGAAGCGGTGGACGGTCTGCTCGACGCAGGCATAGGGGAAGGCTTCGAGCGAGCGGGCGGCGGAGCGCAGGAACTCACTGCCCCGCGCCTGGAGGAGCAGCTCGAGCGTGGTGTAGCCCGGGCGGGCGTCGGCCGCAGGGGCGAAGCTCCAGGTGTCGCTGTCGGCGAGGAACAGGGTCCGCGCCTGGACATCCTCGACGCCGTACGGGAGGACGGCCAGCGCTCGCTGCAGGGCGTCGTCGCCAGCGGGGCTCTCCAGTCCCGCGGACAGGAGGAGGGCCCCGGCCTGCGCGGCCTCGACCCCGACGTCGATCAGGAAGCTGCCTCCGGCCGGGATCTTCTCGGCGAAGCGCAGGTCCTGGTCGGCGGCGGCGAAGCGCAGGTCCGCGGTCAGGTCTTCGGCGGTGCGGTTGAAGCCCGCCAGCGCCACCTCGGTCTGGTCGCCCTCGACGAGGAAACGGGTCGAGGCGAGCTGGACCACGAGCGGTTGACGGATGTCGATGCCGGAGGTGGTCTGTCCGAACAGGCTCCCCCCATCGACTCCCCGCAGGGTCACCCGCCAGCGGGTCAGGTTGTCCGGCAGGGGCACGCGGACGACGACACTGCCGTCGGCGCCCGTCTCGAGCAGGGGCAACCAGGCGGCGGTGTCGACGAAGCGCTGGCGCAGGTAGGTCCCGGTCTCCCCTCGCTCATCGTCCTTGCCCGACCGACCGCCGAACGGACGGGCGGCCGCCGCTTCGGGCTCGGGCTCGGGGGCGGGTTGGCGGGCCGGAGCCTCGTCACCGGGCAGCATGAGACCACCGGTCTGCTCGGGCCGCTCGTCGAGCTGTCTCGAAAGCTCTTCCAGCGCTTCCCGCTCCTCGAAGCGTCCCTGCTGGCGGAGGTCTTCCATCTGCTCCTGCAGCGCGTCGCGCAGGCGCTCGACGTCTTCGAGCTTGCGCTCATCCCGCACGTCTGCGCTCAGGCCCGTGGTGCGTCCGGCGAAGCGCCAACCCTGGAAGCCCGAGGTGTGCACGGCGTGCGGACGGGCGCGGGAGTAGAAGGATCGACGGATGTCCGGCGTTGCGTCCGGACGCAGAGCGAAGATGCCTTCGTCGACGAGCGCGAGGCAGAGCTGCGCTTCCGCCGGGACGCCCGAGGAGTCGCGCGCCGCGATGGTGAACACGGCGGTCTCTCCGGGGAGATAGCTCGCAGCGTCGGCGGCGAGCTCGAGCTCGAGCTCGCGCAGGACGTAGACCTCGTCGGTCGCCTCGTGAAGCTCACCGACATCGGGGATCGCGACGCTGAGGAAGACGTTGGGAGCGAAGGCGGGCTCCATCGTCAGCTCGAGGGTGCGGCTCGCGCCATCCAGGGAAATCACGCGGTATCCCAGCAGACTCTCGGCCTCGTAGGTCAGCAGCACCGAGCCCGTCGAGACCGGGCTCTGCAGGAGCAGACGCGCGGTCTCGCCCGCCCGGTAGACCTGCCGCTCGGCGAGGAGCCGCGCGCTCTCGACCCCCTCTTCCAGCCCGGCGACGGTGACGCCCGCCGTCGCGAGCACCTCGCCGCCGTGTCCGTCTTCTCCCCGGTAGCGCAGGAGGTAGGTGCCCGGCTCGGGGATCGCGAGCTCGAGCGTCGCGGTGCCATCATCCCCGGTCGCCGCGCGCAGCGTCGCGGTCAGCTTCTCATCGCGACCGTCGAAGAGGCGCAGCACCTCGAGCTTCCCGCGCAACGACACCGGCCGGTGCGCCGCATCGACGGTGGTCAGCGTCAGGCGCAGCGGCTCGCGCTGCTCGACCATTTTCTGCTCGCTGTGCAGCCCGGCGTAGGCCTCGTTCTGGCAGACCAGGACGCGCCCACTGCCGAAGGCGACCTGGCGGCTGGGGTCGACCACCTCGGCCTGGAGGACGTAGGCGAGGTCGTCTTCGCGCAGCTCGCTCGCGATCTCGATCGCGGCCCGGCCCTCGGCGTCGGTCGTCGTCGTCCCCCGGGCGACGACCTGGCCGAGCTCGAGGAGCTCTTCCTTCTCCTCACTCTGGAACCAGGTCAGGGAGAGGTAGCGGGTCGCGTCGAAGGTGTAGCCCTTCCGGCGCACTTCCCAACGCACGGTCGCGTCGGCGACGGGCGCACCGAACAGATAGCGGGCCGACAGGCTGTAGCGCAGGCTGTCGCCCGGTGCCGCGGTCGGCGTCGCATCGACCGCGACCGTCAGCTCCGGCTTCCGGTAGGCCTCGACGGACAGCGACGAGACGTAGGTCTGGCCCGCCCACGCGACGGTGACCCGGTACTCGCCGACCGCCGCCTCGGTGTCGAGCGTCAACGAGCTCGTCAGCGCGCCGAAGCGATCGGTGTGGCCGCGGTGCTCGAAGATCGGCACTCCCCGGCTGTCGCGGACCCGCAGCACCACCTCTGCGCTCTCGGGTGCGCGGTAGGAGCCGTCGCGCGCCTCGCGCACCAGCGTCTTGAGCTCGACGGTGTGCCCGGGCCGGTACAGGGGGCGATCGCTGCTGACGTGCACCTGGTGGCTGTAGGCGAAGTCGCGGGTGCGCAGGAGCGCGACATCGGCGAAGGCGACGTGGTCGCCGACGCGGGCGAAGCAGACGACTCCACGCGCCGCGTCCGGGACGCGCTCGAGGACCACGCCGTCCGGGCCCGTGCGCAACACCTCGGACAGGGCCGTCCCGCCGACGGTGAGGTGCACCTCGGCCTCCGGCCAGGGGTTTCCGGTCCGCCGGTCACGGCAGAAGGCGAGGACCTGTTCCGGGGCGACCTTGAGCACGAGGTCGAGGTCGCTCTGCAAGAGGACGCAGCGCGCCTTGAAGTCTCCGCCTTCGACCTGCAGCAGGTAGGCGCCAGGGCCGGGCAGGTCGAGTCCCAGGCTGCGCTCGATCCGACGGTAGTCCTCGTAGCCGGGCACGGCCCCCAGCCATTGCCGGTCCGGCTCGACCACATCGATCGCGAGCCGCTCGACGCCGTCCGTCGAGCTCTTCAACGAGAAGTAGTCGAACAGGTCGACCCGGTAGAGCCGGTAGCGCAGCTCGTCGATGTTGCGGCTCGTGATCTCGACCCGCACGCTCTCGTCGCTCGCGAACACCCGGGGCGCGAGCAGCCGCAGCTCTTCCTGCTGCAGGCGGCTGAGCAGGAGCTGCGCCTCGCGGGCCTGCGGGCTGCCCGGGAAGACCTCGAGCAGACGGCGGAGGGCGGCGACCGCAGCGACGAGCGAGCCGTCTCCCTCCAGGCTTAGCGCCAGCGCGAGCTGGGCGCGGGCCCCGATGCGGCTGCCGGGGTACTTCGCGACGACGCTGCGCCACTGGCCGCGTGCGCTCTCGACGTCGTCCGCGGCGAGCAGGGCTTCGGCGATGCGCAGCTCGACTCCGGGGGCCTCGGCGTCGACCGGTGCGGCGGCGAGGAAGGCGCGCCAGGCGTGGAGCGCGGCGTCGTAGCGCTCGTCGGCGAAGGCCCGCTCGCCGACCAGGATCGGGAGCCGCACGAGCTGCCGCTGACCCTCGACCCAACGCCCGTCGTTCGGGTGCGCGGCGAGGAAGGCACGGAGCGCGGCCCGGCAGTCGTCGAAGGCCTGGACCCGCAGATAGCTCTGGGCGAGCAGGAAACGCGCGTCGGCGGCCTGCTCGGCCTCCGGGTACGCGGTCAGCGCACGGGTCCAGAGCTTCTGCGCGAGCGGGTGGCGGCCGGCCTCGAAGCACATCGTCCCGAGCGCGTACGCGACGCGGATCGTCGGCTCAGCGTCGGGGTGTTGCTCGAGCAGCCCCTGCCACGCCTCGACCGCCAGCTCGACGCGCCCTTCGGCGCGGTACGAAGCGCCGACGGCCTCGAGCGCACGCGGCTTGAACACCGAGCTGTCCGGCACGGTGCGCAGGAGCGAGCGCGCGAAGACCTGGTCGCCGAGCGAGGAGGCGAGCTCACCCGCCCGTGTCGCGGCCTCCGGTACCCGCCCGTGGGTCGGGAAGCGGTCGAGGAAGCCGCGGAAGGCTTCGAGCGCCGCGAGGGTCTGCCCGAGCTCCGCGGTGCTGCGGGCGGCGAAGAAGGCGCAGCGAGGGGACGGGCGGGGATGGGTCTGGGCGGCCTTGCGGTAGAAACGCTGCGCCCGGCGGTAGTCGGGGACGCGCTCGAGCCCGTGCAGGGCGTCCCCCGCGGTGCCCTGGGGCAGGCCCTGGAACGCCTCGTCCGCGAGCTCTTCGTACAGGCCCGCGAGGCGGCTGCGCTCGTCCTCGCCGGCGAGCGCGGCCATGCGCTCGGCGAAGATCTCCGCGGCCGCGCTGAAGTCTCCACGCGCGATCTGGCTCTCGGCCAGGAGATACGACGCCTTGGCGTGCCAGGCGCTGCCCTCGAGCCGCTCGAGAAGGACCGGGGCCTCGGCGACCACCTGCGCGTGCCGTCCCGCCAGCGACAGGGCGCGCAGGTACAGGTAGCGCACCTCGGGCTGCTGGTCTTCGGGAGCGTCGTCGCGCAGACCGGAGAGCAGCTCGACGGCGGCGGCGTAGTCCCGGGCTGCCAGTCTGTCCTTGGCGGACACCAGCGGGTCGTCCGCGGCGGCGGTCAGGCACAGGGCGAGCAACAGAAGCAGGCGGGTCCTCATCGAAGGTCTCCTGGTCGGGGTCTCAGACTCGGCGGAGCGGGGTCGCGGACGCAGCGTGCTCCGCGAGGAACGCAGGAACGCGGAGGGTCCGCTGCCCGGGCGTCCTGCGCGTCCGGGCACGGGGCGTGCGACGGACGGCACGACGGCTCGTTCTGTGGTTGCCTCGCCACCGGCGTATCCGAGCTCCTCGCTCCGTGCCGCTGACGACCGGGCATCGCCGAGAACCGAGCCGTGTCTCATCCCGACTGATGCACCGGGATTTCGTCGCGATGGCCCGGAGGCCGCTTGAGATCGGGCGCTTCGAGTCTTCGAGCAGCGGAGCCCATGCAGCGCCATAGGTGAGCAGCGCAGAAGGCTCGAAGTGCCCGTGGCCTGCGGCATCCGGGTCCGCAGCAGGAATCCCGGTGAATCAGACCGGCTCATGTCAGCTTCTAGCGCCATACTGCGTAGTCACCGTCCTCGGAGCTCGCGACCACGGCCTGGCAGTGCGCGTTGGTCTCGAAGATTCCGCGCGCGTCGGTCGTGCCCCGGGCGGCGATGCGGTTGCCGTCGGAGATGCGCAGGTAGACGCCCTCGACGGGTGCGCCCGTCGCGCGAGAGGTCACGTAGACGCGCGACCGGCCCCCCGTCCTCTGCACCTCGAGCTGGAGGTCGCCGAGCAGGGCCACGGTGCTGCGGTCACCGGCGTCGCTCTTGGCGACGATCAGGTACACCCCTTTCTCGCTGACGGGCAGCCGCTGCTCGGCCTCGTGCCAGCGGAACCGTTCGGCCGGTCGCAGCGCGCGTCGCTCTTCGAGCTCGCTCGGGATTCCGGTCAGGTCGACGGAGAGCTCGGCGAGATCGAGCTCTTCGGTCAGGAGCATCGGCAGGTCGACGCGGTAGACGAGGAACTCGACCTCGGTCAGGTTCTTCCAGCGCAGGTCCAGCGTCAGGTCGCGCCCCGCCGGCGCCGACACCAGGTCGGGCAGGCCGAGGCGCTGCTCGGTCAGGAAGGCGAGGGCGTCCTCGGCGTCGACGATGCCCCGGGCTTTGCGGTACGCCTCCACGGCCGCCTCGAGCTCGCCGCGGATGTGGTGGATCTGGGCGAAGATGTGCCACACGCCCGGGCCGAGGTTGTGCTTGTCCGCGCTCGCGAGCAGCCGCGTTCCGACCTCGAGGGCGGCGTCGAAGGCGCCGTCCTCGAACCAGGACCGCGTCGCGAGCTGCTGCGCGGCGAGCAGGCGATCGCTCGTCGGGTAGCGCTGCTCGAGCTTGACGGCCTCGTCGCCCGCCGCGCGCTTCTCGCCGAGGGCGTACAGCACCTCCGCGCGGGCGAGCTGGGCGCGTGCGCACAGCTTCGACCCGGGATGGAGCGCGATGAAGTCGGTCAGCGCGGCGAAGGACTCGGCGCGCATCGGCGTCCCGTCCCTCGCTTCGAGCGCGGCGAAGCGCTGTGCCCAGCCGAACCAGGAGAACGCCGTCGCGCTGCTGGCGGGGAAGCGGAAGAGCGTCTCGCGCCAGCGCTCCTGCGCCCGGTGCGGCCGGTCGATCTCGTCGTAGACCTGCACGAGCTGGACGTCGATTTGCCGGTAGCCCTCGAACAGGCGGCGGTAGAAGCTCAGGGCGGTCTCATCCTCGCCCTGCTCGACGTACGCCGTCGCGAGGTCGAGCAAGAGATCGAGGTCGTCGAAGCGCGGGTCGTCGGGCTTCCGTGCGGCGAAGTCCTCGAAGGCCTCGATCAGGACCTCCGCCGTTCCGACCCGTTGCGCCGCGCTCAGGCGGTGCCCGGCGACCGTCAGGCGGATCTCCGGCCGCAGGTCGAGGGCGAGCAGCTCCGCGCACAGCCCGAGCACCTCGGACCAGGCCTGCTCGCGGACGGCGCGACCGAGCGCCGCGTAGCGGGCGTCGGGTGTCGCCCGGGCGGGCTCGGGCGCGTCTTCGACATCGAGCACGGAGAAGTCCGCGACCGCGGAGCGCGCTTCGAGCGCGGGCACGTACATCGGCCGGGCCCTGGCGGGCAGGGCGAGGAAGCTGCCCGGCAGGATCCCGCGCACCTGGTAGCGGATCACGTGGGTCCCGCGCGGGAGGCTCGGAGCGAAGAAGACCGCGCGCTCGTCGCGGGCCTCCATCCGGGTGAAGGGCCCGCTCGCGTCCTCGCTGCTGATCTCGCAGCCTGCCGGGACGCCGTCGGCGATCTCGACGTAGGCGAGGTCGTCCTCACAGCGCAGCTCGAGGACCACCCACATCTTCGCGCCGCTCGTGAGCGCTTCGAGAGACGGAGTCTCGGGCCGGCTGCGCTCGGCGACGACGGTCCATCCTCCGGCTTCCTGGAACGGCTCGTAGCGGCGCGTGATCGTCAGCTGCTCCTGCACCTGGACGGCGTCTTCAGGCGCGACCAGGTAGCGCAGCTCGACCGCGATCCGCGGGGCGCCCACGTCGGCGTCGACGACCACGCGGAAGGCTCCCTCGACCGGCAGCTCTGCCAGTGCGTCGTTGCAGGTCCGCTCCCAGGTAGTGCCGGGCTCGCGGACGGTCAGAGCGGGCCCCTCGTGCTCGACCTGGAGGGTGAGGGCGAGGGGGGTCGCGTCGGCGTGGGCCTCGACCAGCTGCGCGCAGAGCCCCTGCACGGCGGCGGCGGTGTCGCGGGTGCTCGCCCAGGCTTCGCCGAGGGCCTGCTCGCGCAGCCAGCGTGCGGCCGCTTCGCGCAGCTCGGCGCGGGCGCCGGTCGTGCTGAGGGCGAGGAGCCCGAGGCCGGTCGCTTCGACGCCGCTGAAGCCCCCGCCGCCGGACCACGACAGGCGGCCTTCGGCGCGTTCCGCCGCGCGCATCAGCATGCCGACCAGACCCTCGACATACTCCGGTCGTTCGGCGCGCTGGCAGGCGAGCGCCATCAGGGCGAGGCCGGCCGGGGCCATCGCGGTGACCTGGCGGTAGACCCTGGCCACCTGCTGCGGCGAGGGCTTGCCGCTCTCTCCGATCGCGTAGACCAGCAGCGCGGCGACGTCCGGACCGACGCGGTCGAGCTGTTGCGCGGCGATGGTCCGGGCGCGATCGATCGCCCGGTTGTCGACGAACACGCCGAAGTCGCGCGCCGCGCCGAGGCCGAGCAGGGCATATCCGGTCATCAGCGGGTCGTGGGGACCCTGGCGCCACCAGCCGAAGCCACCGTTGTCGTGCTGGAGCGCGAGCAGCCGCGCGACCCCCGCCTCGACCAGCTGCTCGAGCCGCCGTCGCGCGTCTTCGTCGGCCGCGCCGAGTCGCTCCGCCGCCCGTGCGAGAGCGAGGGCAGGGAGGAAGCGGTTGACGGTCTGCTCGACGCAGCTGTAGGGGAAATGCTCGAGCGTGCTGACGGCCTGGCGGAGGAAGGCGATCTCCCCGGGGAAGAGCCGGACATGCAGACGGGCGGAGCCGGGCAGCGCCGTCTCTGGCACCGCCGCGCTCCAGCGGTCGCTGCCGGCCACGAGCAGGGTCTTCCCGTCGCGGACCTCGACCCCGCGCGGCAGGATGGGCAGCGGTCGCTCGACCGCATCGCCGCCCTCGTCGCTGCGCAGCTCGGCGCGCAAGAGACCGGCGCCGGGCGCCGAAGCGCGGGCTTCGAGCTCGACCAGGGCGCGGCTGTGGCCCTCGATGCGCTCGCTGCTGCGCCGTCCGCCGACCAGCTCGAAGCCCTCGGCCTCGAGCTGCAGCTCGGCCGTCAGGGCGCGCGCGGTCTGGTTGTGCAGCACGGCACCGACCCGGACGTTGTCTCCCGCGACCAGGAAGCGGGGGAGGCTGAGCCGCGCGGACACGGGCTGGCTGGTGCGCAGTCCTCCGAGGGCCTGGCCGAAGAGGCTGCCCTGGGTCGCGCCGCGCAGGGTGGCGCGCCAGCGCGTCAGGTTGTGGGGCAGGGGAACGCGCAGGACGGCCCGCCCTTCAGCGTCCGTCGTCACCCGCGCCGCCCACAGGGCCGTGTCGGCGAAGCGTCGGCGCACGAGGCTCGGCGCCGCGTTGGCCTCATCCGCGGCGTTGAGGGCCGGCGGGGGAGGGGGCGGCGGAGGCGCCGGGGGCGCGGCGGGATCGAAGGCGAAGCTCTCCGCGGCGCGCCGGTCGCGGCCCGCGCTTCCGCCCTCGGCCTGGAGGCTGCCGCGGCCGAAGCGTTGGCCGTAGGCGCCGGCGGCGCCTCCCCCGCCGCCGAGGGCGTCGTCGGCCTCGAAGTCGGCCGACGGGGCGTCCACCCGGCCCAGCCGCTCTTCGAGCTCGCGTTCATACTCCTCCTTCGCCCGCTCGAACTGGACGTCGGCGGAGAGCATGCTCAGCCGCCCCGCGTAGCTCCAGCTCGCGAAGCCGGCGGTGCCGACCGCGCGACCGCGACGGGCGTCGTAGAAGAAGGCGCGGATGTCCTCGGTCGCGTCGGCAGCGATCTGGTAGACCGCCTCGTCGACCAGCGCGAAGCTGAGCTGTGCCGGGACACCGTTGCCGCCGAGATCGCGCGTACGGATGGTGAACACCGCCGTCTCGCCCGGTGCGTAGTCGGCCAGGTCGGCGCGCACCTCGACATCGAGGGACTGGATGACGTGGATCTCATCGCTCGCTTCGTACAGGGTGTCCCGGCCAGGGATCGCCAGGCTGAGCGCGAAGTTCGGAGCGTACGCCCCACGCATCGGCAGCCGCAGGGTCTGGTTCGCGTCGTCGAGCCGAACGAGACGGTACTCGAGCACCTGCTCGGCCTCGAAACACAGGAGCCCCCAGGTGCCGGTCACGGGGCTGGCGATCAGCACCGCGGCCTCTTCTCCTTCGCGGTAGACCTTCTTGTCCGCGAGCACCCGGGCTTCGGCCTTGCGCTCGTCGTCGCCGCTGACCGCGACCCGGGCCTCGGCCTTCACCAGCTGTCCGCGCGCGTCCTCGGCGAGGTAGCGCAGGATGTAGTCGCCGGGCGTCGGGATCGACACCGACAGCCGCGCATCACCGCGTTCGTCCGTCGCCGCCGGGAGCTCGAAGGAGCGCTCTTCGACCCCGCCCGCCCGGACCCGGATCACCTCGAGCCGGCCTTCGGCGGACACGGCGGCGTGGGCCGCGTCGACGGTCTTGAGGCTGAGGCCGAGGGGCTGGTCGGCGCGCACGAGCTTGCGGTCGGCGCGCAGAACCGCGAAGAAGGCCTGCGGCGTGACCAGGCTCGAGCCCGTGCCGGTCGCGAAGCGCCGGTCGACGTCCCGGACCTCGGCGCTGCACACGTACACCCTGCCGACCTCGAGAGCGGCGCTCGGTAGCTGGACCCGGAGGCGTCCTTCCGCGTCGGTGCGTCCGCGTCCGCTGAGGAGGAAGTCGTAGCTCGGCGTCCGGCGCGCGGACTCGTTCGCGAACCAGGCGAAGTCCTGGTAGCGGCTGCCGTCGAAGGTATACGTCCCCTGGAAGCAGCGGTACTCGACCTCGGCGTCGGCGACCGGGCCGCCGAACAGGTAGCGGGCGTCGATCAGGAACTCGAGGGTGTCCCCCGGACGCGCGGTGGCAGGTCCGCCGACCAGCACCTGGAAGGCGGGCTTGCGGTAGGCCTCGACCTCGAAGTCCCCGGTGAACAGCAGCTTGCCGAGCCGCAGCTCGACCGCGTACCGCCCGACGGGCGCCTCGGCGTCGAGCTGCAGGCTCGCGTCGACGGCGCCGAACGGGTCGAGGACCAGCGAGCGCGCCATCAGCGCCGTGTTGCGCGCATCCTTGACGATCAGGCTGACCTCCTCGCCGGCGGGGTTGTGGTAGGACCCGTCGCGCTCGCTGCGGACGAAGGCCTTGAGGTGGACCTCCTGGCCGGGCCGGTACACGGGCCGCTCGCTGAACACGTAGCCCTTCGCGCTGAGGGTGCTGCTCGCCTGGCGGCTCGCGGCGCTGCTCGCGAACGCGATGTGCTCGCCGTGGGAGGCGAAGCTCAGGACCTCCCCCGACCCCGCTTCGATCGGACGGAGCAGCACGCCGTCGTCGCCGGTGTTCGCGACGGGCAGGAGCTTCCCACCCGCGCGCTGTAGCACCTCGGCCCCCGGCCAGACTTCGCCCGTCCGCCGGTTCAGGCAGAACACCAGCGTCTGGCCGGGCGAGACCTTGACGACCATGTCGAGGTCGCTCTGCAGGAGCAGGTTCCGCACCTTGAAGCGCTCCCCTTCGACCTGCAGCAGCCAGGCTCCAGGCGTGTCGACGCCGATGCGCGCGGTCCATTCGCGGAGGGCGTAGGGCTCGTAGTCCGGTGGCCCCTGCTCCCAGCTCTGCGCCGGCTCGACGATATCGACCGCGAGCTGCTCGACACCGACCCAGGTCTGCTTCTTCTCGAAGAAGGTCAGGAGATCGACGCGGTAGAGCTTGAAGCGGAGGCTCTCGAGGTTGCGGCTGCGGATCTGGACCTCGAGGCTCTCGTCGCTCGCGAACACCCGCGGGGTGACCACCTCGAGGGTCTGCTGCTCGATCTCGCGCAGCCGCTGGGAGGCCAGCCAGGCCTGGTTGGTGCCGGGGAACCCGGCGATCAGCGTGCGCAGGGCGGCGACCGCCGTCGCGAGCTCACCCGCCTGCTCGTGGCTGTTCGCGAGCAGCCACTGGCCCTCGGCGCCGGCGGCCGAGCGGGGGAACTTCGCCGCGAGCGAGCGCCAGGTCGCGCGGGCCGCGTCGAGGTCGGGCAGCTGCTTCTGGGCCTCGGCGATGCGCAGCAGCACCTCCGGAATCCGCGCGTGGACCGGGTAGGCATCGACGAAGCGGCGCCACGCCGCGATCGCAGCCGCGGGGGTGGCGGCCTGCTCGCCCTCGCTGATGTGGCTCGTCGCCAGCAGCTCCTGCGCTTCGACCCAGCGGCCGTTGTTCGGGTAGCTGCCGAGGAAGTCGGAGAGCGCGCGGCGCGCGTCGGCGAAGCGCCCGAGGGCGAAGGAGGCGTAGGCGACGGAGTACGCGGCCTCCGCGGCCCGTTCGCTCTCCGGGTACGCCGCGATGGCCGCGCGCCACGCACGCTGGGCCTCTTCATAGCGGCCGTGGTCGTAGTGGGTGCGGCCGATGCGGTAGGCGAGCTCTTCGCCGCGCGCGGGCTGCTCAGCGACCAGGGCCGCCCACAGCGCGATGCCTCGCTCGAGGCGCCCCTCGGCGATGTGCCCGAGGCCGAGCAGCTCGACCGCTCGCGGATACTCCTCGCGGGTCGCCGGGACCCGGCCCAGGAGATCCCGTGCGTCGCGCCATGCGCCGCGGGCCGAGAGCAGCTCACCGGCGTGGAAGGCGGCCTCGGCGTTGTGCTCGTCGTCCGGATACCCGTCGACGAAGCCGCGCAGGAGCTCGAGCGCCTCGGGGCGGCCGAGCTTCTTCGCGCTCAGGGCCCGGTAGAACGCGGTGCGCGGGTGGGGGCCGGGGTAGATCTCCGAAGCCCGGGCGTAGAAGCGCAGGGCGCGCTCGTAGTCGGGCTCTCTGCGGAGACTGTCGAGCGCGTCCCCCGCCCGGCCCCGCTCGTAGCCTTCGAAGGCTTCGTCGGCGATCGTCTCGTACAGTCCGGCCAGCTCGCTGCGGTCGTCGGCTCCGGCGATGCGTGCGATCTCTTCGCGGAGGATCGCGCTGGTATCGGAGAAGCGCTTCAGCGCGAGGTAGCTCTCCGCGAGCAGAAAGCGCCCCTGATGCTGCCAGGGGCTTCCGTCGAGAGCGCGGAGATGCACATCGGCCTCGAGCACGACCTGCTCGTGCCGCCCGTCCAGGGCCAGGGCGTGCAGGTACAGGTAGCGCGCCTCGGCCGAGACCTCGGGCGGCAGCTCTTCGCGCAGCAGCTCGGTCAGGGTGGTCGCGGCCTGCTCGTAGGAGCGGGCGGAGAGCAGCTCCTTGGCCGGACCGAGGCGGTCGTCGGCGGTCAGGGTCGCGCACAGCAGAGCACACAGCGGGAGGCAGAGTCTACGCATCGGGGCACCTCGACGAGGACGCAAGTTCAGGGGGACAGGGGGAGCATACCCCCGACCCCGGATGGGAGCCAACGCGATCCTTGGACGCAGTGAACCGTGCCTGTGTTCCATCGAATCGGGATGGACGGAGGTCGGGTAGCCGGGCACAGGCACGTTCGGAGCCGGAGTCGGCGCCGGAGTCGGGAGCGGAGTGGGACTTCCCGTGGTCGGGCGACGCTCTCGCTCCGCCTTCCCAGCGCGGCCGCCGCTCGTCCGCCTCGGCACGAAGCAGAGAAGGAAAAGGAGAGATCGTGTGAAGTTTCCCGTGGCGCCGGCTACGGCATCGACGGTCCTGTCCCCTGGCGGATGATCGCGCTACCATGGCGCTCGAACACGAAGCGGAGCAGAGAAGAGACGTCAAGTGCGGTTCCTCGGCGAAAGCAGGGCCGCATTATTGCAGACATGCGTATGCTTTTCAAGCGATAGCTGATTTTTCTTCTCTCCCCGCGACTGCTCCTGGAGACTGCCATGGCCCGCCTCCTCTTTCCCCTGCCCGACAACGACTGCGATGTCACCGAGCTCGCGGTGCCCTGGAAGCTGCTCACCGAGGCCGGTCACACGGTCTGCTTCGCGACCGAGCACGGCGCGACCCCGGCCGCGGACCCCCTGCTTCTGCGCGGCGTGATCTTCGGCCAGCTCGGCGCGGAGCCTGAGCCGAAGGCGTTCTACGCGGAGCTCGAGCGCGACCCCGCCTTCGCGCGCCCGCTCGCCTGGACCGGCCTGGAGGACCTGCGCGGCTTCGACGGCGTGTGGCTGACCGGGGGCCACGCCCAGGGCATGAAGCAGCTCCTCGGCAGCGCCCGGCTGCACGGCCTGCTCGCCGATTTCTGGCAGACGGGGAGGCCCGTCGCGGCGATCTGTCACGGTGTGCTGCTCCTGGCCCGGGCGCGGCTTCCCTCGGGGCGCTCGCCGCTGTACGGCCGGCGCACGACCTGCCTGCCCCGCTATATGGAGCGCATCGCCTACTGGCTGACGGCCTGGAAGCTCGGCCGCTACTACCGCACCTACCCCGCCTACGTCGAGGCAGAGGTGCGCGCCGCCCTCGCCCGCCCCGAGGACTTCGAGCGCGGTCCCCTGACCCTGATGCGCCGCGGGACCCGTGACGACGACCGCGGGACCTTCATCGTCGAGGATGGGGCCTACCTCTCCGCCCGCTGGCCGGGCGATGCGTACCGTCTGGCGAAGGCCTTCCTGGCCCGCCTCGGGACACTCGCCGCGACGGCCTGAGCCCCCTCCGCCGCGCTCAGGCACCGCACCGCCGCCACCTTCGCAGTTCCGGCGAATCTTCCCCGGCACGGTCACAGCCCACCCGCGCCGTTCGTCCGGATGGTGGACGCCGATCTGTCCCCGCGGAGGAACCCCCATGCACGACCCGACTCCAGCCCTGCCCGTCGCCGTCGTCGGCGCCGGCCTCGCCGGCCTGACCGCCGCCACCCGCCTCGCTCGCGCGGGCACGCCCTGCCTCCTGCTCGACGCCGCGGGGCGGCCGGGGGGCCGGGCGCGCAGCCAGGCCCGCTCCGGCGCGATCCTCAACCTCGGCCCCCACGCCTTGTACCGCCACGGGATCGGCCTGCGCACCCTGACCGGGCTCGGCGTCGAGCTCTCCGCACACCCACCGCCGGACAGCGGGCTGTGGGGCTCGGTCGGCGGGCGGCTGGAAGTCCTGCCCGGCGGCCTCTGGACCCTGCTGCGCACCGCCCTCCTGCCCCTGCGGGCGAAGGGGGAGTTCGGGAAGCTGCTGACCGGCATCGGCAGCATCGATGCGAGCAGCCTCGAGGGCAGCGCCGCCGACTGGATCGCGGGCCGCTTGCGCCAGCCGGCCGCGCGGGCCCTGGTCGACGCGCTGCTGCGGCTGAGCACCTACTGTCCGCGACCCGGCGCGCTGCCCGCCCGCGACGCGGTCGCCCAGCTGCAGCTCGCGGTGGCGGGCGTGCTGTACCTCGATGGGGGCTGGCAGAGCCTGATCGACAGCCTGCGCGAGCGCTTCGCCGAGGCGGGCGGAGAGCTGCGCACGAAGTGCCGGGTGATCGGCCTCGAGCGCAGGACCGGCGGGCTGCGGCTGCTCCTGCAGGACGGCGACAGCCTGCAGGCGCGGGCGGTGGTCCTGGCGGCCGGTCGGCAGACGGCCGAGCAGCTCCTCGCCCCGTGGGAGGTGCGCTGGCCCCAGGCGCGGCCGCTGGTCGCCAGCAGCCTCGACCTGGTGCTCGACGCGCTGCCCCGGCCGCGCCACCGCTTCGTGCTCGGCGTCGACGCGCCCCTGTACCTGTCGCTACACTCGTCGACAGCGCGGCTGGCGGAGCCGGGGCTGCACGTCCTGCACGCGATGCGCTACGGCGAGCCCGAGGGCGACGTGCGGGCGCTGCTGGAGGACTTCGTCGAGCGCGCCCACCCTGGCTGGCGCGACCACGTCCGGCTCGCGCGCTTCCTGCCGCGCCTGACGGTGGTCGAGGACCTGCCCGACGGCGGCTGCGCCGCGCGGGTCCCCGTGCGCCCCCTCGACGGGATGCCGGTCTGGCTGGCCGGTGACGGGATCGGGGCCGAGGGCATGCTGGCCGTCGCCGCGATCGCCAGTGGCGCGCGGGCGGCGGAGGAGATCGTGGAGCTGTCGCGCGCGGAGGAACGCCATGACCGACGAAGCCCTGCTCGAGCGTGAGCGGCCGCGGCTGTTCGCCCTCGCCTACCGCATGCTCGGCGAGGGGGCCGAGGCCGACGACATCGTCCAGGAGGCGAACCTGCGCTTCCTGCGTGAAGAGCCGCGGCCCGAGCACCCCGGCGCCTGGCTGCGCACCGTCGTGACCCGCCTGTGCATCGACCGGTTGCGCCAGCTCAAGCGTCGGCGGGAGGCCTACTTCGGGCCCTGGGTGCCCGAGCCGCTCGCCCCGGAGGTGCCCGACCCGGCGGAGCTCGCCGACTCCCTGTCGGTCGCCTTCCTGCTCCTGCTCGAGAAGCTCAGCCCCGCGGAGCGTGCGGTCTTCCTGTTGCGCAAGGTCTTCGCCCACGAATACACGGCGATCGCCGAGGTGCTCGGCAAGAGCGAGGGGGCCTGCCGGCAGCTCTTCTCCCGGGCGCGCTCGAGACTCGAGGGCGCGCGCTCCCGCTTCGCCCCCGACCCGGAGCAGGGAGAGCGCCTGCGGATGGCCTTCCTCGCCGCCTGCGCCCAGGGAGACACCGCGGGCCTGGAGGCGGTGCTGCACCGGGACGTCGTCCTGTATTCCGACGGCGGCGGCAAGGTCTCGGCCGCGAGCCGGCCGCTCTTCGGCAGCGGAAAAGTCGCCTACTTCATCGCCAGCGTGCTCAAGCACCAGCCAGAGGACGCCCGCTTCGCGCTCTGCACGCTCAATCGCATGCCGGCGGTCGCGATGTTCTCGGGCGAGAAGCTGCTGACGCTCCTGTGCCTCGACGTCGAGGGCGACGCGATCGCCGGCCTGTACTCCCTGCGCAACCCCGAACGGCTCGGTGGTCTCGAGAAGGCGCTGGGCTGAGCCGTCTCGAAGCCCGAAGTCAGTCGACGACCACGACCTTCTCGATCACGTCGCCGACCTCGATGCGGTCGACGACATCCAGCCCCTCGGCCACCCGCGCGAAGACCGTGTAGCGCCCGTCGAGGTGGGGCGTCGGCAGGTGGTTGACGAAGATCTGGCAGCCGCCCGTGTCGAGGCCGGCGTCGGGCATGCCGACGGTGCCGTGCACGTAGCGGCGCGGGTTGACCTCGTTGTTCAGGGTGTAGCCCGGGTCGCCCCAGCCGGTGCCGCGCGGATCGCCGCCCTGGATCACGAAGCCGGGCACGACCCGGTGGAAGGGCAGGCCATCGTAGAAGCCCGCCCGGGCCAGGGTGACGAGGTTGTGGACGTGCATCGGCGCGTCCGTCCGGTACAGCTCGAGGATCATCTCCCCCTTGGAGGTCTCGATCCGCAGCCAGCGCGGCAGCTCCTCGGTGTGGGCGAGCGCGGGATCGGGCCGCTCGTCGGGGGCCGGCAGCGCGGCCAGCGCCGGCACCTCGAGGCCCTCTTCCCCGAGCGCGGCGAGGCCGTCGCGGGCCGCCTCGCGCACGGCGCGCACGGGATCTTCGGCCAACGCAGCGCGGAGCAGCTCCTTCGCCTCCGCGAGCTCGAGGGCGACGAAGCAGGCGATCAGCTCCTGGCGCAGCTCGTACTCCGCCGGTTCCTGGGCGCCGTCCCAGGCGGTCTGGAGCAGCGCGAACAGCCCCTCGTCCGCCTTGAGCTCGTCGGCCCGGTCCTGCACCAGCGAGGCCATCGTGCCGACGACCTCGAGCTCTTCGGACGCGCAGGCCCGGGTGATGTGGAAGCGCGCGAGCTCGATCGGCAGGCCGCGGCAGGCCTCGAGGGCGGCCGCGGCCTCGTGCACGCCGTCAGGGACGCGCTGCAGGAGCTCGGCGACGCGCGCGCGCTCCTCGTCGCTGGCCTCTTCGGGCAGGGCCTGGCCGATCGCGCTGATCGCGGCGGCCCGGGTGAACGGGTCGTCGGCCGCGAAGGCGGCCTCGAGGGCGGCCAGGGCGCTGAGCTTCGCGCTCGCGGCGTAGAGCGGGAAGGCGGCGCGCCGCACGGACGGCGAGGGATCTTCGAGCGCCGCCCGCGCAAGCCGCACCAGCGCGGTGTCGTTTCGGCTGCCGAGGTTGGACAGCGCCGTCGCCCGCACCAGCGGATGGGGATCTTCGCTCGCGCTGCGCCGGAAGGCCGCGCTGGTTGCCGCGGCCCGGGAAGCACCGAGCCCGGTCAGGGCGTAGCAGCGCACCTTCCAGCTCGGATCGCTCAACAGCGGCAGGGCGACCTCGTGGGCCTCCTCCGCCCACAGCCTCCGCACCGCCAGGGCGGCGAAGGTCCGCACCCGCCAGTCGGCATCCTCGAAACAGGCCGCGACCACGGTCCGTAGAGCGGCCTGCTGCCGGTCGCTCAGCGGGCCGGGGGCCGGCCCGCTACGCGGTGGATCACGGCGCAGGCTGGCGATCGCGTAGACCTGCTTCCAGCGCGCGTCCGCTTCCTCTTCGATGGCGAGCTGGGCGGCGATCGCGAGCACCGTCGCGTGCACCCGCTCGGCGATCGCGACGCTGGTCGAGTCCGCCACGTCCCGCGCCGGCTGCGCGAGCTGCAGCCGCCAGCAGGCCAGGGCCGCCTCGCCGCGCACCAGGGCCGAGCCGTCCTGCAGGCACGCGACCACGGCGTCGACGGTCGCGGGGTCGCCGATGCGCCCGAGGGCCTCGACCGCGTCGGCGCGGACCTCGAAGGCCATGTGCTCGAGCAGCGGCAGGACCGGGCCGGCCGGCGCACGCTCCTCTCCGTCCGTCAGCAGCCCGGTCGCGAACAGGGCGGCCCGTACCACGCGGGGGTCCGGGTCCTCGAAGCGTCCGGCCAGGGCGGCGGCGTCTCCGGCGTGGCGGATGTGGGCGAGGGCCCGCACGGCCGCCAGGCGCACGGTCGGCGAGGCGTGCTCGAGCAGGGCGACCAGGCGCCCGTCGCGCACCTTGGCGTCCTCGAGCCGGGCGATCTCGCGCAACACTTCGACGGTCTCCGGCTCCTCGTCGAGGCGCGGAGGCGGGCGCAGGTTCCCGGGGTGGACCGGGTGGTCGGGGACGACGCAGCCGAGCAGGAGGCAGGGGAGCAGGAGGAAGGTGCGGGCCATCGGGGCGATCTCCTCAGAACGCGAAGCCTGCATGCTAGCGCACCTCACGCAGAGGGGCCAGCCGTCGTCCGTCGGGGCCGGAGCGTTCGCGTTTGACGGTTCGGCTCGGGCTCTCCACAATGGGGACCTTTGGCACGGGGGGAAGACCGTGGAGGAGCTCGCGCAGTTGCTGCGGGAGGTGCCGCCGTTCCTGCAGGTGACGCTGCTCGTCCTGATCGGGATGTTCGCGGCGCTGTCGCTCGCGTCGCGCTTCTCGCCCGCGCTCTCGAAGATCTGGGACGCCGACGAGCTCGACCGCAAGGGCACCGGCCACCTCGTCCAGTACACGATCATCCCGTTCGCGGTCTTTCTGGCCGGGCTCGCCGTCGTCGTGATGCACTGGCAGCCCCGGCCCTGGCTCGGCGGCTGGTCGGCGCTGAAGGCGATCGCCTCGACGGCGCTGGTCGTCCTGGGCATCGCCGCCGCGACCCTCGGGCGCTACCTCTTGCGGGTGTGGGACATCTCCAGCGCCCAGAGGCTACGCTCGTGGATTCCCCTGGTCCTGATGCTCTCCGGCATCGGCGCGATGGTCGGCGGCGGCATCTGGTGGATGTCCTGACGCGAGCAGCCCCGGCAGGGCGGCGAGCACGTCGGCGAGCTGCTCCTCCCCCGCGATGAAGTAGCGGTGCAGGTAGGGCCGGCGCAACACCCGCCGCGCCAGCGCGTGCGCCCGGCTGAAGTCCTCCGCCGCCAGCCTCGCCCGCCCCGCCGCGAGAGCGTAGAGCCGGGCCCCCCAGTCGCCGAGCAGGGCGCAGACCGCGACCCGTAGCACCGCCGCGAGGGGGCGCAGCCGCACCATGCCGTAGTAGGCGAACAGGCTCTGCCGGAAGGTGGTGCGCCGCAGGGCCTCGAAGGCGGGGTTGCGGTCGACCGCCGCGACCTCGCGGAAGTAGTCGGAGAGGGTGAGCTCCGGACGGGCCCGGGTCGTCGCGATCGTCTGCAGGAGGTGCAGGAGCGGCATCACCTCGAGGTAGGCGCGCTCGGTCAGGCCGTGGCGCTCGGCGAGGTCCTTGCCGATCGCCAGAGTCAGGTCGTCGGCGAGCTCGGCGCACAGGCCGGCGACCGCCTCGCAGCCGGCCCGGGCGTCGCCGCTGGCGGGGGGCTCGCTGGCCAGCACCGCCGTGACGCAGGCGTCCGGCTGGCCGGGCTCGAGGGGGCAGCGCCGGAGCGCCTCGACGAAGGCGAGGCCGAGGCGTCCGGCCGCGACCAGCCCTGCGCAGGCGTCCGCGCCGCGGCTCGCGATGCGCGCGACCCACTCCTTCTGCAGGCGCAGGAAGTGCCCGAAGTCGAGGGGCGTCTCGGCGTCGAGGAAGATCGCGGGGTGGGCGAGCTTGGCGTAGCCCGCGATCAACCGCTCGATGCCGGGCAGACGATCGACGACGGGAGGCCCCGCGCAGGCGCTGGTCGCCAGCCGCACGCACTCGCCGTTGGAGCTGACCTTGATGCCGGCGATGGTCATCAGCACCGCGTAGGGGTAGAGCCGGCAGAAGACCGGCTTGGCGTCGGGGCCGAAGGCCGCGTGCAGGCCGCAGCGGCGGTCTTCGAGCAGGAACACGCAGCGTTCGCCGCTCGTCGCGAGGAACACGTCGCGCCCGCCGTCGGGGCGGGTGTCGGTCCGGAACACCCGGTGCCCGGCGAGATGCGGCAGGGCGCCCGCGATGTCGAGTCCCTCGATGGTCGCGACGTCCTCTTCCTCCAGCGGACCGAACTCGTAGCCCTCGCAGCAGCCGCCGCTGCCCTGGCAGGCGAAGCGGTCCTCGCGCAGCACCGCGAAGCCGAGCGGCTCCGCGCCGCTGCGCACCGCGCGCAGCCGGGCGACGATCGCGGCGCCGGCGCCCTCGAGCAGGTTGAGCAGGAGCAGCCGCCGCACCGCATCCCCGACGGCGGACAGCGCGATCGGCGGCGGTCCGGCCGCGATCTCCTCGAGGCTGTGGTCGCCGTCGAGGCTGCGCACGATGCGCGCGGCGGTCGCGTCGAGCTGCAGCTGCAAGCCGGTCAGGGGGTCGACGAGCAGCGGGCCCTCCTCGTCGCGTTCGAGGCGCACGTCGGACCGCAGCCGGGGACGCAGCTCCGCCACCTCAGGGCCCCCTGAAGCGGCACTCGGCCTCGTCGGCGAAGTCCGCCAGCAGCTTCGGGAAGCAGCTCTCCAGGGCCATGCGCACCAGCTTCTTCGGGAGGAGCGCCGGGAGCCCGGCGGGCTCGATGCTCGCGATGAGCTCCGGGTAGCGGGTCGTCTCGAGGATCACCCCCTCGCTGGTGGCGGGGTCGCAGGCGAGCTCGGCCTGCCGCTCGACGCGGGTGCTGCGCTTGCCGATCAAGTCGCGGCGTCGAGCTTCTTGACGACGGTCTTCGGCGCGAGGGTGCGGAAGCTCTCGACCACCCAGCCCCGCAGGAGCGCGCTGTCGAGGGCGTCGTCCGGCGCGAACAAAAGGGTCAGCCAGCCGAACTTGCCGAGGCTGACGCGCGGGTCGCGCGCGGCGAGCTCTTCCGCTTCCTCCATCGAGTCGGAGAGCTTGAGCATCACCTTGATCTGCGCCTCCTTCTCGCCGACGAACAGGAAGTTCTTCTTGCGCACCTTGAACGCCCGGTTGACGCAAGACGTGCCCTCGCTGGTCTCGGGCAGCGCCAGGGCGGCGGCGCGCAGCTCCTGGCTGAGGGGGTAGCGGAACGTCTCCATCGAGAGACCTCGGACAGCAGGGAGCTCCTACTATACCACGCCTGTCAGCCCCGGAGCCACCGCCAGAGCCGCGTCCACAGGCCGGGCTTCGGTTGGAGCGCGGCGCCGATCCCGTCGAGGGCGCGGCTGACCGCGGCGGCGTCCGGCGGACGCTCGTCGGGCTGTTTGGCGAGCAGGCGCGCGACCAGCTCCTCGAGCTCCGGAGGGAAGGCGCGCTCGGGGGCGGCGTCGGCGAGGCGCGGGGGCGGCTCGGTGACGTGCAGGCCGATCAGGGCGATCGGGTTCTTCGCCTGGAAGGGGAGCCGGCCGGTCACCATCTCGAACAGCATCACCCCGACCGCGTACAGGTCCGAGCGCGGGTCGGAGGGACCGTCGGAGCACTGCTCCGGCGCCATGTAGGCGGGGGTGCCGGAGATCAACCCGAGCGAGGTGCGGAACACGCCCTGCTCGTCGGCGAGGGTGCGCGCGACGCCGAAGTCGAGCAGCTTGACCCGGTCGTCGCCGGTCAGCATCACGTTCTCCGGCTTGAGGTCGCGGTGGACGACGGAGGAGCGGTGGGCGAGCGCGAGCGCCGCGAGGATCTGCCGGGTGATCGCCACGGCCCGGGGCACCGGCAGCGGACCCTCGCGCTCGAGCAGCGCGGCGAGCTCTTCCCCCTCGAGCAGCTCCATCGCCATGTAGAAGTGCTCACCGTCGTGGCCGGCATCGTAGAGCTGACAGATGTTCGGGTGCTGCAGCCGGCTGAGCAGCAGGATCTCCCGGCAGAAGCGCTGCAGGCCCTCCGGCCCGCCGGAGAGCACGCCCGGGTTGACGACCTTCAGCGCGCGCTCGCGGCGCAGCATCGTGTGCTCGACCCGGTACACCGTGCCCATGCCGCCGATGCCGAGCTGCTCGAGGAGGCGGTAGCGGCGGAAGAGCACCGTCCCGGGCGCGGGGTCGCCGCGCTTCTCGCAGGAGACGGGGAGGGGCGGGGGCGCGACGCGCAGGCGGGCGAGCACCTCGGCGAGATCCCGGGGGCGGAAGCGCGCATCGTGGACGGTCAGGTCCTCGAGCAGCTCGGTGAGCGCCGCGTCGTCGTCCGGCAGCGCGGCCGGATCCTCGCGCGGATCGCGCAGCCGGCGCAGCGCCAGGGCGGGATCCTCACCCCAGGGCCAGGCGCGGCTGAGGAAGACGGCGCCGAGCATGCCGAGCGCGTACAGGTCGCTGCGCGGGTCGGGGGGCCCGGCGAGCTGCTCCGGGGCCAGGAAGGACAGCACGTGCAGGCTGGTGATGTCCGGCTCCCAGCCGGGCGGGGGAGGGGGCAGCAGGCGCAGCCGGCCCGCGGGCCCGACCATCACGTTGCTCGGCCGCAGCGCGCCGTGCACCCGGCCGGCGGCGTGCCAGCCCGCCAGCGCCTCGGCGAGCTCGGTCAGCAGCGCGCGCACCCGCGCTGGAGCCAGCGGGGCGTCGGTCAGCAGACCGGTCAGCGAGTGGCCCGCGACGTGCTCGAGCACCTCGTAGGCGAAGGGGCCGCGGCGGGCGCTGTCGAGCAGGCCGACCTGCGAGGGATGGACGGGCGGAGCGAAGGATCGCATGGCGTTCTCCGGAGTAGAGGGAGGCAGCGTGAAGACGCGGATGAGCACCGGCCGCCCGTCGCCCTTCGCGCCCCGGTAGAGCGCGACACCGGGACGGGCGGCGAGCCGGGCACCGAGGGTGTAGCCGGGCAGCTCGAAGGGCGTTTGGGGGGCCAACCGCGCGGCGAGGCGCTTCCAGGCCGCGGGCGGCGGTGGAAGCATCGGCGGGCGCAACAGCGCGAGCAGCCCGGCGAGCTCCGTGCAGCGCTGCGCGCAGGCGCGGCAGGCGCTGACGTGCAGCTGCAGGGCCCGCGTCTCCGCCGCTTCGAGGGCGGACGACAGCAGGGGGAGCAGGTCGACGCGGGCGGCCCGGCAGTCCATCCTCACACCTTCCGGGGAGGTTGGGGGCGGGCGGGGCCAGGCATGGAGGACTGGCGGGTCACGGGTGGACCTCCCCACGGGTGTCGCTCCCCGGCGGGTGCCGGCGAGGGATCGGGAGGAACCTCGCCGCAGACGGCAGAGGTTCCACACAGCTCACCCCCGGTACGCGTGGCGCGCGCCGGGGGTGCAAAATTCGTGGGGCGGATCGGGATCGGGATCGGCGGCGGATTCGGGCAGGCGTGTCTACTTCACGGCCTTCGCCGCGAGCTCGCTCAGGGTGAAGAGCACCTCGCTGACGACGACGGGGTCGACCTCACCGAGGCTGACCTTCTTCTCCTTCTTCCAGTCCGCGTAGCCCTCGGGGGCGCGCTGGCCGGCGACGAAGCAGACGGCGATGACGGTCAGCTCCTCATCCGCCTCGACGTACTGCATCGAGGCGACCCCCTCGAAGAACAGGACGGCGGTGACGTCGGCGGCCTCGAAGGGCTGGCTGAGCTCGTCGAAGCAGCCGGCGTCCATCGCCAGGCCGCGCTGCCAGCCCTGCTTCTCGAGGCCGAAGACCAGGGTGGGAGCGGGCAGCTTGAGGCCGACGAAGCGCTCGAGCAGCTTGGCCTTCTGCTCCTTGGCGGTCAGGGTGTGGATCGGCCGGCCGAGCTGGGGGAACGGCGGCATCAGACCGTAGTCCCCGAACAGCTCGCCCCAGGCCCCGCGGCTCTCCGGCTCGAGGAACAGGGGATGGACGAGGCCGATCGCCTGCTCCCCATCGAGCTGCAGCTCCTCATCCTCGGCGTCGGTGTACTCGCGCTCCTCGCTGACGCGGAAGCAACGCGCGAGCTTCCCCTTCGTGTCGAACTGGCCCCACAGGAAGCGCCGGCAGAGGTGGAACATCAGGGGCTGGTCGACCAGGAAGCGGCGGAAGCTCTGCGGGGTCCAGCGGCGGCCGGTGACCAGCGCCTGCTCGAGGCGGCCCGACTGGATCTTGACCGCGTCGCGCAGCTGCTTCTTGAGGATCTTCCAGGCCGCCAGCGCCGCCGCGGCCTTGTCGGCGTCGTCCTTCTGGTTCGGTTTGGGGAGGTTGGCGCGCACCTTTCCCTTCTCCTCGTCGATCACCGCCGGCTTCAGCTCGGGGCTGAAGGTGAAGCGGAAGCGCCGCGCCCCGTAGTCGAAGACGCGCTGCCCGTGCTCGTCGAGGCCGCAGTCGGGGACGACGCGATCTTCGAGCTCGGGCTTGCTCAAGCCCATGCTCGCGGCGATCGCCTCCATCGCTTCGTTGGCCTTCTTCTTCAGGGCCTTGAACTTCAGCTTCGAGGCGATGCCGCTCAGGGACATCAGCGCCGTGTCGCTTCCGATCGCGCGCAACACGCCGAGCCCGAGCACCGCCCGCGCGTGCTGGGATTCCCCCGGCCAGGCACGGATCAGCGGGGTCAGCTCGAGGGCGGTCTGGTCGTTGCCGAGCAGGCCGAGGGCGAGGAAGGCCCACTTCTCCTTGCTCGGCGCACCGGCCCGCTGCCACTGCTCGAAGAGCTGCCAGGCGAAGCCGTGCAGCGTCGCGGGTTGGGCCTCGTGGCGAAGGCGCTCGGTAACCGCGGGCGGGTCGTCGAGGTCCGCCTTCTTCAGCACCCGGGCCAGGGTCTCGACCTGCGCGATCGCCAGACAGCGGGTCTTCCCGCCCTCCGCGACGCACAGCCGGGACAGGGTGGGGACGTCGAGCCAGGGCGGGAGCTTCTTCGCCTGGTCGGCCTCCTTCAGCCCGTCGCGTAGCCAGGCGGGCGCGTCCTTGTCGGTGTACGGCTCGGCGTCCATGCCGGGGGCCTCGAGCACGGCGGCGCGGAACGCCTCGTCGAGCTTCGGGTCCGCGGCGGCGAGCCCGCTGACGAGCTCCTTCTCCCCGCTGAGCACCAGGCCGCCGAGGTAGCCCGCCGCGAGGTCCGCGGCGCGGCGGCGCGCGCCGGTCAGCTCGGGCAGGAGCCCCCGGGCGGCGCGCGCGGCGTCGGCGTCGAGCCAGGCCTTGGCGACCTTCGGGGCGCGGGAGTCGTTCAGCACCCGCAGCATCCCCGGGGCGAGCGCGGGGGATTCGACCGTGGCGAGGACCTTGGCGAGGTCTTCGGCAGCGTCCTTGTTCTCCGCCTCGAGGATGGCGCGGAGGGCCTCTTCGAGCTCGTCGAGGCCGGTGTGGGCGAGCCAGCAGGCGAGGTCGGTGGGGGTGCGCAGCCGCAGGCCGAGGCGGCGGTACTCCTTCAGCATCTGCTCGCGGCTCGCGAGGCCGAAGACGACCGCCTGCGGCCGCGCCCTGTAGACGTGATGGGGCTCCGTGAAGCGGTCGTCCGCCCAGCTGTCGACCAGCGCCTGCAGGGCGTCGGACATGCCGAGCGCGGCGGCGACGTGGAAGTGCCCCGGGATCTGCCGCCACTGGGTCGGCCAGTGCTTGACCTCGACCCGTGGGGCGAGCGCCTTGGACAGGGTGGCGCGCTCGGCGGGGCTCAGGTAGGGGTTGGCGTGCTCGAGGAAGCCGACGCTGAGCTGCTCGTAGGTGTCGAAAGGCAGCAGGTGCCACTCCTCGAGGGGCAGGATGACCCGCAGCGACTTCCAGACGTGGGCGCCGATGAAGCGGTAGCCCGTGCTCATCGCCTTGACGACGTCGCGGGCGCTGATGCGGCCGGTCAGCTTCTCCTTGCGGAGGCGCGCGATCAGCTTCTCCGGCTTGAGCTCGCGGTCGAGGCGGGCTGAGGCGAGGTACCAGAAGTGCGCCTCCTCGGGGCTTTGCCCGTCGGGGATCTCGACCTTGTCCCACACCGGGTCCCAGCCGTACCTCTTCCAGCGCAGCTTCTTGAGGCGGGACAGGCGCTCCTCGAAGTCGAAGGCCACGGGCTCCGGCGCGGGCAGCGGCGGGAGGCCGCGCCAGCGGGCGGCGTACCAGGCCCAGGCGGGCAGGCCGTGGAGGCCCGCGGGGATGGTCCCGGCCAGTGCGTCAGGGGGCTCGGGGGCCTTCTTCTTGGCGGGGGCCTTCTTCTTGGCGGGTGCCTTCTTCCTGGTGGGGGTTTTCTTCCTGGCGGGAGCCTTCGCCTTCGTCGGCGCGACCTTCGATGCCGGGGCGGGGGCGACCTTCGCCGCGGGCGTCGCGGCGCCGCTTGTCTTCTCGACGTAGCCCCCCGCGGTCTTCTTTGCGATCAGCTTCGCGACGGCCTTCGCCGCGGCTTCGTCGGACGCGAGCTCTTTGGTCTTCGTCTGTCCGTTGCTGCCCCGGCGGCCGTAGCGGACCGTGTACGCGGCCCCTTCCTGCGACACCTCCCAGAACTTGTCGGACGTGCCCTGGCAGAACTCGAAGTAGCGGACTCCCATCATGCCCCTCCCGGTGCTCAGCTCTCTTCGGGCGGCAGCAGGCTCGCCACCGCTCCCAACGTGTCGGCTTCCTCTGCGGTCTTGTCCTTGCGCCAACGGGCGATGCGCGGGAAGCGCAGGGCCAGGCCGGCCTTGTGCCGTTTCGAGCGGCGCAGCGAGTCGAAGTGCAGCTCGAACACCTGCTCCGGCTCGACCACCGCGACCGGTCCGAAGCGCTCCTTCGTGTGCCGCCGCACCCAGCGGTCGAGCTCGTCGATCTCGCCGTTGCTCAGCCCCGAGTAGGCCTTGGCGACCGTGACCAGGGCGCCGTCCCGCCACACCCCGAAGGTGTAGTCGGTGTAGCGGCTCGCGCGCCGGCCGCTGCCCTTCTGGGCGTAGATCATCACCGCGTCGACGCTCAGCGGCGCGACCTTCCACTTCCACCAGTCGCCCTTCCGCCGTCCGGTCCGATAGGGGGAACTGCGGCGTTTGAGGAGGAGGCCCTCGACGCCCCGCTCCCGAGAGCCCTCGCGCAGCCTCGCGAGGCCTGCCCAGGAGTCCGCCTCGACCTCCGCCGACAGCGGGAACAGGGGCCGGCCCTCGAGCAGCGCCCCCAGCCGGGCGCGCCGCTCGTGCAGGGGCCGGGCGCGCCAGTCCTCGCCGGCGAGCTCGAGCAGGTCGAAGGCCATGAACACGACCGGACAGGCGGCGAGCACCTTCTTCGTCAGCTGCTTGCGGTTGATGCGGGTCTGCAGGGCGGAGAAGGGCAGGGGGGCGCCGTCGCGCCAGCCGAGCAGCTCGCCATCGAGCACGCAGCGCTCGGGAAGCTCCGCGGCGGCCGCGACCAGGCTCGGGAAGCGCGCGGTCAACAGCTCGTCGCCCCGCGACCAGAGCTCGACCTCGCCATCGCGGAACAGCAGCTGGGCGCGAATGCCGTCCCACTTCCACTCGGCGAGCCAGTCGTCACGCGGGCCGAGCTCCTCCGGAGCGCCTTCGAGGGGGCTGGCGAGGAAGCAGGGGAAGGGGCCGCACGGCGCCGTGCCCGCGTCCTCCGGGGCGAGCAGCTCCTCGAAGAAGGCGCCGCTCGGCTCCCATCTGCCGGTCAACCGGGCGGCCACCGTCGCCCGCGGCAGCCCGGCGAGCTCGGCGAGGGCGCGGGCGACGAGCAGCTGCGAGACCCCGACCCGGAAGGCCCCGGTCAGGACCTTGACGAACAGGAAGCGCTCCCGGCCCCGCAGCTCGAGCAGCCAGGCGCCGAGGCGCTCGACCTGCGCTTCGCGGTCGGCCTCGCGCAGCGGCAGGATGCGCTCCTGCACCCAGCGGTGCAGCGGCAGCTCTTCCTCCGGGGCTCCCCCTGTGTGCGGCTCCAGCAGCAGGCACAGGGTCTCGGCGAGGTCGCCGACGACGGCGTAGCACTCCTCGAACAGCCAGCCGGGGATGTCCGCGCGCTCGCAGGCCCAGCCGGCCAGCAGCCGCACCCCGAGCAGGCGCTTCGGCCGGCGCCCGCACAGGAAGGCGACCGCCCAGGCGGCATCCGCGGGGGGTGTGCGCCCGAACCAGTCCTTGAGCACGGCGACCTTGGCGTTGGTGCCGTTCTGCCGGTCGAGGGCGTCGTACAGCGCGGCGAAGGCCTTCACGCGTCCCCCTCGGAGCGGGTGTCCCAGGCCACCGCGTCGAGGCTCCGCCGCTCGCGCAGGTAGCGCGCGAAGGGACCGGGGCTGCCGTGGAAGGCGATCACCCGGGACGCGCCGCTCGCCTCGACGGTGCGCAACAGCGCCGGCCAGTCGGCGTGGTCGGACAGGGGGAAGCCGCGGTCGTAGGCCTTCCAGCGGCGGTTCCCCCGGACCCGCATGAAGCCCGAGGCGAGGGCGACCTCCGCCCCCTTGAAGCGGCGCACCCAGCGGCTGCCGAGGGCCGCGGGCGGCGCGAGCACCAGGGCGCGGCCGTAGTCCTGGCCGGCGCCGATCGCGGCGCACTCGTCGAGCCCCGCCACGCCGCTGGCCCGGTAGGCCTCGACCAGCTTGAGGACCGCGCCGTGGGCGAAGATCGGCCCGTCATGCCGGGCCCGCATCTCGGCGAGCACGCGCTGGGCCTTGCCGAGGGCGTAGCACCCGAGCAGGGCCGGCCGGCCGGCTTCCGCGCAGCGCCGCCACCACGCCGCGAGGGCGTCGCAGGTCTCGGCGGCGGGGGCCCAGCGGTAGATCGGCAGGCCGAAGGTGCTCTCGGTGATCAGGGTGTGGCAGGAGACCGGCTCGAAGGGAGCGCAGGTCGGGTCGGGCTGGTGCTTGTAGTCGCCGCTGACCACCCACACCTCGCCGCGGTGCTCGAGCCGGACCTGGGCCGAGCCGCGCACGTGGCCGGCCGGATGCAGTGACACGCGCACCCCGCCGAGCGTCCGGCTCGCGCCGTAGGGGATGCCCTCGATGCGCGCCTCGTCGCCGAGCCGGACGCGGGCGATCGGCAGGCCGGGTGCGGCACACAGGTAGCTCTCGCTGCCCGGCCGGGCGTGGTCGGCGTGGGCGTGGGTCAGCACCGCCGCGGCGACCGGTTGCCAGGGGTCGATCCAGAAGCGCCCGGGCGGGCAGTACAGCCCCTCCGGCCGCAGCTCGACCAGGCTCGTCGTCATCCGCCTCATCCCCCGCAGCTCGACCGACGGAGTCTACCAAAGCCCGGCGGTCGCGCGCGAACCGGGCCCTCAGGGGCCGGCGACGACGTCCACCCTCAGCTCGAGCTGCCCGCCCAGCCGCGCGCGCAGCCGCTGGCCGGGGAGCACCGGGCCGACCCCCGGGGGTGTGCCTGTCAGGATCACGTCGCCGCGCTCGAGAGGGAAGAACTCCGAGACGTAGGCGATGCAGGCGGCGGCGGACAGCTCGCGGTCGGCGGTGGTGCCGTCCTGGCGCAGCTCGTCGTCGACCCACAGCTCGAGCCGCGTCTGGTCGGGGTCACCGAGGGCGGACAGGGGGAGGAAGCCGGACATCGGGCAGGAGCCGGCGAAGCACTTCGCGGTCTCCCACGGATGCCCGCGCTGCTTCAGCGCGCTCTGCCGTTCGCGCAGGGTCAGGTCGATCGCGACCGCCGCGCCCGCCAGCAGCCGGCGGGCCGCGCCGACGTCGAGGCGGTGGCCCGCGCCGCCGACCAGCAGCGCCATCTCGACCTCGTGATGGCAGGCGCCTGCCCCCGCGGGGATCGCGACGGTGCCGCCGTCGGGGACGACGCAGCTCGCGGGCTTCATGAACACCAGCGGACGGGGCTCCGGGCGGTTGCCGAGCTCGACGGCGTGGGCCCGGTAGGTGCGTCCGAGGCAGTAGATGTTGCGGAGGCGGGGGAGGCGGGGCGTCGGCATCGTGTCCATCCGGCGGCTGCTGTGCGCCGTATCTTCCCCTGCCAGGCCTTCCGCTGCAAGCCGGCGGGATTCCCTTCGCCGGATGGTGGCCCGTCGATATGATGACAGTACAGGGGGACAGTGTGCAGTGGCCGCTTCGCGTCGCAAGGCCGTGCCGCCGGATGAGATCGCCACGCCACCGCGGGGCGAGGAGCTCGAGTGGCAGGTGCCGCGCGAGACCGCGCCGGGCATCCTGCAGCGCTTCCCTCCGGAGGCCGAGACCCAGACCGAGATCCAGCTCCGGGAAGAGCCCTCCGGCAGCACCGTCGACACCGAGCCGCTGACCGAGGCCGGGGGTCCGCCGTCGCGCTGGCACCGGCCGAAGCGCGACCGGGCGGCGCCCCGCGATCCCGAGGAGCCGCGGTCGACGGTCAAGATGCGCCGCGACCGCATGCCGTACGGCGGCCCGCGTCCCACCACCAAGCCATCGTCCGAGGAGAAGGCCCAACCCTTCGCCCTGTTCGGCGCCGCGTCGCTGCCGAAAAAGGCTCCGGGCGCGGATGAGGAGGCGATCCGGGCCGCCCTCGCCCGCGGCGAGACGATGACCCTCGCCGGGCTGCGCAAGCAACCGAGCGCGCACTGGATTCCTCCGCGGGGGAGGCGCGACAAGCACTACTGGGTGCACGTCCAGACCACGATGCAGCGCGAGCGCACCCGCCGCATCCACCGCGGCGAGCTCGAGAAACACCGCCAGCGCGCGCGGGGTGAGCTGCGCAGCGAGTGGATCCCGGCCGGGCCGCGGGCGCGGGAGGCGACCCACCGCAAGCTGCCGCAGCGGCGCTCGCGCAAGAGCACCCTCGAGCTCAAGCTGAAGAACGAGGAGACGACCCGCAGCAACGTCGTCGTCCCGGTGCCGGTCGTGCCCCGGCCGCGAACCCCGGAGCAGTCCCTCGGAGCCCGGCCGCCCGCGGCCTACAAGATCTACCACTTCGCCTACCTCCGCTACGAGGTCCTGCGCTCGCCCCTGCCCAGGCCCGCCGCCGAGAGCGACGCGCCCCGCGCCAGGAGCGGCAGCCTCGCGCGCTTCCTCGACGCCCGCCTGCCCCCGGCGAGCCCCCTGCGCCGCAGCCTCGAGCGCAGGAGCCCGCGGCTGCCGCTGGCGGCCGTCGAAGGAGTCGCCGCCGGGGCCTTCGGCATGCGCTGGCTGATCGAGCAGGCCTGGAACGAGCTCGGCCTGACCGCGCTGGTCGACCGCTGGCTCGGTTCGGCGGCCGGCTGGGACCGGGCGCTGTTCGCCCTGGTCGCGGTCCACCTGATCGCGCCGCGCGGGGCCGAGTCCCTGGCCGGCTGGCAGGGCGCCGCGCTGTTCTGGCCGGAAGCCGAAGCGCTCGAGCCGCGCCAGCTGGCTGGCGTGCGGTCCCTGCTCGCGCGGCGCTGGGAGAAGCTCGCCGGCGACCTCGGCGCGCTCCTCGCCGGGGTCTTCCCCGCGGCGAAGGGAGACGCTCCGACGCTGCCGGATGGAGATTCGTCGAGCGGCGAGCCGGCCGAGCTCCTCGAAGTGCGGCTCGACGGGAGCCTGCTCCGCGTCGCGACGCCCTCCGGGGCGCCGCGCCAGACCTGGTGCGCCCAGTCCTTCGGCGGGCGCGCGGTGCACTGGGTGCGGGCGGCGCGGAGCGGGGAGACCCGCCTCGACCCCGCGGACTTCGCCGTCGTGCTGCGCGAAGGCGAGCTGCCGCCGCGCAGCCTGCGGACCGTGCTCGCCCGCTCCGGCGGCTACCGGCGGCACCCCGAGCGCGGAGAGCTGTCGTACAAGAGCGTGCGGGTCGAGGGCGAGACCTACCTCGTGCGCCGCGACCAGAACGCCCGCGCGGCGATGCTGCGCCTGCTCGACAGCCGCGTGACCGAGATCCGCAAGGTGCTCGCGCGCGGGCCCGAGGCCGCCGAAGAGCTGCTCGCCCAGCGCCACCTGCGCTCCTTCCTGCGGCGCGACGCGCGGCGCAAGGACGACGAGGGCGAGCCGGCCGGTCCGGTGATCCTCGACCGCATGGCCCTGGCCGCCGCCCGCCGCTTCGCCGGCCTGGCCGTCGCGGTCACGAAGGCGCCCGTGCCCGCCGCCGCGACCCTCGCCGACCAGGCCGACGCGGTCGAGAGCGTCTTCGCCCAGCTGCGGCAGCGTCCCCAGGATGGCGGCGACCGGGCAGAGCTGGCGATCGCGAGCGTCGCGCAGCTCCTGATCCGCTGGCTCGAGTCGCGCAGCGGACTGGAGCTGGAGTCCCTGCAGCGCGCCTTCGCCGGCCTGGGGGTGAAGGCCGTCGACGGGCAGGGCTACGCGACCACGCCGCTCGGGGCTGAGGCGCGGCGGGTCCTCGACCGGCTCGGCTACGAGCGCCCGCCGGCGCGCTTCCGGGTCGTCGGGCCCTGGCGGGTGCGGTAGGGGCTCGATCCCTCGGTCGAGGTTTCCTCTCCAGGACGTGCCCGCGCCCGTGCCCGTGCCCTGCCCGATCCTCCTCCGGTCTTGCATCGCCGGGTGCGTCGGAATCCAATGTAGGGGCGGGGTTTACCCCCGCCCGCCGCAGGCTTGGGGACGTGCGTCATGGGGTTCCGTGAGATAGCCTCGTGAACCCCTCCCCTGGCAGGCAACATCCGGCGTAGATCGACGCCACTCGATGCACGCTGCGACCTCCAAGGTCGGCCTGATTCGCAGGCTCTCACCGATCCGCAAACCACTTACCTACTGACCTTGGCGTAAGTTCTGGGCCTTTGCGGAACGTCGCTCTGCGAGGGGCGGTACAGAAGAGCTCCGAGCGGAAGAACCGCAGAGGCGCAGAGTCCGCGGAGGGCCGGAGAGAAGACAAGTGCCCTCTGCGGCCCTCTGCGATCCATGCGTCCTCTGCGGTTCCTCTTACTTCGCCCGCGAAGGACTGTGGTTGTCGAGTTGGAGCAGTCGGACAGAACTTATGCTGAGGTCACTAGGTGACGGGCTAGCCCATCGGGGAGGCTCCGACGCTTCCCACATCCCCGCGCCCCATGTTCCCTGGCAGCCGAGGCGGAGCCCCCCAGCGTGGGCCGTGGACCGTGGACCGTCGCGGCGTGGCCGTCGCCGTGACCGTGACCGTGGTCCGGGTGGACGGTTCGGGAGGTGCTCGGCCGGCGTAGGTCCTCCGCAAACAGGGAAGAAACCTGTTGACGTCCGTAGGGCCCCCTGGCGAAAAGAGACCGACCCATCCCGGAGGACACCCCATGCAGGTCCGCGCCGCGCTGCTCGAGAGAACCGGCCAGCCCTTCTCCGTCGTCCCCCTGACGCTCGCCGACCCCGGGCCGGGGGAGGTGCGGGTGCGGGTGGCGGCGTCCGGCGTCTGCCACTCCGACTACCACCTGCAGTCCGGGGCGACGCGGCACCCCCTGCCGTTGGTTCCGGGGCATGAAGGCTCCGGGGTGGTCGAGACCGTCGGCGAGGGGGTGACGCGGGTCGCCGTCGGCGACCACGTCGTGCTGAGCTGGGCGCCGGCCTGCCGGGCCTGTTTCTTCTGCGACCGGGAGCAGCCGCAGCTGTGCGCGACCTACGACGGGCCGATCTGGCAGGGGGTGCTCGACGACGGGACGCCGCGTTTCTCCCGTGATGGGGCGCCGGTCTACCACTACTGCGGCCTGTCGACCTTCGCCGAGCGCATCGTCGTGCGCGAGAAGAGCTGCGTCCCGATCAGGCAGGATGTGCCCCTCGAGATCGCCGCCCTGGTCGGCTGCGCGGTCGCGACCGGGGTCGGTGCGGTGCTGCGCACGGCGCGGGTGGAGGCCGGGGCGAGCGCGGTCGTGCTCGGCTGCGGAGGGGTCGGGCTCAACGTCGTGCAGGGGCTGCGCCTGGCCAGGGCGACGACCATCATCGCGGTCGACCGCCAGCCGGCGAAAGAGGCGCTCGCCCGGCGCCTCGGGGCGACCGACTTCCTGTCCGCCGGGCCGAGCCTGCTCGAGGAGCTCCGCGCGCGCACCGGCGGCCACGGGGCGGACTACGTCTTCGAGGCGGTCGGCACGCCGGCGCTGCAGAGCCTGGCCTTCGAAGCCTGCCGGCGCGGCGGCACCGCGGTGCTCGCGGGGCTGGCGCCGATGGCATCGGCGTCGGAGCTGCCCGGGGCGCGCATCACCCGCGAGGAGAAGACCGTGATGGGCAGCTACTACGGCTCGGTCGACGCCGACCGGGACTTCCCCTGGCTGCTCGACCTGTACCGTGAGGGCAGCCTCGACCTCGCGGCGCTGATCAGCGCGCGGCATCCCCTCGAGGCGATCAACGCGGCCTACGCGGCGCTCCTGACGGGAGAGGTCGCGCGCGGGCTGGTGGTGTTCGGCGACTGAGCTGCACTGTGCCGGGGTGTGCGGCGGCGGTGCGCGGCGCAGGCCGGGCGTGTTCTGCGGGCTTCCTGTGTCCTGACCCCCGAGTCCGCCTGCCAGGCGGCGGGGCGGCTCTGGAACGGGGCTTGCGACCAGTCTCCACGGAAACCACCCGTGGAGGCCGCCATGTTCCCGCCTGCATTCGACTTCGCCGATCCCGCGCTCCAATCTGCCCTGGAGGACTGTTGCCGGGCTGCCGGCATCCGCCCCGAGGCCCGTCTCGACGCTCGCAGTGCGGCCCGGAGCGCCCTCGCCCCCGGCCTGCCGCGGTGGCTGGCGGTCTTCCAGCAGCAGGCGCGGGAGGGCTCCGATCCGGTCCGCGCCCGCCTGCTCGGGCGCTGGTTCGCCCGCTTCTTCCGGCGGCGCCTCGGGCACGGTCTGCCCGACGCGCTACGCGGGCTCCTGTACCGCCTCGGCGAGGAGGTCCCGTTCGGCGTCTTCCGCGGCACGCAAACGCCCGCCGAGAGCTTCCAGGGACGCCGCGCCGGTGACGCGTTCCGCCCGCGCCCGGGCGATCAGCTGATCGTCCGCACGCGGAGCTGCGCAGGGAAGACGGTCGTCGTCCTCGATGCGGCGACCGACGGCACCCGCAGCGGCGGGCTCTGGTATCTCGCCTCGGTGCGCGGCGGCCTGCGGGTGTGCTTCGGTCGCGTGGTCGACGCCCCGGGGCGCCCGCCGCTGGCCGGCACCCTCGCGATCGTCTCCTGCGCGCGGCGGGCGCTTCCCCTGCCGCGCTCCGCGCCGCAGCCCTGCCTGTGCGCGGGCAGCCTGCGCGCCCTGGCCGACGCCCCCGCGGCGGCGGGCTGCGTGGCCGCCGGGGCAGTCGCGACGGTACACGCGGACGGCATGCGGCGGGCGGTGCTGCGCGCGGGGTAGGCTGCTCCCCGGCGGGAGGTCCTACCGCCGGCCCGCCCCGAGCCCGGCCCGCTCGGCCCAGCGGGCCATCACGGCCTCGAGCTCGGCGCGCGGGTTGTCGTCCGGGTCGGCGTCCGGGGCGAAGAACTTCTCCTGCAGGGCCTCGATCTCGGTCGCCAGCGCGCTGTGCTCGGCCGCCGGCAGGGAGCCGGCGCGCTCGACCCGCAGCCGGTGCAGGTAGCCGACGGCGGTGAAGGGGGTGATCTCCGCCGGCAGGCCGTACGGGTTGGTGTCGACCTGGCGCGCGGCGGCCTCGGCCTGGCGGCTGCGGCGGAGCTTCCACCAGACCAGCCCGGCGACCGCGAGCGCCGCCGCCACCAGCCACGGCCAGGGCAGCCCTCCGACCGGGTCGAGCGCGGCGACGCGCTCGGTGTCGACCAGCTCGGTGTCGGTGTAGACCCGGTAGGCGACCTGCGCGCTGTCGGCGAGGGCGGTCGGCGCGGCGAAGGCGAAGCGGCTCGGCGCGGTCCCGACCGCCGGCCCGAGGGTGTACTTCCAGAGCTGCACGGTCTCCGGCCGCGGCTTGGGCTCGCCGGCGTCCTTGCGCTCGGCGCCGGTCGCTTCGAGGGGACCCTTCTCGACCTCGCGGACGACGAAGCCGGGGAAGGGCTCGTCGCCGAGGCGTAGCAGGGCGTCGGGCGCGGGCGCGACGCCCTCCGCCCGGACGCGGATCTCGAGCAGCGCGCCAGCCTCGGCGAGGTCGCGCGGGTCGAGGGTCTGGTCGATCTCGAGGCCGTGGAGTGGTCGGGCGACCGTCGGGGCGCTCGCGTCGATCACCAGCTCGGGGGAGTAGACGTTGAGCACGACGTCATTGTAGCCGTCCCAGAAGTCCAGGCCCATCTCGATCGGCGGGATGCGGTCGACGGAGCGGTCGTTCGGCACGACCGCGATGTAGGCGAGGCGCTTGTGCAGCCAGCCGGGCTGCTCGGCGGGAATCGGCGTCGTGGCCGCCGGGTAGAGCGCGATGAACTCGATCGTGAAGCTCTTGCCGAGGGCCTTGGCGATCGACTCGGAGAGCCGGTCGCGGAAGTCGGTCTCGGCGAAGTCGTTGAAGTTGTCGCGCACGTCGTTGTACAGGTACTTCGCGAAGTTCTCGCCTTCCCGGCCGAGCTCATGGGTGAACTCGAGGCCGAGGAAGATGCCGAAGGCCTGCTCGTGGCCGACGGTCGTGCCGCCGTCGGGGGCGACGACCAGGCGCACCTCGTCGAGGAGGCTGTAGTACAGCTTCTTGCGGCGCTCGAGCAGGCGCGCGGCGTTGTGCGCCCCGAGCACCTCGAGGCCGGCCTCGGTGACCATCAGCCGGGCGGGCTCGGGGCAGGCCGCGAGCTGCGCGTTCAGCCAGTCGCCGAGCTCCTCCTTGTGCAGGTCGTGGAGCCGCTCGGGGAAGCCCTCCAGCGAGGCGGCGATCGCCGGGAACTGCTCGGGCGCGGGCTCGGTCTCCCGGCTGAGGTCGGTGATGTTCAGCGCGCCGAGGGCGAGGGTGAACCAGGGTCCGTAGACGCGCGTCGGCTCGACCGGGATGTGCCCCTCGCACGCGCCGCGCACGTAGGCCTCGGCGGCGCCCTGCAGGAGCTCGAAGCAGCGGGCGCGGCGGCGGCGCAGCTCCTGGTAGTCGATCTGGTCGTCCTCGTACAGGTAGTTCGCGTAGGTGAAGTGGATCTGCGCCTCGAGAATCGGCTGCTCGATCACGTCGGGGTTGGCCGTGCGGATGGCGTCGAGCAGGGCGAGGGCGAACTCGTAGCCGAGCCGGATCTGCTCGGCGATCTGCTTGTCGTCGCGGTTCGTCTTCGCGGCGGTCTGGGCCTCCTCGTCGCTCCAGGTCGCGTCGAGCGCCTGCAGGGCGGCGCCGACCAGGGCGGTCAGCATCGCGGGATCGAGGGAGGGAAGCGGACCGAACACCCGCTCGACGTCCCCGGTGTCGTAGACCTCGGCGGAGCTGTGGGCGGCGAGGAAGGCGTCGACCTTGGCGGTGGCCGGGATGTCCTCGATGCCGAGCTCCTCGGCCAGGGCGAGCATGCTCGACAGGGCATCGAGGCGCCGGGCCTGCAAGGCGCGCGTGACCGGGGTCGTCTGCTCGAGGGGCTGGCGGCCGCCGAGGTAGTAGCGCGCGCCGCCGTAGAAGTTCTGCTCGACTGGTTCCGGCGGGCCCTTGATCGCCTCGGACCAGCCGCTGAGCAGGGCGCCCGCGAAGCGCGACCCGTCGCCGGGGAGGCGCCGGGCGGCCTCGTCGAGCAGGGCGAGGCCGAGGGCGACCTGGTCGGTCTTGCCGTAGACCTTCAACATCGCCGCGTAGCTGCGGGCGGCGGTGACCGGGTCCATCACCTCGAGCCAGTCCGGGCTCGGCAGGGCGGGCAGGATGCCGGCCAGGGTGACCGGCTGCAGCCCGCGGCCCTGCTGCTGACGGCGGCGCTGGGCGGCGTAGGGGTGCTCCTTGCGGCGCGCGCCGATGTCCGGCTCGGCCTTGTCCGCCGAGCGCTCGAGCTCGACGAGCAGGGTCTGCGCGAGCATCCCGAGCTGCACCCGGCGGGTCGGCGAGCTCGCGTCGTAGTGGGTCAGCATCGCCTCGACGAGGTTGCGCAGCACCAGCAGGGAGTTCGCCCGCGCGGCCGGCGCGGCCTCGTTCGCGACCTCCTGGGCGAGCTTGTCGGCGAGCACGTAGACCGCCTCGTCGCCCTGTTTGCCGTCGCCCGCGAACAGCGAGGCCAGCCAGGCGGCGGACTCGTCCGGGGGCGCGCTCGGCATCAGGGTCAGGGCGTCGGAGAAGGCGCGCCGCCGGGTCAGGCGGTCGGCCTCGGGGTGGTCCATCACGATGCGCGCCAGGGTCCAGGCCTGGTCGAGGGCCTCCTGCAGGGCGGCGCCTTCGCGCAGCCGCACGGTCAGGCCGAGGTTGTAGGCGAGCAGGCGCTTGTAGATCTCGAGCTCATCGAGTGTCCGGGCCTGCTCCAGGGTCGGCAGGAAGTCGACGGCGGCGACCGGGTCGCCGGCGCGGATCAGGAGCTCGGCGGTCTGGGCACGGCTCTCGGGGGTGTCCTTGCCGAACTGGGGCGTGCCATTGAGGAGCAGCCGCCGGAACGAGCTTGCGCCCG
>JAUIEM010000413.1 GCA_030428695.1 bacterium
CTTCGGCTGCCACCTGCTGATCGACCGCAACGGCAAGGCCTACCGCTACGCCGACGAGCGGGCGAAGCTGCGGGTGGTCAAGGGGAAGCTCGCCGAGCGCGCGGTCGGCGTGATGCTCGCCCACCTCGGCGAGGCCCCCGGCAAGAAGGACGTGCCGAAGACGCTGAACAAGCTCGCCCGCTGGCGGCGCGGCAAGATCTCGCCCTTCCGCGGCGGGCGCGAGGCGCGCGCCCAGGTGCCGCGCTTCTTCGGCCCCTGGGGCCTGATGTACCGGCTGCGGGCGCGTCACTGCCCGCCGGGCCGGGGGGCGCGGCGCGAGGTGTGGGAAGTCTTCCCCGAAGAGCAGACCCTCGAGCTGATCGACGTGCTGCGGGGGCTGTGCGTGCAGTTCGGTCTGCCCCGCAACTTCCTCGGCAACCCCTGGGCGACCTTCCGCTCCCTGAACACGCGCTGGATCGAGACCTCCGGCGGGCGGCTCGGCCAGTGGTTCGTCGAGGCTCTCGGCAAGAAGCCGCTGCTCGAGCTCGAGCGCGCCCGCCGCGTGACCTACGACGGCAAGGCGCAGTCGGGCCGCGACGCGGTGGTGCGGATGTTCCTCTCGCTGTTCGAGGGCGTCGTCGCCCACCAGTCGGTCGCCCCGCGGGTCCGCGACCCCGGGCCGATGCTCGACTGGAGCCTGATCCGCCGCGGCGTGCGCGACGACTGGTGGTACCCCTTCGACTTCGGCACCCACGAGCGCGACTTCGAGCAGGCGTCGTACTTCACCGACCACGGCGACGACTACTTCCTCGACGACTACCTGCAGCGCTTCGAGGAGGCGGGCTGCGGCTACTTCCCCATCGGCGCCAACGGCCTCTGGCACGGCGGCGTGCACGCGCTCTTCGCGCGCCCCACGCCGGTCTACGCGATGGCGAACGGGAAGCTGATCGCCTGCCGCTACGGCGAGGCGCCGAGCAACGAGTCGAGCGCGTGCTTCGTGCTGCTCGAGCACGAGGTACGCACGACGCCCGGCGCGGACGGCAAGCTCGCGCTCGACCAGCCGGGCAAGAAGGTCTACACGCTCGCGATGCACCTGGTCCCGTCCGGCTTCAGCTACGGAAAGCCCTCGCGCCGCAAGAACGGCAAGCCGCGCCCGAACCCGACCTGGCTCGACCGCATGCTCGCCCGCCGCGACAACCTGCAGGAGGAGCTCGCGATCCTCGAGGCCGCCGGCGCCGAGCACTTCGAGGCGGCGAACAAGGCCCTGCCCGACAAGCTGCTCGCCTCCCACGAAGAGCTGACCGCGCAGCTCGAGAAGCTCGACGCGCTGCTCGAGAAGCTGCGCGCGGGCGAGATCGTGTTCCCCGATGAGCGGGTCTTCGTCGGCGACAAGCTCGGCCTGGCCGGCGGCTACGTGCAGCGTCGGCTGGTGCACCTCGAGCTGTTCAGCGCCGAGCGCTTCGACGGTCCCTTCGACATCGCGCTCGACGGCGGAAAGTACGTCGACGAGGCGGGCGTCGAGACGGCGCTGGGGGAAGACCCGGCCGAGGCCGACCTCGCCCTGCAGGCGGCCAAGCTGCGCAAGGCGCGGGTGCGGTTCCAGAGCGAGTGGTCGGTCAGCCGGGAGGACTACGGCGACCTGATCGACGACGAAGACTACGCCCGCTACCAGCCGCTGATGTTCTGGGAAGAGGTCGCCCGCAGCGTGCCGGGCTTCCCCCAGGATCCCGTGGTCTACCACTACCATCCGCTCATCTTCATGCAGTGGATCAACCAGCTCCACCGGGCCGACGAGGAGGCGCGCTACCGCGAGGCCTTCTCCGACGGCAGCGAGCGCCTCGCCGCCGCGCGCAAGAGCCTCGAGCAGATGCTGACGACGGTGCGCGCCGCGAAGAAGGCCAAGGACGCCGCCGCGGCCCCAGGCGCGAAGTAGCCCGCCAGGGGCTCGGTTGCGACCGCAGGACGGGCCCTGGGTGTTCGATTTTCCTTTCCGGCCCTTCACTTGCGACCGCAGGACGAGCGCGTTAGGCTGTCTTGACGAACCAGGCCCGTCAACCCCCGGTGAGCACCCGTGCGCATCGCGCTTGCCCTCGTCCTCGTCGGACTCTGCGCCGTGGCGCTGTGGTGGGCGTTTGCCGCACAGGCCGCGCCCGCCTCGGTGCCGATGACCGAGCTCGTGCCGGCCACCCGCACGCGGACGCCCGTATTCTACCCTCGCCCCGAGTCGCCGGACGACGACCGGCACCTGTACCACCTCGCCCTGATCGAGAGCGCGCTCGAGCGGGCGCAGGAACCCGGCGAGCGCTTCCAGCTCCTGCCCGCCGCCCAGGTGATGAACGAGCTGCGGCTGTTCAAGCTGCTCGTCAACGCGAGGCCGCAGCTCGACCTGCTGTTCCGTCCGACCTCGATCGCGGCCGAAGAGGAGCTGACACCCGTCCGCATTCCCCTCGACCGCGGTCTGCTCGGCTACCGGCTCTGCCTGATCCATCGGGAGGACGCCGAGACCTTCGCGACCGTCGCCGGGCTCGACGGCCTGCGTGGGCTGCGCATCGGCCAGGGGCGTGACTGGGCGGATGTGCCGATCTATGAGCACGCGGGCCTCGAGGTCGTGACCGGCAGCGACTACGAGGGGCTGTTCGAGATGCTGGTCAAGCGACGCTTCGACTGTTTCCCCCGCGGGGTCAACGAGATCTTCATCGAGCTCGACGAGCGCCGCGAGGCGCTCCCTGAGCTGTCCGTCGCGGAGGGCTTCGCGCTGCACTATCCCCTCGTCCGCTACGTGTGGGTGGCGGACAGTCCGAAGGGCGCGCTGCTGCGCGCGCGCATCACCGCCGGACTCGAGGCGATGCTCAAGGACGGCAGCTTCGAGCGGCTGTTCTGGAAGTTCCACGGCGTGGCCATCGAGCGCGCCGCCCTCGCGGAGCGGAGGATCATCGAGATCGCCAGCCCCTTCCTGCCCGATTCCGTCCCCGTCGATCGCCCCGAGCTCTGGTTCGACCCGCTCGAGACCCCTACGGAGGGCGGCTGAGGTGGACGTTTGCGGAGCCCCCCGTTGATCGCCTCGCTACGCTCGCTGCGGACGCGGATCAGCCTCCTGATCGGGGTCGTCACGACCTTCGTGCTCGGGCTGTTCGGCGCGTACGAGATCACCGAGCTGATCGGGCGCCTGCGGACGGAACAGGCCCGGCGCATCGACATCGCCAGCCACCAGCTCGGCTCGCTCCTCTTCACGCCGGTCCACGACTACGACCGCGGCGAGCTCGTGCGCTGCCTCGAGACGCAGCTCGAGGACCCGGAGGTCGAGGCGATCGTCGTCCGGGACGCCCTCGACGACAGCCTGCTCGCCGGCCTGCTGCGGGACGGCGAGGGCCTGCGGCCGGTCCAGCCTGACGACGAGCTCGGTCACCTGGCACGCCGCACGGCTCCGATCGCCCACGGCGCCCGCAGCCGCGCGGTCGGCACGGTGACCGTGTACTTCTCCGACGAGCTCGTCGCCCGCCAGATCGAGCGCAGCGTGCGCGGGCGGATCGCGACGATCCTGGTCGTGCTCGTCGTGCTCGTCGTCGTCCTCGGCCTGTGCATCTCCTTCTTCTTCCTCCGCCCGCTCGCCCGTCTGCGCACGTCGCTGAGCCGGGTCGTCAGCCGCGAGCCCGACCAGCCGCCCGTCGAGCTCGACCGCGGGGACGAGATCGGCGACCTCGCGCGCTCCTTCGTCGCGATGCGGGAGGCGGTGCGGGCGACCATCGACGAGCTGCGGCGCGGAGAGGACGGGCTGCGCCGCATCGTCGCCACCCTGCCCGTGCTGCTCGCGGCCCTCGACGAGAACGACACGCTCGTCGAGTGGAACGCCGAGTGCGAGAGGGTGACGGGCTACAGCGCCAACGAGGTGCTCGGCCATCCCCGCGCCCTCGCCCGCCTCTTCCCCGAGCCGGCCCGGCTCGCCGCCTTCCTCCAGGGTCTGCGCCGCGGCGAGACCCTGCGCGACCTCGAGTTTCCCCTGCGCTGCAAGGACGGCAGCCGCCGCATCATCGCCTGGTCGACGATCGGCGCCGAGATGCCGATCAAGAGCTGGGAGAGCTGGGCCGTCGGCATCGACATCACCGACCGCCTCGAGCTCGACGCGAAGCTGCGCCACGCACAGAAGATGGACGCGCTCGGACAACTCGCCGGGGGCGTCGCCCACGACTTCAACAACATGCTGACCGCGATCCTCGGCGCCGGCGAGCTGATCGGCGCCCGGCTGCCGGAGAAGGACCGCTCGCGGCGCTACCTCGAGGTGATCGAGAACGGCGTCGGCCGGCTCTCCGAGCTGACCTCGAAGCTGCTCGCTTTCAGCCGCAAGCAGGCGGCCCACGTCGCGCCGACCGACCTGCACGACGTCGTCCGCGACACCGTGGCGCTGCTCGAGACCACCCTCGACAAGCGGGTCCGCATCGAGCTCGACCTCGCCGCCGAGAACAGCACCGTGCTCGGCGATGGGACCCAGCTCGAGAACGTCCTCCTCAACCTCGGCATCAACGCCTCCCACGCGATGCCCGAGGGCGGGACGCTGCAGTTCCGCACCAAGACGGTCGACCTGTCGGCGGCCTGGTGCGCGACCAGCCCCTTCGAGCTGGTGCCGGGGGAGTTCGTCGAGCTCGCGGTCAGCGACACCGGCACGGGGATCCCGCCGGAGGTGCTTCCGCACATCTTCGACCCCTTCTACACCACCAAGCCGCAGGGCAAAGGCACGGGCCTGGGGCTCTCCGAGGCCCACGGGGCGATGCGGCAGCACGGCGGCGCGATCAAGGTCTACTCCGAGCCCGGCAAGGGCACCTGCTTCCATCTGCTGCTCCCGCTCAGCGACGCGTCCACCTCGACCGCGCCGGAGGTGGAGCCGGTGCCGGGCAGCGGCACGGTGCTGGTCGTCGACGACGAGCTGGTGCTGCGCGAGACGACCGAGGCGCTGCTCGTCGACCTCGGCTACAAGGTGCTGACCGCCGAGAACGGGGCGCGCGCCATCGAGGTCTACCGAACGCACCGGGACGCGATCGACGTCGTGCTGCTCGACATGATCATGCCGGAGATGAACGGCCGCGACTGCTTCCGCCGCCTGCGCGAGCTCGAGCCGGAGGTGCGGGTGGTGCTCGCGAGCGGGTTCCTGCTCGACGACGACCTCTCCGAGCTGACCGCCAACGGGCTGCAGGGCTACATCCGCAAGCCGTACCGCGCGGTCGACCTCAGCCGCACCCTGCACGAGGCTATGCGCTGAGTCTTCCGTGGCGGCTGCGCCGCCCCGGAAGACGATGGGATACCCGGGCTGCCTCCGCGCCACGGCGCGGGCGCCGTCGCGCGGCGCCCGGCTTTCCCGCTCCAGCCGGCAGCCGGCGCGAGCGCCGGCACCGGCTATGCGCTGCCTCCGCGCCACGGCGCAGGCGCCGTCGCGCGGCGCCCGGCTTTCCCGCTCCAGCCGGCAGCCGGCGCGAGCGCCGGCACCGGCTATGCGCTGAGTCTTCCGTGGCGGCTGCGCCGAGGAAACGATGGGAACCCGCGCCACGGCGCTGCCACGCTTGACATCGCGCACCCCATGCTCTACGTTTCTCAACTTCCCTCGACCCCCGGTGATCCGCGTGAGCCAACGCAGCCCCGGCAAGAAGCTCGCCCTGCGCATCTCGATCGGCCTGAGCCTGATCTTCCTCGCGGTCGGCCTGTTCGCGATCGACGGCTACAGCGGGCGCAGCTTCGGCGTCGGCTGCCTGGTGATCGGGGTGCTCAGCGCCGCGCACGTCGAGGTGCTGCGGATGTTCGGGAAGCCGACCTTCACCGCGCTGCGCGCCCTGTGCGGGACGGCGCTCGGGGCCTCGCTGCTCAGCTTCGAGCTGATCGCCCGGGAGTGGCCGGAGCTCGGGCTGCCGGTCGGCGATCTGCAGCTCGCGGCCGGCTTCCTGTACATGCTCGGGCTGCTCGGGGTCGAGCTGCGTCACACCCCGGCCCCGCCCCGGCTCGACGCGGTGGTGCGGGGGCTCTTCGCCTTCCTCTATGTCTTCGGGCCCGGGGCCCTGGCGATGAAGCTGCGCTACGGCCCGCACGGGCTGTGGCTGCTGCTGTACATCGTCGCGGTGTCGAAGGGCAGCGACGTGTTCGCCTACTTCGTCGGGCGCTTCTTCGGCAAGCGCAAGCTGATTCCCCACATCAGTCCGGGGAAGACGCGGGCGGGGGGCTTCGGCGCCCTGCTCGGAGGGGTCGTCATCTCCCTCATGTTCAGCCTGTGCACGCCCGTCGGGGCGCTCCTCGGCTGGAAAGTGGCTCTGGCCTATGGTACCCTGCTGGCGGTGGTCACTGCGATAGGAGACCTCGCAGAGTCCGTTCTCAAGCGCGCGACACAGGTCAAAGACAGCGGTTCGCTCCTGCCTGAATTCGGCGGGCTGCTCGACGTCGTCGACTGCATTCTCTTCACCGCTCCTGTGTTCTATTTCCTCCTGAAGTGGCATAAAGGAGTGGCTTTTTGAAGCACAGCAACCACCATCCCCGCGGCCTCGACACGGACACCGTGGCGAGGTCTCTTCTTTTGCCGGACGCGGCGACGGTGCTGAAGGTGTTCGGGACGCGGGACAAATACCTGCGGAAGATCGGAAGCAGCTTCGGGGTCCACTTCAGCCTGCGCGATGGCGAGCTGATGTTCGAGGGCGAGCGCGAGAGCGTCGGCCACGCCGAGCGGGTGCTGCGGCACCTGCTCGACATGGCCGACGCCGCCCAGGACATCGGCGAGGACACCGTCGAAAAGCTGGTCGCCGCGCACGCGCCGACCACGAAGCAGCTCTCCGACGGCATCAAGCTCAAGGGCTTCAAGGCGCGCACCGACGGGCAGAAGGTCTACCTGAAGAAGATGGCCGAGAACGCGATCGTCTTCTGCATCGGGCCCGCTGGCACCGGCAAGACCTACCTCGCCGTCGTCAAGGCCGTGTCGCTGCTCAAGAAGGGGCAGATCGAGAAGATCGTGCTCGTGCGGCCCGCCGTCGAGGCCGGTGAGAAGCTCGGCTTCCTGCCCGGCGACCTGCAGGCCAAGGTGCACCCGTACCTGCGGCCGCTGTTCGCCGCCCTCTACGCGCTGCTCGGCTACGAGACCGCGCGGCGGCTGATCGAGCGCGAGGTGATCGAGATCATCCCGCTCGCCTACATGCGCGGGCAGACCCTCGAGAAGTCGTTCATCATCCTCGACGAGGGGCAGAACACGACCCGCGAGCAGATGAAGATGTTCCTGACGCGCATGGGCCAGGGTAGCAAGATCGTCGTGACCGGCGACGAGACGCAGATCGACCTGCGGCCGGCGGGGCGTTCGGGGCTGATCCACGCCCGCCAGCTGCTCGAGGGCATCGACGGCATCGGCGTGCAGCGCATGCGCCGGGCCGACATCGTCCGTCACAAGCTGGTCTGGAAGATCGTCGAGGCCTACACCCGCAACGAGGCGGAATGAGATGGCCTCGATCCGGGTCCACAAGTCGCGCCGCTCGAAGATCCTGGGCCTGATCGAGGGACCGAAGAGCCCGACCGGGCAGCTCTGGCGGCAGCGCGGGCTCGCGATCGTCCAGGTCCTGTTCTTCGTCATCGTCAACCTCGGGCTGATCACGATCGGCTTCGAGGACAAGCTCGCGCCGCCGCGCATGATCGGGCTGTTGCTGGTGTGCGTGATCCTCGGCGCCCTGCTCGCCGAGCTCGCCCGGCGCGAGAAGGCCGACGGGCGCAGCGTGTGGGGCTTCGGGGTGGCGGTGGTGCTGCCGCTGGTGATCCTGCGGCTCCTGACCCTGCTCGGGCTGCCCCGGCAGCTCGTGCCGACGCCGCTCCTGGCTGCCTGCTTCAGCATGATCTACGGGCCGCGCATCGCGATCGCCGGGATGGGCATCGCGAGCGTCAGCATGGCGGTCTTCGTCGACCTCGAGCTCGGCACCGGGCACCACATCGACTTCGCGATGGGGCTGGTCTCCTTCGTCGGGAGCGCCCTCGCCATCGCGGGCACCGAGCACATCAAGAGCCGCTACCAGCTGATCCGGCTCGGCCTGTTCACCGGGGTGCTGCTCGCCTTCACCGAGGTCGTCGCGGCGATCTACACCGGCGGCCTCGACCTCGCGGCCCTCGGCAGCGACCCGACCGGGCTGGGCTGGAAGGTCACCCAGCAGCCCTTCCTCGCGTTCCTCAACGGGGTGCTGTTCGGCTACGTGCTGTTCGAGATCCTGCCCCTGCTCGAGAAGTTCTTCGGGGTGGTGCCCGAGGTGCGGCTGCTGAGCATCGGTGACCTCAACCAGCCCTTCTTCCGCCGCTTCCGCATCGAGGCGCCCGGCACCTTCCACCACAGCCAGATGGTCGGGGTGCTCGCCGAGGCGGCGGCGGACAGCGTCGGAGCGAACGCGCTGCTCGCGAAGGTCGGCGCCTACTACCACGACATCGGCAAGCTGTACCGGCCGGAGTACTTCACCGAGAACAACCTCGGCGGGCCGAACCGGCACGACAAGCTGACGCCGCAGATGAGCACGCGCTGACCGTCGGCCGCGCTCTCCATGTGCACCGCCGCCTGCGCGGCGGCGCCCCACACCGCGTAGCGGAACGTGCGCAGGCCGACGACGGTGCCGACCACCTCGCCGCGATGTACGGCCCGGTGATCTACCTGGCTCTGGTCTTGGTCTGGCGGCGACTCGAGGTGCGCTATGCAGCGCTGCTGGGCGGGCTAGTGGCTGGCGCCGTGATGACGAAGTACACGATGGGCATCATGACGTTGCCCT
>JAUIEM010000414.1 GCA_030428695.1 bacterium
CGGGTTCTGTGAGACAGCCATTTTACCCCCTCCCGTCGTCCTCCGAGAACTGACCTCCTCGCTGGACAGAACTTACGCTGAGGTCAGTAAAGATCGTCAGGGAAGCCGACGACGAGATTCCCACGAAACAAGCCTTGCTTTAGCGTGCTACCACGCTAAACTCGCCGGCCTGCTCCGCCGGAGGACTCCCGTGAAGGACGCCACGCGCCCGCCCGCCCTCGACGCCCTGTGCGAGGTCTTCGTCTCGCTGCGCGACCCCGCGCGCTGCCGCTCCTTCCTCGAGGACCTCTGCACCCCCGCCGAGCTGCGCTCTCTCGCCGATCGCTGGCAGGTCGCGCGGCTCCTGGCCCGCGGCGTCCCCTACCGGCAGATCACCGCCGCGACCGGCGTCAGCACCGCGACGGTCTCCCGGGTCGCCCGCGCCCTGTCCGGCGGGGAAGGCTACCGGCAGCAGCTCGCGGAGGAAGAGCGATGAGCCTGCGTCTGGCGATCCAGAAGTCCGGGCGGCTCGCCGAGGCGAGCGTCGACCTGTTGCGCCGCTGCGGCATCGACTTCGGCTGGCGCAAGGGCCAGCTGATGGTGCGCTCGTCCGACTTCCCCCTCGAGCTGACCCTGATGCGGGACGACGACATCCCCGAGTACGTCAAGGACGGCGTCTGCGACCTCGGCATCGTCGGCGCGAACATCGTCCACGAGAAGCTCGAGGCCCGGGGCCTGGAACCCCGCGTCGAGACGCTGCGCGGGCTCGGCTTCGGGAAGTGCCGCCTGAGCATCGCCCTGCCGAGAGAGCGCGCGGGCTTCGACCTGCGCGCCCTCGACGGCGGCAAGGTCGCGACCAGCTACCCGGCCTCGACCGCCCGCTTCTTCGCCGCGCAGGAGCTGTCCGTCGAGGTCGTCGAGATCACCGGCTCGGTCGAGATCGCGCCCCAGCTCGGCGTCGCCGACGCGGTCTGCGACCTGGTGTCGACGGGCAACACCCTGCGCGCCCACGGCCTGGTCGAGGTCGCGACGGTGCTCGAGAGCGAGGCGCGCCTGATCCGCGCCCCGGGCGCGCTCACTCCGGAGCAGGACCGGCTGCTCACCTCCCTCCTGCAGCGCATCGACGGGGTGCTGCGGGCGGCGCGGGCGAAGTACATCATGATGAACGCGCCGCGGGCGGCCGTGCCGGCGATCGAGGCGATCCTGCCCGGGCTGGAGGCGCCGACGGTGCTGCCGCTGGCCGGCGGCGAGCGCGTCGCGATCCACGCCGTCGCCGCCGAGGAGGTGTTCTGGGAAACCATGGGACGGCTGAAGGAAGCGGGCGCGAGCTCGATCCTGGTCGTGCCGATCGAGAAGATCATCGAGTAGGAGGCCCGCCATGCACGCGATCGAAACCACCGTGTGGACGCGCCTGAGCGACGAGGAACGCGCCGCGCTCCTCGCCCGGCCCGCCCGCCAGGATCCCGAGCTCGACGCGGCGGTGCGCAGGATCATCGCCGAGGTCCGCAAGCGCGGCGACGCGGCGCTGCTCGACTTCACCCGCCGCTTCGACAGCGTCGAGAGCCCGCGGCTCGAGGTTCCCCGGCGCGAGCTCGCCGCCGCCCGTGACCGCCTGCCGGCGACCGACCGCGCCGCCCTCGAGCGGGCGATCGCGCAGCTGCGCGCCTTCCACGAGGTGCAGCGGCCGACGCCGCAGGCCTGCGAGACCTCGCCGGGCATCCGCTGCTGGCGCGAGGCGCGGCCCCTCGAGCGGGTCGGGCTGTACGTGCCCGGGGGCAAGGCGCCGCTACCCTCGACCCTGCTGATGCTCGCCGTGCCGGCGGCGATCGCCGGCTGCCCCCTGCGGGTGGTGTGCTCGCCGCCGGGCCGCGACGGGCGCGTGCCGGACAGCATCCTCGCCGCCGCCAGCCTGTGCGGCATCGAGCGGGTGTTCGCCCTCGGCGGCGCGCAGGCGATCGCCGCCCTCGCCTACGGCACGGAAAGCGTGCCGAAGGTCGACAAGCTGTTCGGTCCGGGCAATCCGTGGGTGCAGCGGGCCAAGCTCGCGGTCGCCAGCGACCCGAACGGGGCGGCCTGCGACCTGCCGGCGGGACCCTCCGAGCTGCTGGTCATCGCCGACGCCGCCGCCGATCCGCGGCTGGTCGCGGCGGACCTGTTGTCCCAGGCCGAGCACGGCCCCGACTCGCAGGTGCTGCTGGTCACCCCCGACCACGTCCAGGCCGAGGCGACGGCCCGGGCGCTGCTCGAGCAGGTCAAGACCCTGCCGCGGCGCGTGATCGCCGAGCAGTCCCTCGAGCACTGCCGGATCATCATCGCCCGCGACCTCGAGGGCGCCTTCGCGATCTCGAACGCCTACGCGCCGGAGCACCTGATCCTCCAGCTCGAGGACGCCGAGCGCTGGACCGCGCAGGTGCAGCACGCCGGCGCGGTGTTCCTCGGGCCGTGGACGCCCGAGGCGGTCGGCGACTACGCCAGCGGCGCCAACCACGTGCTGCCGACCGGCGGCTTCGCGCGCATGGCGAGCGGCCTCGGGGTCGAGAGCTTTCTCAAGACGATCAGCTTCCAGCGGGTCAGCCCCGAGGGCCTGCGCGACATCGGCCCCTGCGTCGAGACCCTCGCCCGGCTCGAGGGCCTGGAGGCGCACCGCCGCGCCGTCGACCTGCGCCTGGCGAAGCTCGCCGCGGAGGTCGGCGGATGAGCGCCGCGCTGGCCCGCCCGGCGATCCGCGCCCTGGTGCCCTACAGCTCCGCCCGCAGCCTGGCGACCGAGGCGCGGGCCTTCCTCGACGCGAACGAGGCGCCGGGGGATGCGCCGCTGGTGCGCTATCCGGCTCCGCAGCCCGCGGGCCTGGTGCGGCGGCTGTGCGGCCTGTACGGCGTCGAGCCGGCGCAGCTGTTCGTCGGGCGCGGGGTCGACGAGGCGATCGACAGCCTGCTGCGCGTGTTCTGCGAGGCGCGGCGGGACGCGATCCTGACCACGCCGCCGAGCTACGGCTACTACCGGGTCGCGGCGGCGATCCAGGGCGCGGCGCTCGTCGAGGTTCCCCTGCGCCGGCCCGGCTTCGGGCTCGACCTCGAAGGCATGCGGGAGGCCTGCACGGAGGCGGTCAAGCTGGTCTTCGTGTGCTCACCGAACAACCCGACCGGCAACGCCTTCGCCCCGGAGCAGATCGCCAGCCTCGCCCGCTCCCTCGAGGGGCGCGCATTGTGTGTGGTCGACGAGGCCTACGGGGAGTTCTCCGCGCAGCCGAGCCTGGCCGGCGCGTTGGCTTCCCACCCCAACCTCGTCGTGCTGCGCACCCTGTCCAAGGCCTGGGGCCTGGCCGGCGCCCGCTGCGGCGTCGCCCTCGCCGCGCCGGACATCATCGAGCTGCTACACCGGGTGCGGGCGCCCTATCCCCTGCCCCTGCCCGCGGTCACGGCGGTGGAGGCGGCGCTCGACGCCCTCGGCGACGCCGGCCTGGCGGCCCGCGTGGCGGCGGTGCGCGCCAGCCGCGCCTGGCTGGCCGAGCGCCTGCTGGCGCGGCCGGAGGTGCGGGAGGTCTTCCCGAGCGAGGCGAACTTCCTGCTCGTGCGCACCGACGACGCCGCCGGCTTCGCCGCCCGCTGCCGCGCGGCCGGCGTGCTGGTGCGCGACCGCAGCGGCCTGCACGGCCTCGAGGGCTGCGTGCGCATCAGCGTCGGCAGCCGCGCCGACCTGGAGCGGATGTTCGGGGCGTTGGAGAAGGGAAGATGATGGCGGTCCGGCGCAAAGGGAGCTCCACGTGGCGCAGTTGCCCACGAGCCTGCGAGGGGGACAGCCTCCAGCCTCGGACGGGAGGGGGTGAACGCCTCCCCTGCCTCGGTGGGGACGGGGATTCCGCTGGCGTTGTCGATGGGGATTTCGATCGCGACGGCTTTGCCTGGGCAGGGGCGGGGTTTACGCCCGCCCGTCCCGCCAAGGGAACCGACGATCGCCCTCGAAACAGACCTTCGGAGGGACACCGATGAGCACCCGCCGCATCCTCTTCATCGACCGCGACGGCACGCTGATCGAAGAGCCGCCGGACGAGCAGATCGACAACCTCGCCAAGCTGCGCCTGGTGGCGGGCGTGATCCCGGCCCTGCTGCGGCTGCAGGCGGCCGGCTTCACGCTCGTGATGATCACCAACCAGGACGGCCTCGGCACGGCGAGCTTCCCCGAAGAGGACTTCCATCCGCCCCACGACCTGCTCCTGCACATCCTCGGCTCCCAGGGCATCGACTTCGCCGAGGTGCTGATCTGCCCCCATCTGCCCGCCGCCGGTTGCGCCTGCCGCAAGCCGCGCCTGGGGCTGGTCAAGGGCTACCTGCGCGAGGGCTTCGACCGGGCGCGCTCCTACGTGATCGGCGACCGCGCCTCCGACCTCGCGCTCGCGGAGAACATGGGCATCGAGGGGCTGCGCATCGGCCCGAAGCAGGGCTGGCCGGAGATCGTGCGCAGGCTGCTCGAGCAGCCGCGCACGGGAAGCGTGACGCGCACGACGCGGGAGACGGCGATCACGGTCGAGGTCGATCTCGACGGCCCCGGTTCCTGCGAGGTCGCGACCGGCATCGGCTTCTTCGACCACATGCTCGAGCAGCTCTCCCGCCACGGCGGCTTCGGGCTGCGCCTGCGCTGCGAGGGCGACCTCGAGGTCGACGAGCACCACACGGTCGAAGACTGCGCCCTCGCCCTCGGCGCCGCCCTGCGCCAGGCCCTCGGCGACAAGCACGGGGTCGGACGCTACGGCTTCGTGCTGCCGATGGACGAGGCCCGCGCGCAGGTCGCCCTCGACCTGAGCGGGCGGCCCTGGCTGGAGTTCGAGGGAGGCTTCAGTCGCGAGGCGGTCGGGGGGCTGCCGACCGAGCTGGTGCCGCACTTCTTCCGCTCCTTCGCCGACGCCCTGCGGGCGACCCTCCATATCACCCTGCAGGGGGAGAACGCACACCACCAGATCGAGGCCGCCTTCAAGGGCGTCGCCCGCGCCCTGCGCGCGGCCTGCGCCCGCACCGGCCAGGGCGTGCCCTCGACCAAGGGGGTGCTGTAGCGATGACGGTCATCGTCGACACCGGCACCGCGAACATCGCCTCGGTCTGCGACGCCCTCGACCGGCTCGGGGCACCGTGGGAGCTGAGCGCCCGGCCGGAGGAAGTCGCGGAGGCCGAGCGCGTGATCTTCCCGGGGGTCGGGGCGGCGGCCGCGGCGATGGCCCGGCTCGAGGCCGCCGGCCTGGACGCGGCGCTGCGTGGGCTGACGGTGCCGGTGCTCGGCATCTGCCTCGGGATGCAGCTGTTGTTCGGCCATTCGGAGGAAGGGGACGCGCCTTGCCTCGGCATCCTGCCCGGCACCGTGCGCCGGCTCGACAGCCGCGGCCAGACCCTGCCCCACATCGGCTGGAACCGGGTGCGGGCCGACGGGGACTGCCCGCTGCTCCGGGACATCCCCGACGGCAGCCACTTCTACTTCGTGCACAGCTACCGCGCCCCCGAGGGCGCCCACACGGTCGCGACCACCCGCCACGGCGAGGACTTCCCCGCCATCGTCCGGCGCGGGAACATCCACGGCACCCAGTTCCACCCGGAGAAGTCCGCCGGGGTCGGGGCGCAGCTTCTGAGGAACTTCCTGGCGCTATGAAGATCCTTCCCGCCATCGACCTGCTAGCCGGCCGGCCGGTCCGGCTGTTGCAGGGCGACTTCGCGGCGGTCACCCACTACCCGCAGGACCCCGTCGCGCTCGCCCGGGCCTACGCGGAGCAGGGGGCCCGCCACCTGCACATCGTCGACCTCGACGGCAGCCGCCACGGACGCCCGACCGAGACCGCGCTGATCGGGCGCATGGTCGCCGCGAGCGGGCTCGAGGTGCAGGTCGGCGGCGGTATCCGCAGCCTCGCCCAGGCGCGCGCCCTGCGCGACGCGGGGGTGGCGCGGGTGGTGATCGGCAGCCTGGCGGTCAAGGACCCCGCGACGACCGGCGCGATCCTCGACGCGCTCGGCCCCGAGGCGGTCACCCTGGCGATCGACGTGCGGCTCGTCGAGGGGCGGGCCGAGGTCGCGAGCGAGGGCTGGCTGGAAGCCTCCGGGCTCGGGCCGGAGACGCTGCTCGCGCGCTATCCGGGCCTGCGCGCCGCGCTGTGCACCGACATCGGCCGGGACGGCAGCCTGCGCGGCCCGAACCTCGCGCTCTACCGCTCCCTGGTCGCCGCCTGGCCGGCGCTGGAGATCCAGGCCTCGGGCGGCGTCGGCTCCCTCGAGGACGTGCGCGCGGTCCGCGCGACCGGGGCCGACGGCCTGATCATCGGCAAGGCGCTGCTCGAGGGGCGCTTCACCCTCGCGGAGGCCCTCGCGTGCTAGCGCGGCGCATCATCCCCTGCCTCGACGTGCGCGACGGGGTGGTCGTCAAGGGCGTGAAGTTCCGCGACCACGTCGTGCTCGGGGGCATCCTCGAGCTCGCCGAGCGCTACGCCGCCGAGGGAGCCGACGAGCTGGTGTTCTACGACATCACCGCCTCGGCCGAGGGGCGCTCGGTCTCGCGGGACTGGGTGCGCGAGACCGCCCGGCGGCTCGACATCCCCTTCTGCGTCGCTGGCGGCATCGCGAACGTCGAAGATGCCCGCGAGGTGCTGTTCGCGGGCGCCGACAAGGTCTCGGTCAACTCCCCCGCCCTCGCGCGCCCCGGGCTGATCGACGAGCTGGCGGCGGAGTTCGGCAGCCAGTGCGTGGTGGTCGGGGTCGACTCCCTGCTGCGCGACGGCACGCTGTACGTCTGGCAGTACACCGGCAAGGTCGACACGATGAAGAGCAGCGGGCGGCGCACCCTCGACTGGCTGCGCGAGGTGCAGGAGCGCGGCGCCGGGGAGATCGTGCTCAACTGCATGGACATGGACGGCACCCGTGAGGGCTACGACCTCGTGCAGCTCGCGGCCGCCCGGAAGATCACCCGGGTGCCGCTGATCGCCTCCGGCGGGGCCGGCTGCGCGGCGGACTTCGCGCGGGTCTTCCAGGAGGCGGATGTCGACGGGGCGCTCGCGGCGAGCGTCTTCCACAAGCGCGAGCTGCCGATCCCGGCGCTCAAGGCAGAGCTCGCGGCGGCGGGCATCGAGGTGCGACGATGACCCCCGAGGCGATCGCGGCGTTGGCCTGGGAGAAGATGGACGGGCTGTTGCCGGCGGTGGTGCAGGACGCCCGCAGCCTGCAGGTGCTGATGCTCGGCTACATGGACCGCGCCGCCCTGGAAGAGACGCTCGCCAGCCGGCGGGTGACCTTCTTCAGCCGCTCGAAGGGCCGGCTGTGGACCAAGGGCGAGAGCTCCGGGCACTTCCTCGCCCTCGAAGGCGTCGAGCCGGACTGCGACGGCGACGCCCTGCTCGTGCGGGCGACCCCCGCCGGGCCGACATGCCACCGCGAGACGGTCTCCTGCTTCGGCTCGGGGGACGCGCCGGGGCTCGGCTTCCTCGGCAAGCTCGGGCGCATCGTCGAGGAGCGGGAGAGCGCGCGCCCGGAGGGTTCCTACACCGCGAAGCTGTTCGCGGCCGGCATCCACCGCATCGCCCAGAAGGTCGGCGAGGAAGGGGTCGAGCTCGCCCTCGCGGCCAAGGACCCTGCGCTCGGGCCGGTGCTCGGCGAGGCCGCCGACCTCTTGTTCCACACCCTGGTGCTGCTGCGGGCGCGGGGCAGCTCGCTGGAGGCGGTGGTCGAGCGGCTGCGGGCGCGGCACGGCTAGAGAAGGAGATCGCGCCGGACAGCGCGACGCCATCGATCCTGGCGTCACGCGGCACCATTGCCCGGGCAGCGGTACTTCCGCTTGTCAGGGGTAGAGATCGGGCAGCTTCTCGGCGCGGTAGATGATGCAGGACATCGTGCCCGTCGGGTCGTCGTAGAGCGCTTCGAACACCTTGACCGGTGGCGTGGTGCGGGTGACCTCCACCAGCCGCGCCGACCGGCGCATCGGGGTGGGGAAGATCTTGAAGCCGTCGGTGACGAGGATGTTGCCGGTCTGGGGGAGCTCGTCGGCGTCGCTGACCGCGGCGGAGTAGAAGAGCTCGTCACCGGGCCCGCCGTAGCGCCAGATCTCCTCCACCCGCGTGCCGCCCCCGTCGATCGCGTAGATCACCGCCCGGCTATGGCTGCTCGCAGGGTTTACCGGAGGATCGAAGGGCGACGTGCGGTGGTTGCCGTTGTCGAACAGGAGGAGGTTCCCCGCTCTCGTCAACATCGGCGCGTGGGGGTGGAACGGCCAGGAGAGGCCCGGAGCGGCCTGCAGCAGTCGGTCCGACCAGGGGACCCCCCAGTTGTCGGGGGTGCCGAGGATCCAGATGAGGCTGCCCGTCGAGCGGTCGAGCTTGACGAGGCAATCCTGGTGACGCACCGAGACGATGTAGCTGTCGTCGCGCTCGTCGTAGATCACGCCGTTGCTGTGGGACCAGTCGCCGCCGACCGCGTTGTACCCGATGCGACGTGGATCGAGCACGTCGAGCAGGGACCACGAGCGCTCGATGGTGCCGTCACGGCGGAGCTCGACGACGAGGTCTCCGGTGATCTCCTTCGTGATGCGGGGGGGCCAGGGGGTCGGTGTCGCTCGACGGGAAGGCGGTGACCGTGCGCTTCTCCCGCGACAGCGTGAGGAGGTTGCCCGAGGGCATCTCGTAGACCTCGTGGTGGAAGCTGTCGGTCTGGACCGGGATGGCTGCAGCCGGCGG
>JAUIEM010000415.1 GCA_030428695.1 bacterium
CTTCCTCTTCCTCGAGCTCGTCCAGGGCCGGAACCTGCGCGAGCTGCTCGCGAGCACCTCGCTGTCGCCTGCCGAAGCCGTCGAAGGCGGGCTGATGCTGTGCCGCGCCCTGCGCCACGTCTGGCAGTGCTCCCCGGGCCTGGTCCACGGCGACCTCAAGCCCTCGAACGTGCTCGTCGAGGGCCGCATCCTCAAGGTCACCGACTTCGGCCTGGCCCAGAACGCGGCCGAAGGCGTCGCCGCCGGTGGCACCCCCGCCTACATGGCGCCGGAGCAGTTCAAGCAGGAGAGCCTGAGCCAGAAGACCGACATCTACGCGCTCGGCCTGCTGCTCTACGAGATGGTCGCCGGGAAGAAGCCCTTCGAGGCGGACAGCATCGCGGCCTACCGCATCGCCCACGAGGCGACACCCGCCCCCTTCCTCGAGCTGCCTGCCCGGTGGCGTCCGCTCGCCGACCTGGTCGCGGCCTGCCTGCGCAAGCCCGCCGCGCTGCGGCCCACCCTGGAGGAGGTCGAGGAGCGGCTCCGGGCGCTGCGTGACGAGAAGTCGACCCGGCTGCTGCGCGACTTCGGCGAGGACATCTGCCACTACTTTGGCGGTGCCCGCACCACCGAGCGCATCCAGGGGGCGCTCGGCTTCGGGGAGCAGTTCAGCGGCGGCGTCGAGGAGGCGGTCGGGCTGCAGCTCGACGAGCTGCTCGCGGCGCCGGCGGGACCGGCGACCCTCGCCCGGCTGCGCTCCCTGAGCGAGCTGCGCGAGCGCAGCGGCGGCGCGTTCGCCGGCTGGACCGCCCGCGACCTCGACGTCAGCGCGTTGCTTCTACGCGGGGAGAACCTCGACGCGATCTACGCCCCCGAGCTGCGGCTCTCCGGCGCCGATCTGCAGGGAAGCTCGTTGCGCGACACCGTCCTGCGCAAGGCCGACCTGTCCGGGGCCGACCTGCGCGACGCCGACCTGTCCGGGGCCGACCTGTCCGGGGCCGACCTGCGGGACGCCGATCTGCGCGGGGCGACCCTGGACAACGCGCGGCTACGCGGCTCCGACCTGCGCGGCGCGAGGCTCGAGGGGGCGACCATCGTCGGGGCGGTGATCGAGGACGCGAACCTCGCCCGCGCCGACCTGCGCGGCCTCGACCTCAGCAAGCGCGCGCTCAAGGGCTGCGACTTGAGCGAGGCGGTGCTGGAGGGCGCGCGCCTGCAGGCCTGCCTGCTCGAGGAGGTGCGCCTCGACGGGACCGTCCTGCGCGGCGCCTCGCTGGTCGGCGCGCATCTCGCGGGCGCCTTCCTGCGCGACGTCGACCTGACGGGGGCCGACCTCACCCGGGCCACCCTGCGCGCGGCCGAGCTCGACGGCTGCGATCTGCGCGGGGCCGACTTCCAACGCGCCCTGCTCGAGGACGCGACCCTGCGCCACTGCCTCGCCGAGGGGGCCCGGTTCGCGCACACCCAGCTGCGCCGCACGCGATGGCGGGACGTCGATGCGCGCGGGGTCGCCTTCGAGCGCGCCGACCTGCGCTTCGCGCGTTTCGACGACGTCGACCTGCACGGGTCCAGCCTGGTCCAATGCAAGTTGATGCAGCTGCGCGCCGACGCCGCGACCCGCTGGCCGGAGGGCAGCGAGGAGCTGCTGCGCAGGCGGCAAGGCCTCTTCCACGACGCCCCCGCGGCCCTCGAGCTCCAACGCGACGGCGGCGGCGACCGCTCGGAGGCGCTGTGGGTTGCCCGCGGGGGCGCGGCGCCGCCGTCGCTGTCCGCCTTGCTCGAGCGGCTGCAGGCGCTCGATCCGGGGAGTCCCGCCTGCGCCGTGCGCGACGAGCTCGGGGGCGCCCCGCGCAAGGGCTGCTGGGCGCTGGTCCAGCCTGTCGCCGGTCAGCTCGTGTGCCTGACGGCGGGCCGCGCGCGGGTCCAGCGGCTGCGCGACGGCCAGGTGGAGGTGTGCTGTGACGGTCCGGCGACGGTCGTGACGCCACGGCCGGAAGACGTCTACGTGCTGACCACCCGCCGCCTGCCGTCGCAGCGCATCCACGTCGTGTGCGACGAGCGCGGCGCGGCCTTCGCGCGGGGCGCGAGCGCGCAGCTCGCCGAGGAGGCGGGCGAGCAGGGGGCGGTCGCGCTCCTCTGGGTGCGCGCCTGCCTGAACGCCTTCTTCCAGCGCCTGGAGAACGCCGCCGCGCAGCTCGCCTTCCATCCCCGCGAGCAGGAGCTGCGCGCGCGGACCGGCGGCGGGGAGCTGTTCCGCTTCGACCTGACCCGCGGCCGGCCGGATTCCCTCGGCACGCGCGAGGGCGCCCTGCTCGTCGCGACCGGCAGGGGCGCCGTGTTCCTCCGCAGCGGCCGGGAGCTGCTCAGCCTCGAGCTCTTCGAGCCGCGCCCCCGGGAGTATCCGATGCGCGCGCTGTACCGCCAGGGACGGGCGGCGAGCGACGGGAGCTTCGTGCTGCTCGGCGGGAAGCTCGCCGCGCCCGACCTGATCGTCGTCGCCACCGGCCAGCGTCGCGACCCGGTGCTGGTGTTCGGCCGGCGGCTGCTCGGGTTGCGGGACGAGGAGCTGCTCGGGCAGCTGCCGACCAGCGACGATGTCTACCGCCGCCGCCAGGTCGAGCTCGGCTGGCTGACCGGCCGGGAGGGACGACGCACGGGCGGGCTGGGGCTGGCGCGGGCCCTGGTGCGGGAGCTGTGGGAAGCCGTCGCCGAGGGGGCACGCGGCCTGGCCATTGGCCCGGAGTGCAGGAGCCTCGCGCTGCGGCGGGGCGAGGCGGTCGTCTGGATGCGGGCCGGCCAGCCCCCGCGGCAACTCGAGCTGCCGGAGGGCAGCGAGCTCGGGCGGCTCGAGCTCTCCCCCGACGGCCGCTGGCTCGTCCTCCGGTTGTGGATCGCGGGCGACGTACGGCTGCAGATCCACGCGGTCGACCGCAGCTTCGAGTGCCGCGAGGGCGCGTCGAGCCACGCGGGCTTCGAGCGGCTCGACGGACCGCTCGCCTTCTCCAGCCGCTGGCTGGTCAGCGCGCTCGGGGCCCAGCTGACGATGTGGGAGCTCGAGACCGCGCGGGTCGAGCGGCGCTTCCGGGAGGACTGCGCGCTGACCGCCGTCGCCCTCAGCGCCGACGACACCTATCTCGCCTACGGTCTCGAGGACGGCACCGTGTGCTGGCGCTACCACGAGCTCCACCAGGTCCCGGCGGAGGATGGATGAAAAATGCGCCCCGGGGATGCGTCCGGGGCGCGCGAACAGGGAGGGAGTGTTGATTGTCGTAGGCGTTCTGTGTCCCGGTCCGGCGGGGACCTTGGTAGGGGAGGGGTTCACGAGGCTGTCTCACGGAACCCGTTGACGCACGTCCCGACGCCTGCGGCGGGCGGGGGTAAACCCCGCCCCTACATTGGATTCCGACGCAGTCTACGGGTGATCTCGGACGTGCGGCATGCTAGCCTTGCCTTGCTTGGGCTGATGGTCCTATCCGAATGTAGGGGAGGGGTTTACCCCCTCCCGCGAAGCGGAAGAAGGCGTACGTGACTGGACTTGTGAGACGCCCTCTTCACCCCCTCCCGTCGTGCGTTGGGGAACCGATCTTCCTTCGCGGGACAGACCCTACGCTGAGGGCCTCAGCTCGGGACCTTGATGAAGTCGAGCAGGCCAGCGGCTTTGACGGAGGTGCGGGTCTTCATGGTGTGTCTCCTTGACGGTGGGTTTCTCGGGTGACGACCTCGTCACGCCAAAGAGGAGAGCGAGCGCCGGACCAAAAGGCGAAGCGTGGAGGAGTCAGGCTTCGCGCCGATGGCGCGGGACGCGCGCCTCGCGGCCCACCAGAGACTTCTGATATCTCGGGAATCTGGCCGCTCAGCCGCTGTGCAGCCAGCCGTCGAGCAGGGTGAGCAGACCGGCGAGCTGATCCTCCGCATCCTCGGGCAGACCGAAGCCTTCGCGCAGGAAGGGGTGGAAGACGAACCAGCCGAGGAAGGCGGAGGTCGCCAGGGCGTTGAGCACGTGGGGATCGACGCCCGCCAGGCCGAGGTTGTCGAGCATCGTGCGGATCGGAGCGACGATGCGCGCGAGGTCTTCCGCCCGCGGGCTCGCCTCCTCGAGCAGGTCGCGCGGCCCGTCGAGGCAGACGCGGGCGAGGACCCGCGCGAGCTCGGGGCGCTCGCGCAGGAAGGCGAAGGACCAGGCGCTCATCCCCGGCCCGGCGGGCGTGCCGCGGTGGATCTCGTCGCTGAGGGAGCGCACCGCCGCGCGCAACAGCCCCTCCTTCGACCCGAAGTAGCGGTGGATCAGGCCGTGGTTGATGCCGGCCTCCGCCGCGATCTGGCGCACGGAGATCGCGCCGATGCTCGCGTGCCGGAGCAGCCGGAGCAGGGCGTCCTGCAGCCGCTGCCGGGCCTCTTCGGCGGACAGGCGTGCGGTCATCTCCAACCCCCCGGGGAACCGATTCCGATTCCGATTCCGATTCCGATCCCGGCATCGGTTTTCTCTTGCAGAAGATGTACCCAATTGACTACAACCTACGCCAGGTAGTCGATTGACTACATTGGAGAAACCACCCGATGGACCACACTCTCAGCCCCGCCGTCGCCGCCCGTCTCGAGCGCCTGCGTCCGCTCTCCCTCGACCCCCACGCCGCGATCGCGATCAAGCGCGACGTCCACGAGTTCGTCGTCGCCACCGACGCGCGCTCGCTCGCCGACGCGTTCGCCGCCGTCGTCACCGCGCCGACCAGCCGCTTCGGGCTGATCCGCGTCAAGCGCCCCGCCGCGCGCCTCGGCCAGCCCTTCCGGGTCGGCGAGCGCTTCCAGGGCTGCTTCAGCCTCGAGGCCGCGGGCCGCGCCCTCGGCGCCCGGCAGGAGCTGTTCGGGCTCGGCTTCGTCGCGTCCCTGGTGTCCCTGCTCGAGGACCAGATGCTCAGCAACTACGCGGTCGTCGAGTCGATCGAGAGCCCGGCGGGCGACGGCGTCCACCGCCTGCGCTACCGCTACCTCGAAGGCACCCCCATCGCCGGCAGCAGCAGCTTCGAGATCGAAGACCTGCCCGACGGCCGCTGCCTGTTCCGCCAGATCTTCGAGTACCAGGAGGTCGGCGGCCTCGCTCTGCACACCTTCCAGAGCTTCGGCCTGAAGATGCACGACCAGGTCGTCTGCGAGCAGGTGCGCCAGGCGGCGGCGCGCATCGGAGCCGAGGTGCTGTCCGGCACCATCCCCGTCCCCTACGCCGAGCTGCTCGCCGCGGGGTCGTCGGTGTGAGGGCGCTGATCCTCGGTGCCGGCGCGCTCGGCCAGGTGTTCGGCGCGGCGCTCTCCCGGGGCGGCGCCGAGGTGCGCTACTGGGTACGCCCCGGCTCCGCCCGCGCCCGGCTGACCAGCCTGCGCGTCCGCACGCTCGGCGGACCCCTCGCCCGCCGCGCCGTCCCCGCCCCCGACACCGACCTCGGGCAGGCGCTGGCCCGCGGCCCGGAGCTCGTGCTGCTCGCGCTGCCCTCCGATGGGCTCAGCCCTGCCCTGTGCGCGCGGCTGCTCGAAGGCTCCGGGGACGCGACCCTGGTCGGCCTGCAGCCCGGCCTCGACGACCGCGCGCACCTGGCGGCGGCCGGCTCCCGCCTGCTGTGGGGGCTGCCGGCGCTGGTCGCGTGGAGCGCGCCGGAGGCGGACGGCGAGACGACGACCTGCTGGCAGCCTCCCCTGAGCCGGCTGTGCTTCGCGGGCGTGCGGGCGCGGCGTGAGCCGCTGCTCGCCTGCCTGCGCCGGGGCGGCCTGCGGGTGCGGGGGGCCGAGCAGCTGCCGGAGGACGCGGGCTGCGTCGCCGCCTGGCTCGAGGTGCTGGTCGCCGGCCTGGCCTGCGCCTCCTGGCAGCCGGAGCAGCTCGCCGCCAGCCCGCTGCTGGCCGAGGTCGCCCGGGCCGGCCGCGAGGCGGTGAAGCTCGCCGCCCGCCAGGCGGGCTGCCGGCCGCCCCTCGGCCTGCGCCTGCTCGGGCCGGCGGCCCTGCGTCCGCTGTTGCTGCTCGCGCCGCGCCTCGCCCCCTTTCCCCTGGCCGCCTACTTCCGCCGCCACTACGGCAAGCTCGGGGCGCAGACCGGCGCCCAGCTCGCGACCCTGCTGCGGCTCGCGGCGCCCGGCGAAGCTCCCGCCCTGCGCCGCCTGCACGGGCTCTGGTCGCGCCTTCACACGAGCCCGGCGCCGGCGCCGGAGGACGCGGTCGCGCCGGCGGTTCTGTCGGCGCCGACTTCCCGCGACCTCGCCGGGCGGCCGCTGCTCGCCGAGGACGCGGCGCGGCCCTGGGCGGTCAAGCGCAACCTGCACAGCTTCCGCATCGGCGCCCCGGCGCCCGCCTTCGGTCGGGCGCTACACACCGTGCTGCGCGATCCGCGCCGGGCCTTCGGCGGGCTGCGCCTGCGTCGCGCGGCCGCGCGCGTCGGCCGGCCCTTCGCGGTCGGCGAGCGGTTCTGCGGCAGCCTCGCCCTTCCGGGGCTGCCGGGGCGCGTGGAGGAGGCCTTCCTCAGCGACTACGCCTGCCTGACCGCGCTCGAGGAGGAAGGGGAACGCCTGACACTGGAGTACCGCTACCTCGAGGGCTGCCCCTTCGCGGGCCACAGCCGCTACACCCTGCGTCCGGAGGGTCCGGAAGCCTGCCGCCTCGACGTCGAGTTCCGCTTCCAGGAGCGCTCCCTGCTCGGCGTCGAGCTGCTCCACCGCTTCGGCCTCGCCGCCCACGACCGCGCCCTCGCCGCCCAGGTGCGCCAGGCCGCTACCCTGCTCCGCGCGCCGCTGCTGGCGAGCACCCTGCGGGAATCGCGGGCGGGTCTTTACGCCCCGGCCGCGGCAGGGTAGAACCGCGGCGCAACCTGGAGGGCGCGCCGTGGAGCTGTCCATCGTCACCTGCGAGGTCCTGCCCGAGCCCGATCCCGACGCCGCTCCCCTGCGGGCCGCCCTCGAGGCCGCCGGGCTCCAGGTGCGCTGGGCGGCCTGGGACGACCCCGCGGTCGACTGGAGCGCCGCGCCGCTGACGGTGTTGCGCTCGACCTGGAACTACCCGCAGCGTCCCGACGCCTTCCGCGCCTGGTGCGCGCGGGCCGCTTCCGTGACCCGGCTGTTGAACCCGCTCGCCGTCGTGCGCGCGAACCTGTGCAAGCGCTACCTGGTCGAGCTCGCGGAGGCCGGCCAGCCGGTGGTTCCGACCCGCTACCTCGCGCGCGGCGCCGACGCCCGCCTCGGGGAGCTGCTCGCCATCGCCGGCTGGACCCGGGCCGTCGTCAAGCCGGCGATCTCGGCGGGTTCCTTCGGCACCTTCGTCGCGACCGGCAGCGCCGCCGACGAGGCCCGCTTCCAGCAGCTGCTCGCCGCCCGCGACGTGCTGGTCCAGCCCTACGTCGACGCGGTCGACGACGACGGGGAGCGCGCCCTGGTCTGGATCGACGGCGAGCTGACCCACGCCGTGCGCAAGTCCCCGCGCTTCGCCGACGGCGTCGAGCAGGTCTCCGACGCCGTGCCGATCCGCCCCGCCGAGCGGGCCCTGGCCGAGGCGCTGCTCGCGCCGCTGGCGGATCAGCTCCTGTACGCGCGGGTCGATGTCGTCCAGGGGGAGGATGGGCCGATGTTGATGGAGCTCGAGCTGATCGAGCCCTCGCTCTTCCTCCGCCAATGCCCGGCCGCCCTCGAGCGGCTGGTCAGCGCCCTGGTCCGGGAGGTCGCGCGGGCGCGGGGCTGACCCCCCACCGAAAGGGCCACCCCTCCGGGGAGGGGCGGCCCTGTTTGTGTCAGAGTGTTCGTGGACCTCAGCCGAGCTCGTCGCTCGACTCGAGCAGGGAGGCGAAGCGGTCGAGGTTGTCGAGGAAGATCGACGTGCCCTTCGCGACGCAGGCGAGGGGATCTTCGGCGATCGACACAGGCAGCCCGAGCTCCTCGACGATCACCTTGTCGAAGCCCTTGAGCAGGATCCCGCCGCCCGCCAGGGTGATACCGGTCGAGACCAGGTCACCGGCCAGCTCGGGCGGCGTGCGCTCGAGCACCGAGCGGATCGCGCTGGTGATCGCGTGCACCGGCTCGCGCAGCGACTCCCGGATCTCCTCGGAGCTGATGATCACCGAGCGCGGCAGGCCTGTCACCGCGTCGCGGCCCCGGACCTCGGTCTCGAGCTCTTCCTCGAGCGGGTAGGCCGAGCCGATCTGCATCTTGATGCGCTCGGCGGTCTGTTCCCCGATCAGCAGGCTGTGGTGTCGCTTGAGGTGCGCGATGATCGCGTCGTCCATGTCGTCCCCGGCGACCCGCAGGCTCTCGCTGGCGACCATGTCGGCGAGGGAGAGCACCGCGATCTCGGTCGTGCCGCCGCCGACGTCGACGACCATCTGCGCGGTCGGCTCCTCGATCGGCAGGCCGGCGCCGATGCCGGCGGCGCGCGGCTCCTTGATCAGGTACACCCGGCGGGCGCCGGCGCGCTCGGCGCTGTTGTAGACCGCGCGCTTCTCGACGGCGGTGATGCCCGCCGGCACCGCGATGACCACCCGGGGCCGGGCGCGGGGGCGGAACCAGCTGCGGGGGTGCACCTTGCGGATGAAGTAGGTCAGCATCGCCTCGGTGATGTCGAAGTCGGCGATCACGCCGTCCTTCATCGGCCGGATCGCCTCGATCGAGCCGGGCGTCTTGCCGAGCATGTCCTTCGCCGCGTAGCCGACGGCGTCG
>JAUIEM010000416.1 GCA_030428695.1 bacterium
TCTCCCCAAGTGGACGGGTTCACCCTTCCCGCGGGCGGGGGTAAACCCCGCCCCTACAAGAAACTCGAGCAGTCGTGGGACAAACATGTAGGGGAGGGGTTAGGAGGCTGTCTCACGGAACCCGATGACGCACGTCCCCACGCCTGCGGCGGGCGGGGGTGAACCCCGCCCCTACCTCCGGTAAGAACGCACACACCGAGGTAGGGGAGGGGTTTACCCCCTCCCGTCGCACTTCGAGAACTGACCTCCCCTCGCGGGACAGAACGTACACTGAGGTCAATATCAGAGGCCGGCGGCGGGTTGCAGTGTTACTCACCCTGTGATCGCGATCTCCACCCCCACGAAAAAACGCCCGCCGGAGGCAGGCGTTCTTCCCGTCGCAGCGCGCGGCGCTACTTGTTCATCATCCGGCCCCAGAAGCCGCGGTTGCGCAGCTCGTCGAGGGCCTCCTTGGTCACCTTGAGCTGGTCCTCGCTCTTCTTGAGCTTCTCCTCGAGGGCGGAGACTTTGCCCTCGTTGTCCGCGGCGCTCTCCTCGGCCTCTTTGAGCTTCTCCTGCAGGCGCTCGATCTCGCGGCGGCGGCCTTCGAGCTGCACACCGAGGGACTCGGTCGCGCGCTCCATCTCTTCCTTCTGCTTCGACTTGATGCGCTGCCGCTCGGCGTTCCAGCGCTGGCGCTCCTCGTCGACGGCCTTGCGCAGCTGGGCGTTGCGGCGCTTCTCGATCTCGAGGCTCTCGGTCAGGCTGGCCGTCTCCTCGAGCTTGGCGGTCAGCTCCTCGTTCTCGGTCTTGAGCTCGTCGCGCTCGCCGGTCACCGCCGCGAGCTGCTCGGCGAGCTCATCGACGCTTCCGGCCGCGCCCGCCGCCTCGTCCGCCCGGCGGTTGGCGTCGATCAGCTTGGCCTCGGCGAGCTGGGCCTGCTCCTCGAGCTCCTGGGCCCGGGCCTCGAGATCGGCGATCTGCTGGTTCGCGTCGGCGAGCTTGCTCTCGGTCGCGGTGGCGCTCTCCGCGGAGGCCCGCAGCTTGCCTTCGAGCTCCGAGAGCTGCGCCTCGTGCTGGCTCTCGAGCTCGCTCGCCCGCGCCTCGGCCTCGCTGAGCTTGGCGGCGAGCTCGTCGCTCTGGTCGCTGTCCGCGGCTTCGCTGGCCTTCTTCTCGGCGTCGGCGGCCTTCTTCTCCGCGTCGGCGGCCTTCTTCGCCGCGTCGGCGGCCTTCTTCTCCGCGTCGGCGGCCTTCTTCTCGGCGTCGGCTGCCTTCTTCTCGGCGTCCTTGCGGGCCTTGTCCGCCTCCTTCTGGGCCTTCTCGGCGTCGGCGGCCTTCTGCTTGGCCTGCTCCGCCGCGTCCTCGGCCTTCTTGAGCTTGTCCTCGGCGGCCTTGGTCTGCTTCTCGGCGTTCTTGGCCTGCTTCTCGGCGTCCTTGAGCTGCTTCTCGGTGTCCTTGAGCTTCTGCTCGGCCTCCTGGGCCTGTTCTTTGACCGATGCGAGCTGCTTCTCGGCTTCGGCGGCCTTGTCCTCGGCGGCCTTCAGGGCGGCGGTGTCGACCTCCGCGACCGCGGTAGCGGCCGTGCTCTCGGCCTTCTTCCTGGTCGAGGTCTTCTTTTTGGTCGACTTCTTGGTCGCGGCCTTCTTGGAGACCTTCTTCTTGGTCGAGGCCTTCGCCGTCTTCTTCTTCGTGGCCTTGGCCTTCTTGGCCGCCGGTTTTTTCTCGGCTTTCTTGGGAGCCTTTTTCTTCTTTGCCATTCCGCGAAGCCTTTCACTCGTTGAGTGGATGAGAAGTTGGATCAGCAACACCCTGAGTGTATATCCGGAGAAACAACTTCTCAAGGTAGGTTTTCGGTCAGGGACTGCCAGCCGACAAGATCCTGCTGACCTCGTCGTCCGTTCTCCTGTTGAGCTTCCGCGCTTCTCTACGAGTCCTCAGAATCGCCGGTAGGTAGGAGAGTGTGCAGACCAGCCAATACCACCGTCTAAATCGCAAGCGTCCCAGCAGGGAAAGCGCAAAGGGAAACGCGCCATAGAGCAACAAATACCATAACGGCACATCCGTGAGGTTTCTCCACACGAACAGCAGGTGATTGCGGAATTTCACCCGCCTCACTTTTGTCGGTTTCTGTTTGCCGATCGTCCCCTGGTGGTCGTGCGAGAGGCGGAACGCGGGCTGGTACAGGATCTTGTAACCCCGCTTCCAGGCCCGGTAGCCGAGGTCACAATCTTCCCAGTAGTAGGGAGAAAAGACCGTGTCGAAACCGCCGAGCTCGACGAACATCGAGCGGCGGAACAGCCCGCCCCCGCCATTGGCGTAGGGGATCAGGCCGGGCCGGGACGCGCGCGGGTCGTCGTCGGCGACGCTGTTCACCCGCGCCCGCCGCGGACCGAGCTCGAGGGTCTTGAAGCCGTCGTTCCAGCCGCCCGGCTCGAGGATGCGCCCGCACACCGCGAACACCTCCGGGTCCTCGAAGGGCTCGAGGCACTGCTGGAAGAAGTCCTCGGCGACGTACTGGTCGCTGTTGAGCAGACACAGGATCCGCCCGCGCGCCGCCTCGGCGCCCCGGTTGGTGTTGCCGCTGAAGCCGAGGTTGCGCTCCCCCTCGATCAACCGCAACCCCGGACGCGCCTCCCGCAGCCGCGCGACCAGGTCGCCGGGGCTGCAGTCGTCGCTGACCACGATCTCCGCGTCGAGCTCCGGCGCCCGGGCGAGGGCGGTGTCGACGGCCGCGAGGCAGCGCAGCAGTTTGTCGAGCTGACCGTAGACCGGGATCACCACCGACAGCGCGCAACTCTCCCGGGTGTCGTTCATCGGACCGCGAGCTCCGGCGCGAGGACCTCCGCCACCCGCTCGGCGAACAGGGCGCTGCCGCGCGGGTTGAGGTGGGCGGGGTCGACCCAGAGCGCCGGCTCCGCGGGAACCTGCGGAGCGACATCGCAGCAGACGACCCCGGGCCGGGCCGCGACCGCGCGCAGCTCCGCGTTCAGGCGCGCCAGCCCCTCGGTCAGGCCCTCCCAGGAGAGCTCGAACATGCGCCCGACCTCCGCCCGCCGCGCCTCGGACCACGACGCGTCGAGCTGCAGGGCGAAGCTGACCAGGGCGGTGCGGGCTCCGTGGCGGGCGGCGAGGGCGACGATGCGCTCGAGGTTGGCGCGGAAGGCGCTCGGCACGCGGCGGTCGAGCCGCTCCCGCAGGCCGTGCTTGGCCTTCCGCCAGCGCGGCCGGCTGCGCGCCCAGAGCGCCCCGAGCAGGCTGGAGGAGGCGTCGGAGCGCGCCCTCTGCAGGCGGTGCAGGGGCCGCGCGACCCGCGTCGGGTCGAGGTAGAAGTCGAGCTGCTCTTCGGCGAAGGCGAGGTCGTTGACCGCGTGGTAGACGACGACCAGGTCCGGCCGCAGCGGCTCGACCAGCTCCCGCAGCCAGAGCAGGCTCTCGGCGGTCGTGTAGCCGGGCACGCCGGCGTTGAGCACCTCGAGGGGACGGCCGGGGAAGCGCCGCCGCAGCGCCTGCTCGAGCCGGGCGGGATAGCTCAGGCTGTCGGCCGGGCAGCCGGTGCCGAAGGTCGTCGAGCCGCCGAGACACAGGATCCGGAACATCCCCTCCGGCTTCGGGACGGCGAGCTCGGGACCGCGCAGGCCCTGGCGGTTGATCGAGAAGCGGAAGGGCGCGCCGGCCCAGCCCCACACCTGCGGCGCCTGCCAGACCCCGGGCCGGAAGCGGTGGCGCAGGATGGGGTCCTCGGCGAACCAGGGGCTCGCGTCTGCGAGCTCGGCTTCGAGCCCCCGCAAGCGCGCCGCGCTCCACAGCTTCCAGGCGCCCTCCGCGGCCAGCCAGGAGAGCCCGCAGACGACACCGATGACGAGCAGCCGGCTCCGGCGTCTAGGCGCCATCGCCCGCCTCGCACAAGAGGCCGTCCGCGCACATCCCGGCGAGCACCTCGGCATCCTCCCCCGGCTCGGCGCCGTGCTCGCGCGCCACGGCACACAGCGCGGCCCGGCTCGCCCCCTCCGCCGCCCGGCCCAGGAGCGCGGCGAGCGCGGGGCTGAGGAGCTCGAGGGAGAAGCCCTCCGCACGCTTCTCGAGCAGCACCGTCTCGACACCCGTCCCGAGCGCGAGGCGCGGCGCGCGGGCGCCGTCCGGAGCGAGCAGGGCGGCGAGCACGTCGACCCCCGCGGCCGCGGCGCTCAGCTGCTCGTAGGCCGCCAGGCCGCCCGTCGGCACGGTGGCGAGCGCGCAGCCCGGCGCGAGGGCCAGCTCCCCCTCCGGGCGAGGACGGCCGCGGCGCAGGGCCGCGAGGGCGCGCTCGAGGGCGAGCACCGCGCCGGGCACACCGTCCGCGAACAGCCCGGCGCACCAGGCGCCGAAGGCGAGGGCGAGGGAGCCGCGGGACTGGACGCAGGCGTGGAAGGCGGCGGAGGAAAAGAACGCGTCGAGCTGCGGGAGTCGGACGGGACCCGCGCTCCAGATCGTCAGCCGCAGCTCCTCGACCAGTGCCCGCAGCGCCCGCGAGCGCCGGAAGGGGTCGGTGCCCCAGGCCGCCCGCGGCGTCGCGAGCAGCCAGGCGCGCTGCCGCGGACCGACCGCGTCCAGGCTCGTCGGCTCGGCGTAGACGCGCGCGACCAACCCGGGGTCGAACAGCATCCGCACCGCCACCCGCTGCAGGGCCTGGGGGGCCGAGGGCGTGGACCGCAGCTCGGCCGGAGCGCCACGCGCCGGCCGCGGCTTCTCGCCAGCGGGCGGGAGGTCGCGGCGGAAGCGCTCCCCGAGCAGCGCGGCGATCTTCCCGAAGCCGGGCAGGCAGGCCTCCTGGGGGTTGCGCTCGCACTCGAACACCACCGCCCGCAGGTTCTCCGCCCGGCGCGCCGCCTCGGCGAAGATCTCCCAGGTCGCGGGCAGCACCGCGGCGGTGTGGGAGTCCTCGAACCAGGAGAAGCCGTCCGTCGTGTGTTCCTCCCCCCCGGCGACGTGCAGCTCGACGATGCGCTCCGTCGGGAAGCCATCGAGGCCCGTCCGCGGCGCGTGGCCCGCCATCGCCTGGTAGATGCCGAGGTGGGCGCAGTCGAGCAGCATGCCGGTGTCCGCCCGCTCGCACACGCGGGCGAAGAAGTCGAGCAGGTGCAGGTCGCCGAGGAAGACCGTCCCCGGCGGGTTCTCCGGCAGCACCTCGCGGCCGGTCGCTTCCCGCAGCCGCACGATGCCCTCCGCCATCAGGGTCGCGTTCTCATCGCTGAGGATCGGCGGCAGCAGCAGCATGTGCCCGCGCTCGCGCTTGCCGAAGTGCCACAGGCCCGCATCCCCGCACAGCCAGGCGGGATCACACCGCTCGACCAGGGCGCGGACCGCATCGAGCCAGGCCGGGTCGAAGTCCTCGGGCTCGTCGAGGTTGACGTCGAGGAAGTGGTAGGTGTTCGGCCAGCCGCGCGCGACCCAGGCCGCGCCGTCGGCATCGAGACCCTTGGCGGTCTCGATGCCGAGCTCGAGGAAGCCCGCGTACTCCGGCCGCGCCGCCCGCAGTGCCGCCGGGTCGAGGGTGTCCTCGGCCCGCGCGCCGTACTCGGTGCTGACCCCGATCCCGAGCCGGGGCAGGGACGCGACCCTCGAGGCGAAGCTCACGTCGCGCGTCCGTCCCTCTCCGCGAAGGTCGCGCCCTGCTCGACGTACCACTTCCAGGAGTAGTCGATGAACTTCAGGTCCTTCTCGTTCAGCTCGCGCACGATCTTGAAGGGGTTGCCGAAGACCAGCACGCCGTCGGGGATGGTCTTGTTCATCGGGACCACCGTGCCGGCGCCGATGATCACGTTCTTCCCGACCTTGCAGTTGTCCATCAGGATCGAGCCCATGCCGACGATGGTCTCCTCCCCGATCGTGCAGCCGTGCAGGCAGGCGTTGTGCCCGACGGTCACGCGCTCGCCGACCTCGACGGTGCTGAAGTGGTGGGTGAGATGGACGACCGTGCCGTCCTGGATGCTCGACTGCGCGCCGATGGTGATCGGGCCGTCGTCGCCGCGCAGGACCGCGCAGGGCCAGACGGAGGCCTCCTTGCCGATCTTGACCCGGCCGATGATCGTCGCCGCCTTGTGCACGTAGGCGGTCGGGTCGATCTCGGGGGTGTACTGCAGGTAGGGCTCGATCATCGTCGTCTCCTCGGACTCACTCTTTGCGGAAGGCGAGGCGCGCGCGGCGCTCGATCTCGCGGCGCAGCCACAGGCGCGCCCGCCAGGTGTAGCCCAGGTCGCGGAACAGCTCCTCGACCTGCGGCGCGAAACGGGTCTTCAGGCTGCCGTAGATCATCGCGTGGGACTGCTTCTGGCGGCGGCTCCACAGCCACACGTGGCCGATCTCGTCGAGCAGCAGCAGGGCATCGCTGCGCCCTTCCTGGCGCAGGAAGATCGTCGGCTTCCCGCCGCTGAGGTCGGTCATGCCATTCAGGCGCTCGCCCTGGCGACCGTAGATCTGGTTCGCGAGCCGCACCTGCACCTTCGCCGTCACGTGCGAGGCGAGGCCGTAGACCTGCCCGGCGACCTGCTCGACCAGCGTCCGCTCGAGGCCGCGCAGGCGCCGCCCCGGCTCGAGCACGGCGATCGGCCCGCGGCCTTTGACCAGGCGCGGTCCGGGACAATGCAGCGTGCGACGGCCGCGCAACCAGCGCAGCCAGCGGGACCAGGCGAACACGGGGAACCTCCGGGCGCTCGCAGGCAGTATAGCGCGGGGCGGGATCGGTCGGAAGAGGGGCGGGCGGTGGGGGTTCTCTGCCTCGAAGTGCGGCCCTGCCCGCACCCTACTCCACCAGGTACTGCCCGAAGCCCGCGGAGGGAAACACCCGCAGCGAGTCCGCCCCGCTCAGGGTGACGACCAGCGCCTCGGCGCCGGGGAAGCGGTCGACCAGGGCGAGGCCCTCTTCCCGGCCGAGCACCATCACGGCCGTCGACAGACCGTCGGCGAGCATCGCCGTCGAGGCGATCACGGTCACGCTGACCGCCTCGTCGACCGGCCGGCCGGTGCGCGGATCGACGATGTGGTTGAAGCGCACATCGCCGATCTCGAAGTAGCGCCGCTTGACCCCGGAGGTCGTCACCGCCCGGTCGGCGATCGCGACCACGCACAGCGGCGTGTCGGCGCTCGGGTGCTCGATACCGATGCGGAAGGGGTTGCCCGACGGCTGCAGGCCGAGCACGAAGAGGTCACCGCCCGCATCGACGATCGCGCGGGGCACCCCCTTCTCCTTCAGCGCGGCGACCGCCTTGTCGACCGCGTAGCCCTTGGCGATCGCCCCGAAGTCGAGGCGCAGGCCGGGTTTGCCGAAGCGCAGCGCGTTCCCGTCGAGCTCCAGGGCCGTGTAGTCGACCCGCTCGAGGGTGGCGGCGATCGCCGAGTCGCTCGGCGGCACGCCGTCCTTGACCGCCAGCCACCAGAGGTCGATCAGCGGGCCGACGGTCACGTCGAAGGCCCCACCGCTCGCGTCGGCGATGCGCCGGGCCTCCTCGAGCACGGCGATGAAGTCCGGGTCGATCGTCACCGGGCGCGCGGCCGCGTCCCGGTTGGCCTCGCTGAGCTGGCTGTCGTCCTTGTAGTCGCTGAGCAGCGCGTCGATCGCGAAAACCGCCGCGAAGCCGTGCTCGGCGAGCTCTTGCAGCTGCTCCTGGCTGGCGGCGTCGAGCTTGATCTGGACCGTCGTGCCCATCGCATCGCTCGAGACGGTGTACCAGCCCGGCTCGATGTCGCCCTGGCGGCCGACGAAGATCGCCGCGAAGACGACGATCAGGATGACGGCGCTGCCGATCATGCGTCGCTTGGAAGTTGGCTGACTCATCGTGTCCTCCGGCCAGAACGGCCGTAGAAAGAGCCCCGAACGGAACACGCGCCGGACGGGTCCGGCGCGTGACGGGGATCGACGGGAGCCGGGGCCGGGCTACTTCTTCTTCGGGTAGCTCGCCACGATCTCCTTGTAGTGCTCGGGCGCGGTGCGCTTCTTGCCGGCGGGCGCCGCGGGCTTGGGCGCGGGCTTCGGCTTGGGCGCGGGCTTCGGCTTCGCCTCGGCCTTCGGCTTGGGCGCGGGCTTGGGCTTCTCTTCGGCCTTCGGTGCAGGCTTGGGCTTCTCTTCGGCCTTCGGCGCGGGCGCAGCCGGGGCCGGCGCGGCCGCCGCACCCGCGGCGGCAGCCTCGGCCTGGGCGACGGCCTGCTCGGCCTCGTTCGCCGCCTTCTCGGCCGCGGCGAGCGCGGACTTCGCCGCCTCGAGGGCCTTCTGGGCGGCGCCGTGGGCGGTCGCGGTCTTCTTCGCCTCGGCGGCGGCGGCGGTCGCGGCCTTCTTCGCCTCGTCGGCGGCCGCGACGGCGGCGTCGACCTCGGCGTTGCCGGTGCCGCCCGCCTTCTTCTTCGCGCCGCCACCTCCGCCACCCTTCTTGAGCGCGGCGTAGAAGGCGAGGATCTCCTGGTAGTGCTCGGGCGCCTTGCGCTTGCCCTTCGCGCCGCCGGCAGCCTTGGCCTTCGGCTTCTCGTCGGAGATGCCGGCCTTCTTCTTCGCCTCGGCGGCCGCGGCGGCCGCCTCGTCGGCGGCCTTCTGCTTGGCTTCGGCGGCGGCCTGGGCCGTGCCGTCCGCGTCGGAGGCGGTCTTCGCGGCCTGCTCGGCCTCGGCCACGGCGGCCTGGGCTTCGGAGAGGGCCTGCTGCGCTTCCTCGGCGAGC
>JAUIEM010000417.1 GCA_030428695.1 bacterium
TGCGCCTCGAGAGCCGCGCCGCGGTCCGCCAGCGCGCGCTGGCAGTCACGCTCGAGGTCGAGCCCCCGGTCGCCGCGCCGTGGACCTCGCACGTCGAGCGCCTCGAGCCGGGCCAGACCTGGAACTTCTCCGATGTCGAGCTGATGTTCGACGCGTCGAAGCTCGCCCGCATCATCGAGCTGGTGCGGGGGACGATCCGCGTGCGGGTCGAGAGCGAAGGCGCCCTGTTGGCCGCGCGCAGCTTCCCGCTGGAGATCCTCGCCTTCAACGAGTGGGACGGCACCGCGAGCCTGCCGGAGAGCATCGCCGCCTTCGTCCGCCCCAACGACCCGGCGCTGCAGCCGACGCTCTCGGAGGTGCGCGCCCGGCTGGTCGCGCGGACGGGGGATCCCAGCCTCGAGGGCTACCAGCGCGGCGACCCGGTCCGCGTCCAGGCGACCGCGGCGGCGGTGTACGAGGCCCTGCAGAGCCTCGGGCTGACCTACGTGTACACGGCGGCGAGCTTCGAGCACAGCGGCCAGAAGATCCGCAGCGCGGCGCAGGTCATGAACAACCGCATGGGCAACTGCCTCGACGTGTCGGTCTTCGGCGCGGCCCTGCTCGAGCAGGTCGGCCTCGCGCCGGTGCTCGTGATGAGCGAGACCCACGCGCTGATCGGCGTGTGGCTCGCCGAGGGCCACACCTTCACCGACGCGGTCACCGACGACGCGAGCGAGCTGCGCAAGCGCCGCGACCTGGGGCACCTGTCGATCTTCAACATCGTGACCGCGACGAGCCGCCCGGCCCTGTCCTTCGACGCCGCCATCCGCGACAGCGCCGAGTACATCGAGGACGAGGTCTTCCACGTCGCGATCGACATCCGCGAGGCCCGCAAGCGCGGCTTCCGGCCGGTGATGGACGCCGCCGCCGAGGCCGTCGAGGCGGCCCCCCCCGATCCCGGCCTGCCGGCCCGCGCGGTCCTGGACGAGGCCCCGGCCCTCTCCGCTCCGCTGCCGCCCGAGCCGGCGCCCGCGGCGCCGCGCACCCCGCGCTCACGCCTGGAGGTCTGGCGCCAGCGGCTGCTCGACCTCACCCTGCGCAACCGGCTGCTCAACCTCGGCAAGAGCCGCAAGGACCTGCCGCTGCTGTGCCCGGACATCGCCCTGCTCGAGGACCTGCTCGCGGCGGGCCGGACGCTGCGCGTCGAGCCCCGTCCCCAGGTCTTCGACAAGGACGATCCGCGCTCGACCGCCCGCCTCGACCGCCAGGCCGCGGAGCCCGTGTTCGCCCAGCTGCTGCGCGACCACCTGGCGCGGAACGCGACCCACAGCACGCAGCTCCCGCCCGAGCACGACAAGCGCGCGCTGCAGCTCTTCCGCTCGGCGAAGAGCGCCCAGCAGGAGATGGGCGTCAACTCCCTGTACCTGTGCCTCGGCATCCTGCGCTGGTACGAGACCGACCGCGACACCCAGGCCCGGCGCGCTCCGCTGCTGTTGTACCCGGCGACCCTCGACCGGCGCGGGGTGGGCTCGAGCTTCAGCCTGTGCCTCGCCGACGAAGAGCCGACGATCAACACGACCCTGCTGCTCAAGCTGAAGAACGACTACGACCTCGAGGTGCCCGGCCTCGATCCGTTGCCGACCGACCACTCCGGCCTCGACGTCAGCAAGATCCTGCAGAGCGTGCGCGAGGCGGTGCTGAAGATGAAGCGCTGGGAGGTGCTCCCCGAGGCGCACGTCTGCCAGCTCGCCTTCACCAAGTTCTTGATGTGGAAGGACCTCGGCGCCCTCGAAGAGCAGCTCGGGCAGCACCCGGTCATCCGCAAGCTGTTCGGCCAGGACGGCGGTGTCCCGGCCCGCGCCCTGCCCCGCCCCGAGGAGCTCGACGACGCCCGCCGGCCCCAGGACACCCACTGCCCCCTCGACGCGGACTCGTCGCAGCTCGCGGCGATCCACGCGGCGGCGGACGGCGCGAGCTTCGTCCTCGAGGGGCCGCCGGGGACGGGGAAGTCCCAGACCATCACCAACCTGATCTGCCACGCCCTGGCCCTCGGCCAGACGGTGCTGTTCGTGTCGCAGAAGAGCGCCGCCCTCGAGGTCGTCCACGGCCGCCTGAGCCAGGTCGGCCTCGGCCCCTTCTGCCTCGAGCTGCACTCGAACAAGGCCCGCAAGCGCGCGGTCCTCGAGCAGCTCGAGCGCAGCCTGAACGCCGAGCGCGCGCCGACGGTGCGGGAGTGGGAACAGCGGGGAGAGCGCCTGCAGCGCATGACCCGGCGCCTGAACCAGCACGTGCGCAGCCTGCACCGCGTGCGCTCCGCCGGCCTGACCGCCTACCGCGCGGTGTCCGAGCTGATCGCGCTGCGGGATGCGCCGTCGCTGCCGCTGGACCTCGGCCCGCTCGCCGACCTGAGCGCGGTGCGCCTGGCGGAGTGGGGGGACGCGGTCGAGCGGCTGCGCGACGCGGCGGGCGAGGTCTCCTTCGGTCCGGAGCGGAACCCCTGGCACGGCGTGCGCTGCCGGGAGTGGAGCGCGACCCTGCCGGCGCAGGTGCGGCGCGACCTCGAGCGGCTGCAGCGCACCGCGGAGCTGTTGCTGGCGGATGCGGAAGAGATCGAGCGGGCGCTCGGCGTCGATCCGCGCAGCTGTGACGGCAAGCAGGTGACCGAGCTCGCGCAGATGTGCGCGGTGCTGCGCGAGGGCGCGCTGCCGCCGGGGCTGCTCCTGCGCCAGCGGTCGTGGGATGAGACCGAGCGCACCCTCGGGCCGTGGATGGAGGAAGGCCGCGAGCGCGACAAGCTCGAGCAGGCCGTCGCCGGCGACTTCGCCCTCGAGCCCTTCCTCGCCCTCGACCTGCAGCGCACCCTCGGCACCTTCGAGCGCTGGAGCGGCGCCTTCTTCCTCATCGCCTGGCTCTTCCTCTGGCTCACCCGCCGCAACCTCGCCCGGGTCGCCGCGGCGGACCTGCCCGCCAACCCGGAGATCCAGCGCCGCCTGCGGGAGGGCCTGCGCATCCACGCCCTGCGCGAGCGCTTCGAGCAGCGCCAGGCCCAGGGCGCGCAGCTCCTCGGCGCGCGCTGGCAGGACGGCCGGCCCGACTGGGAGAGCCTGCAGGCCGCGTGTGACACGGCGGCGGCCTTGCACAAGGCGGCGGCCGCCTGCGCCCAGGGCCGACCGGCGGTGTACGCGGCGATCTGCGAGCGCGTCGCCGGGCTGCTCGAGCTCGGGCCCGCGGCGGTCGGTCCGCAGGGCAGCCTGGCCCCGAAGCTCGACACCTTCCGCGGCCATCTGCGCGACTTCCTGCAGCACCGCAAGCAGCTTCGGGACGGCCTCGACTGGTCCTCGCAGGCGTGGCGCTACGCCGAGGGTTTCCTGCCGGCGACCGCGGCCCGCTGCCAGACCTGCCTCGGCAGCCTGGAGGGGCTGCACGCCTGGGTGCACTGGCGGCGCGTGCGGCACGCGACGCGGGAGCTGGGGCTCGGCAGCGTGGTCGAGTGGCTCGAGGCGGGCGAGGTCTCCGCAGCCGAGCTGCCCCGGGCCTTCCGCCGCGCCTTCCTCGAGCGGTGGCTCGACGAGGTGTTCGAAGGCGAGCCCGGCCTGCGGAACTTCCGGGGCCGCGACCACGAGGCCCTGATCGAGCGCTTCCGGGCGGCCGACCAGGAGTGGCTCGAGCTGACGCGCACCCAGGCCCGGGCGCGGCTGGCGGCCAAGCTCCCGACCCGGCTGCACGGCGGCTCGGCGAAGTCGGAGATGGGAATGCTCGCCCGCGAGCTGCGCAAGAAGTCGCGACACAAGCCGATCCGCCAGCTCTTCCAGATGATCCCCGAGCTGTTGCGCAGGCTGAAGCCCTGCCTGCTGATGAGCCCCCTGTCGGTCGCCCAGTACCTCGACCCCTCGGCGCGCCCCTTCGACCTGGTCGTGTTCGACGAGGCCTCGCAGATCCCGCCCTGGGACGCGATCGGCGCGATCGCGCGCGGCGAGCGCGTGGTGGTGGTCGGCGACAGCAAGCAGCTCCCCCCGACGAGCTTCTTCACGGTCGCCGAGAGCGACGACCCCAGCCCGATCGACGAGATCGAAGAGCTCGAGAGCATCCTCGACGAGTGCGGCGCCTCGCAGCTGCGCAAGCTCCACCTGCGCTGGCACTACCGCAGCCGGCACCAGTCCCTGATCGCCTTCAGCAACTTCCACTACTACAAGAACGAGCTGCTGGTCTTCCCCTCGGCCACCCGCGAGGCGGAGGACCTCGGCGTGGGCTGGCGCTACTTCGAGGACGGCCGGTACGACCGCGGCGGCAGCCGCACCAACCTCGTCGAGGCCCGGGCCGTCGTCGCCGAGCTCGTCCGCCGGCTGTCCGATCCGGAGCAGTCCCACCGCAGCCTGGGCGTGGTCACGTTCAACCAGGCCCAGCAGAACCTGGTCGAGGACCTGCTCGACCGGGCCCGCGGCGAGCATCCGGACATCGACCGGCACTTCGGCGAGGGGGTGCCGGAGCCGGTGTTCGTCAAGAACCTCGAGAACGTGCAGGGCGACGAGCGCGACATCATCCTGTTCTCGATCTGCTACGGCCCCGACCGCTACGGCAAGATCTCGATGAACTTCGGCCCGCTGAACAAAGAGGGCGGCGAGCGCCGCCTGAACGTCGCGATCACCCGCTCCCGCGAGCAGATGCTGATCTTCTCGAGCCTGCGGGCCGACCAGGTCGACCTGCAGAAGACGCGCTCGATCGGGGCGCGCCACCTGAAGATCTTCCTCGACTACGCCGAGCGCGGCGAGCGCGCGATCGCCGAGGCGGTCAGCGTGTCGCACAGCGCCGAGGTCGAGAGCATCTTCGAGGCCCAGGTGAAGGAAGCGCTCGAGGCCCGCGACCAGGAGATCCACGTCCAGGTCGGCGTCGCCGGCTACCGCATCGACCTCGCCGTGGTCGATCCGCGCTGCCCGGGGCGCTACCTGCTCGGCATCGAGTGCGACGGCGCGACCTACCACTCCGCGGCGACGGCGCGCGACCGCGACCGCATCCGCCAGCGCGTGCTCGAGGGTCTGGGCTGGCGCATCCTGCGGGTGTGGTCGAGCGACTGGTGGATCCAGCCCGAGGCGGAGGTCGAGCGCCTGCTCGCGGAGATCGAGGACGCGCTGCGGGAACCCGTGCGCACGCGCCGGTCGCCTCCCCCGCGCGAGGTCGACGTGGCGGAGGAAGCTCCCGTGGCGCCCGCACCGCCCGACGGGGACGGGGAGCCGACGGCGGAAGCAGCAGCGGCGGAAGAGGCTGCGGCGGAAGAGACCGCGGCGGCAGCGCCCGCGGCGGAAGAGCCGCCAGCGGGCCTGCCCGGCGCGCGTCCCTACACGCGCTGGGACCAGCAGCTCGGCTGGCGCGAGCAGGACGACTTCTACGCCCCGGCGACCGCTCCGCACATCGCCCGCGGCCTGGAGGCGCTCGTCGCGGTCGAGGGGCCGATCAGCCTGCGCCTCGCCTCGCGCCGGGTCGCGGAGGCGTGCGGGGTGCAGCGGCTGACCAAGCGGGTCAAGCAGCGCGTGCGCGCGGTGCTGCGCGGGGCGCGGGGCGCGCGGCTGCTCGGCGACTTCCTCTGGCCGCCCGACCTCGGCCCCGCGACCTTCATCGGCTTCCGCGTCCCCGTGTCGAGCGAAGACCGTCGCGACGCGGGCGATATCCCGGTCGAAGAGCTCGCCAACGCGGGCGAGGCGATCCTGCGCCAGGTGATCAGCCTGCCGGTCGACGAGCTGGTCAAGGAGATCGCGGGCGTGTTCGGCTTCCAGCGCGTCAAGAGCAAGATCCGCAAGGGAATCGAGCGCGCGCTGCCCTGCCTCGAGGGCCGCGCGCTGTGTGTGATCGAGGGCGAGCAGGTGCGCCTGGCGGCCGGCGCCGAGACCGCGCCCCGCAGCGTCTTCGCCGAAGCGGCGGAGGAAGAGCCGTGGGACGACGACGAGATCATCCCGGACGACGAGGTCGAGGTCATCTTCGACGACGTCGAGATCCTGCCGGACGACGCTCCCGTCCGCATGCACACCGCCCCCCCGCCCCTGCCGGAAGCCGACGCCCCGCCCTGGCTGCACGCCCTGCCGGCGCCCGTGCGGCCGTTCTTCCGCCAGCTCGCCGAGCACGGCGCGGTCACCGAGCGCGAAGCCGCGCGCCTGCTCGGCGGGCAGCGCGGCCAGCGCCGGCTGTCCGCGCGGCTGGCGCAGTACGTCGAGAAGACCCCGTTCGTCGTGCGCATCGAGACCCACCGGGGCGTGAAGCGCTACACGCGGATCGATCGTTGAGGAGGTGAAAATGGTGATACGGTGCCTCCGAGGAGGACCTGCAGCAGACGGGTCGCTCGGGAGACGGGGGTCTGGACGGGGTCATCCACCTCGACCGGCTCGGACTGACGAAGGTACTGACCTCAGCATATTGACCTCCGCATAAGTCCTGTGCCGGAGGGGGACGTCGGTTCCCGGCCAACGACGGGAGGGGGTGAACCCCTCCCCTACATGCTGTCAGACAACTGTCGATGACCGTGTAGGGGCGGGGTTTCCCACGCCCGCCGGACGAGGAAGAACTTGTGCGGAGGTGAGTAAGTTCTGTCCCGGAGGAGGGCGTCGGTTCCCGACCTACGACGGGAGGAGGTGAGCCCCTCCCCTGCACATTTGTCCAGCGACTGCTCGAAAACCCTGTAGGGGCGGGGTTTACCCCCGCCCGTCGATCTTGGACAGGCGACCGAGGGTGTGTGTGTTCATCACCGCGTCGAGCTTCTCGCGAGAGGCACGCGCGAACGCGCAGCAGGTGTCCGATGGGCTGGCTCTCGTCGACGGACGCTTGCTCACGAAGCTGTTGATCGAGTACGAAGTCGGTGTAAGTGTTGAAAAGGTCGTCAAAGTCGTCGGCGTGGACCGCGACTTCTTCGAGGAGCTCTGATCGCATGCCCGCCCCCCCGAGCGCCGCCGCCCTCGACCTGTTGCTGACGGCCCAGATCGCCGTCGCCTGGGCCGGGGAGTCCGGCGACGACGAGCCGCGCCTCGCCTGGTGGCGCTGCGACCTCGTCTCGGAGTACGGCGGCCAGGACCTGTTCCAGCGCCTGCTGCCCCAGACCTGGGAGTGGGCGCTGCTGCAGGCGGTGCGCGAGGCCGCCGCCCGCGAGGACGCCCGGCTCCGCCGCCAGGCCCACGACCCCGACGCGATCGTCTCGCTGTTCCGGCTCGGCTTCGCCGTCGACGAGCGCGCCGACGAGCGGCTGCTCGCCCTCAAGCGGGCCGGGCGTCCGCCGCGCGAGGCGTTGCCGCAGCTCGGGAAGATTTTGCAGGAAGACTGGGAACGCGAGGCCTTCGCCGCCTGGCTGCGCGGCCACGGCAAGGAGCGGACGACGACCACCCCGGTCGGCCGCCGCCTGCCCGGACCGCCGCCCGCATTGACGGAGGCGGTGCCGCGCCTGCTGGCGGCGCTGTCGCCCCTGGCCGAGCGCTACCCGCTCCCCCACTTCCGCCGCGCATGAGCCCCCTGGAGACGATGAAGGAAGCCACCGAGGTCCACACCCGCCTGCTGCGCACCCACCTCGCCCTCGAGGAGAGCCGCGCCTTCTGGGCCCACACCGACGGCCCGGTCGAGGCCACCGTCGTGTTCGAGCAGGCCTGGTTCGGCGCCAAGAGCCTGCACCGGGTCAAGGTCCTGCTCGCCGACCTGCGCGCCCGCTACCTGCGCTACCCCGCGGCGCTGCGGGTGCTGCACGGCTGGCGCGGGATGGGCCCGGACACGCGGCGGCTGCTGTGCCACTGGCACCTGCAGCTCGCCGACCCGCTGTACCGCCGGTTCAGCGGCCGCTTCCTGGTCGCCCTGCGCGACGAGGGCGACGTCCTGCACCGCCGTCAGGTCGTCGACTGGCTCGCCGCGCACTGGTCGCGATGGGGCCTGGCGACCCGCACCCAGTTCGCGAGCAAGCTGCTGTCGGCCGCCCACGCCGCCGGCCTGCTGCGCTCCCGGCGCGATCCCCGCAGCCTGGCCCTGCCGCCGGTCCCCGACGAGGCGCTCGGCTACCTGATGCAGCTCCTGCGCGGCCTCGACTTCGCGGGCAGCCTGACCGCCAACCCCTACCTCGCCTCGGTCGGCCTCGAGGGCGCCGCGCTGGCCTCCCGCCTGCGCGCCCTGCCCGGCCTCGCGTTCCGGCAGCAGGGCGGGCTGGTCGACATCGACTGGGGCGACGCCGACCTCGAGGCCTGGGCGCAGCGGCGCCGCGAAGAAGTCGCCGGAGGAACCCGATGAGCGGACCGCGAGGCAGCCAGCGCAGCCAGCTCCAGGAGGGGCTGGCGGCCCTGCGCAAGGACCTGATCGACGACGAGGGGCCCCGCATCAGCACGATGCGCAACTACCGCTTCGCGATCCTGCAGTACAAGGAGAGCCTCGAGTTCGAGCTGCGCCGGGCGGTGCAGCGGCTGTCCGGCGAGCTGCGCCAGGCCGGCTGGGTGGTGTTGAGCATCGACCTGCTCGAGCTGTTGTTCCAGCGCATGGCGTCGATGGGGGCGGAGTGGACCGCGCGGGTCACCGAAATGGAGCGGCGCATGTCCGCGGTCGCCGGCGCGCGCGGCCTCGCCTACCTGAAGTCGAAGCTGACCCCGCTGATCGAGGGTCCCGAGGGGCTGG
>JAUIEM010000418.1 GCA_030428695.1 bacterium
CGAGGCGCTCGAGCGCGTCCGCGTCCGCGGCGGGCAGGCACGGCTCGAACGCGTCCTCGTCGCAGGGGCTCGCGAGCACCCCGCCGGACTCCGGGCGCCAGTAGACCTCGCCGGTCGCGCCCGCGCCGCTCGCCTCCCCCGCGGCCGCGCCCGCGTCGGACGCCTCACCCGCAACCGCGCCCGCGCCGCCCGTCTTCCCCGCGCCCGCGTCGCCAGCCGCACGCCTCCCCGGCCACGCGCCGCCCGCGAGCCCATCGAGCACGCACAGCCCGACGGCCTGCTCGAGGCTGCTCCCCCAGCCGCCGACCGCCTCGCGCACGAGCCCCGCCAGCGTCCCCGCGTCAGCACGCTCGGCGGCCACCCAGACGACACGTTCGCCCGCGGCCCGGCGACGCTGGGCGAGGGCGAGGGCGAGCCGGCTCTTGCCGATGCCGGGCGGCCCCGTCAGGGTGAGCAGGCGGGCGCTCGCGAGACGATGCGCCAGGGCCTCGAGCTCCGCGGCGCGGCCGAGCAGCGGGCGCCGGGCCTCCGGCAGCGGATCCTCCTCGCGCGGCGGGGCGCTCCCCGCGCGCAGCGCCTCCGCCAGGCGCTCGGCCGCGCGGCAGGGGGGCGCGCCGAGCTCGCGCTCGAGGTCTTCTTCCAGCCGCGCGAAGATGCGCAGGCCGTCGGCGAACGCTCCGGTCTGCAGGCAGGCGCGCATCGCCAGGCAGGCGGCCGGCTCGTGGAGCGGGTCGGCATGCAGCACCGGCCGCGTCAGGGCGAGCACCGACTCGGCCCGGCCGGCGCCGAGCAGTCCCTGGCCGACCCGTTGCCGGGCCGCCTCGAGGGCGTGCGCCCAGCGTTCGCGCGCGGCGAGCACCCAGTCGTCGTAGCGGGTCGCGCAGAGGGGCTGCGCGGCGAGGACCAGCGCGCGGTCGAGGGCTTCCACCGCCGCGTCCAGCGGCGCGCTGCGCGCTTCCTCCAGGGCCGCCCAGGCTTCGGCGTGGTCGCTGTCGAGCGCCCCCGGCGCGAGCTCGACCGCGTCCTTGTCGCTGCGCAGGGGCCCGTCGGTCGGCCAGCGCAGCAGCTTGCGCAGGCTGGAGAGGGCGTTGCGCAGGCTGTTGCGCCCGGCGCGGGGCTCGGCGCCCGGCCACAGCAGCTCGATCAGCACCTCCCGGGGCGAGGGTCCGGAGGCGCCGATCAACAGCCAGGCGAGGAGCCCCGCGACCTTGCGGGTCGGAAAGCGCTCGACGACGAAGTCGGGAGCGACGATCCGCAGCCTCCCGAACAGCTCGACCCTGCGCCGGTGCTCCTCGGCGCGCCTCACGGCGACCCGGCCGCGGACAGATCGGCTGCCTGCGTCGCCCCGACCATCAGGCCTCGCGCTCCCACGGGCTGAAAGGGAGCCCGTGGGCCTCGGCGACCGCCTCACAGGTGACCTTCCCCCGGCACACGTTCAGGCCCCGGGCGAGGGCCGGATCGCCGGCGAGGGCCGCTTCCCAGCCGAGGTCGGCGAGCCGCAGGCAGTACGGCAGGGTCGCGTTGTGCAGGGCGAAGGTGCTCGTGCGGGGGACGGCGCCCGGCATGTTCGCGACGCAGTAGTGGACGACGTCGCCGACCCGGTAGGTCGGCTCGGCGTGGGTGGTCGGGCGGGTGGTCTCCGCGCAGCCGCCCTGGTCGACGGCGACATCGACCAGCGCCGCGCCCGGCTTCATCCCCTCGACCATCGCGCGCGGGATCAGGGTCGGCGTGCGCGCTCCCGCCGTCAGGACGGCGCCGATGACCAGGTCGCAGCTCTGCACGTGGTCCTCGATGGTGTGGGCGGTCGAGTACAGGGTCTGGATGCGACCGTGAAAGTTGTCGTCGAACCAGCGCAGGCGCTCGAGGTCGATGTCGATGATCGTCACCCGGGCGCCCATGCCGACCGCCGTCCAGGCCGCGTTCTTGCCGACGACGCCGCCACCGATCACCGTCACCTTCGCCGGCGGCACCCCGGGGACGCCGCCGAGCAGGATGCCCTGGCCGCCCTGGAACCTCTCCAGGCAGTGGGCCCCGGCCTGGACCGAGAGCCTCCCGGCGACCTCGGACATCGGCGCGAGCACCGGCAGGCGGTGGTCCGCGGTCTCGATGGTCTCGTAGGCGATGCCGATCACCCCGGCCCCGAGCAGGGCGTCGGTCTGGGGCCGGTCGGGGGCGAGGTGCAGGAAGGTGTAGACGATCTGTCCCTCGCGCAGGCGGGGGTACTCGGGGGCGATCGGTTCTTTGACCTTCCAGATCAGGTCCGCCCGTTCCCAGACCTCCTCCGGACCGTCGACCAGCGCCGCGCCGGCGGCGGCGTACTCTTCGTCGGCGATGCCCGAGCCGGTGCCCGCGCCGCGCTCGACCAGGACCGTGTGGCCGCGCCGGACGAGGGTGCGGACGCCGGCGGGGACGGCGGACACCCGGTTCTCCTGGGGTTTGATCTCGCGTGGAACTCCGACGATCATCCTCATTCCTCCCTCTCGACCTCCTCTCTGAGGGTACCTGGTGCGCCCGGTCGCGTTCCAACGGTGATCTGTAGTGTCGAGTGCTGTCGTCGCTCTGCTTGCGCGTCTATACTCCCCCACATCAACCTTCAAGGAGAGACGATGCTCCGCTCCACCGCCGCACTGCTCGCCCTGGTCCTTGTCCTCGGCTGCGGGGACAGCTCGCCCGACGCCCCCGAAGACTCCACCGGCGTCGAGACGCCGAACGCGCCCGACACGCCGGAGACACCCGACACGCCGGAGGCGCCCGACACGCCGGAGGCGCCGGCGGTCGACCCGGAAGCCCTCGCCGAGACCCTGCGCGCGCTGGTCACGGCCCAGTCGATGTTCTCGATGTCCGACCCCGACGCAGACGGCGAGGCCGACTTCGCCACCTCGCTGGAAGAGCTGACCGACGCCTCGCTGCTGGCCGAGGACACGCTCGCGAAGCTCCCCGGCTACCAGATGGACTTCGGCACCACCGACGGCTACACCTACACCGTCACCCTGGTCCCCGCCGACGCGGCCGGTCTCTCGATGTTCGTCGACGAGACCGGCGTGATCCGCTACGAGAAGGGCGCGAAGGCGACCGTCGACAGCGCGATGTACGTGCCCTGAGCCTTTCTCGACGGGCCTTGCCGTATACTGGGGCCGAGCCATCATCCGGGAGGCCGCCGTGGACCGCGAGGCCCTCGCCCGTCTCTGGGGGCGCACGCTCGGCACCGACGCCGATTCCGCCACCCTGAGCACCGCCTGCAGCTACGGCCGCGCGTCCGCCGCCCCCGCGCCGGTGCCGGAGGTCGCCTCCGGCGAGCCCTTCGAGCGCGGCGGCCTGATCGGCCAGGGCGGGATGGGCCAGGTCTTCCGCGCCCGCCAGACCAGCCTCGGCCGCTGGGTCGCCTTCAAGCAGCTCCCGCGGGAGGCCGGGCCGCCGAGCGCGACCCACCGCCGGCTGTTCCTGGCCGAAGCCCTGGTGATGGGGGGGCTCGAGCACCCGAACATCCCGCCGGTGCACGACCTCGGCCGGGACGCCGACGGCACCCCGTTCATCGCGATGAAGCTGGTCAGCGGCAAGCCCTGGCGGACGTTGCTCGAGCGGGAAGACCATCCGCTGACCCACCACCTCGACATCCTGATGCAGGTGTGCAACGCGGTCGGCTTCGCCCACAGCCGGGGCATCGTCCACAACGACCTCAAGCCCGACAACGTGATGATCGGTGCCTTCGGCGAGGTCCAGGTGATGGACTGGGGGCTCGCGGTCAACGTCGGCGCCGCCGCCGACCATCCGGGCGTCCGGCACAAGGACCAGCTCGCCGAGCCCTGCGGCACGCCCGGCTACTTCGCCCCCGAGCTCGCCGTCGGCGCCGGCGACAGGCTCGGGCCCGCGGTCGACATCTACCTGCTCGGGGGGCTGCTCTACCGCCTCCTCGCCGGCCGCCCCCCGCACCGCGGCAAGACCCTGCTCGACCTGGTGATGCAGGCGGTGACCGGGAACCTCGAGCCGCTGCCGTCCGAGGTCCCCGACGAGCTGCGCGCGACCTGCCGACGGGCCCTCGCCCTCGACCCCGCGGCCCGCCACCCGGACGTCGCGAGCTTCCAGGCGGAGCTGCGGGCCTTCCTCCAACATCGGGAGAGCCTGACGATCAGCCGCGCGGCGCGGGGCCTGCTGCAGCGCTGCGAGGTCGAGCTCGAGCGCGGCGAGGCGCCGGATGAGGCCGCCCGCAACCGGCTCTACCAGGGTTTCGCCGAGGCGGTCGCCGGCTTCGGCCAGGCACGCGCCCTGTGGCCGGAGAACCCCGACGCCGCGCGCGGACTGTGCGCCGCCCACGCCCGCTACGCCCGGGCGGCCCTGCAGTTCGGCGACCTCGGCCTCGCCCTCGCCCAGGCCGAGGCGCCCGCCCTGACCGAGGACCGCGAGCGCGACACCCTGCTCGCCGCGGTCGCCGCCGCCCGTGCCGCCCGCGACCGCGACCGGCGGGCCCGGCGCCGCCTGCGTCGCGGGCTGGGGCTGGTGCTGGTGGCGCTGTTCCTCAGCCTCGGGGCCGGGATCGCGATCACCCTCTACCAGAACGCCGCGGTCGCCCGGGCCCTGGCCGATCGGGAGCAGGCCCTCGCGGTCGCCGAGGCCGAGCGCGGCTTCGCGAAGGAGCGCGGCGAGATCGCCGAGAGCGCCCTCGGCACCCTGGTCGCCGAGGTCCGCGACGGGCTCGGCGACGACCTCGACGACCGCCGCGCCCACGCCCTGAGCGAGCGCCTGCTCGGGGTCGCGCGTGAGGGCTGGGAGCGGCTGCGGGAAGCGGACCTGCAGCGCGACCGCACCTCCCTCGGCAGCGCCCTGACCGGGCTCGAGGTCGCCCGCCTCGACCTCGAGCTCGAGCGCCCGGCCGGGGCGGCACGGCAGGCGGCCGAGGCGGCGGTCGAGGCGCTGCGCGGGCTGGAGCCCGGGGACCCGGCGTTGACCTGGCGCCTGGCCGAGGCCTACGAGCTGCGCGGACGCGCCGAGCTGCGCACCGGCGACACGCAGGCGGCGCTGGCGAGCTTCGAGGCCGGCGTCAGCCACGGCCTCGAGGTGCTCGCCCAGAAGCCGGGGTTGACCGGGCCGCGCGCGAACCTCGCCAGGCTGCAGCGCCACCGGGCCGATGCCCTGCGCACTCTCGGTCGTCTGGCGGAAGCGGACGCGGTCTTGCGGGAGGGGCTCGCGCTGGTCGAGGAGGCCGCGCCCCTGTTCGCGGAGCCGCGGCGCGGGATCCTCGACCGGCTCGCCCTGCTCAGCGAGGCGCGGGGTCAGCTCGCGGCCGCGGTCGCCTACCACGAGCGGGTGATCGCCGAGCGGCGGGCGTTGCTCGCGAGCGCTCCCTCGGCGCGCGCCCGCTACAACCTCAGCGTCGGGCTGGTGCGCCTCGGCGACCTCTACGACGAGCTCGGCGAGGACCCCGCTCCGATCGCCGCCGAGGCCCTCGCCCTCGCCCGGGAGGTCGAGCGCGCGGCGCCGGAGCTGCTCCACGTGCGGACCCATCGCGCGAGCGCCGAGCTGCGCGTCGCCCGCCTGGCGAGCCGGGAGGGCGCCTACGAGCGGGCGCTGGAAGGCTACGACGCGGCCTGCGCGACCCTGGTCGAGGTCGCCCGCGCCGATCCCGCCGATCCGCAGCGGGCCGCGGCGGCCGCGGCAGCCCTGCTCGACTACGGCATCGCCCTCGACGCGGCCGGCTTCCCCGACGAGGCGCGGGCGCGCATGGCCGCCGGCGAGGAGCTGCTCGCCCCCCGGGTCGAGGCGGGGGAGGCCGGGGTCGCCGCCCACGAGGCGTATCTCAAGCTCGGCGACTTCGCCGCCCGCATCCTGCAGCGCCGGGGAGGCGCCGCCGAGGCGCGGGCGGCGTTCGAGCGCTCGCTGCCGCGCTGGCAGGCGCTCGCGGAGGCCCATCCCGACGACGCCGCGATCCAGGAGGGGCTCGGCTCCTGCGCCTTCAGCCTGGCCCAGAGCCTGCCCGACGACGAGCTCGAGGCGGTCTGGGAGATGTACCGCCTCGCCTTCGCGATCGGCCAGGAGCAGCTCGGCCGCGACCCGGAGCAGACCGCGCACGCCCGGCGCCTGCACCGGCTGATGGAGATCGCCGCGGAGCGCTTGTCGAACCTCGACTTCGAGCGCTTCCTCCAGCTGCGCCAGGACATCGTCGAGGTGCTGCGCTACGCCGGCACCTCCAACCCCGACGATCCCGCCCTGGTCGAGGAGCTGTGCACCGCCCTCGGCAAGCTCGGAGACCTGCTGCGCGACGGCGGGGATGTCGAGGCCGGCCGCGCGCTGTACAGCGAGAGCCTGGCCTACGGCGAGCGCTTCGCGCGCGGCGAGAACCCGCATCCCGGGGTGGCCCGGCAGCGCGCGATGGTCCTCTACCGGGTGGCGAACATGGCCTTCGACGCCGGCCGGCACGCCGAGGCGCAGCCCCCGTTCCAGGAGGCCCTCGCGATCGTCGCCGCCCTCGCTGCAGCGGATCCCGAGCGCTTCGCCGACGAGCACGCCTTCGTCGCCCGGGAGGTCGCCCACTTCGAGCGCTCCTGGCGCGCGCGACGGCTGGCCGACGCCGAGCTCGCGCCGGTCGACGCGGGCGACTGGGCCCTGCGGGCGACTCAGCTGACCTTCGACGGGCGGCTGGTCGAGGCGCTCGAGAGCTTCCGCCGCTCCTTCGGCCTGCACCACGGCGCGCTGCCGCCGGACGACTGCCTGCTCGCCGCCCAGGTCGCCGCGGTCGCCCTCGAGGAGGGGCTGGGGGAACCCGAAGCGCTGCGCGCGGACGCCCTCGCCTGGACCGGCTACTACCTGCGCGGGGCCCGGGAGGAGCTCGCCGGCCTCAGCGATCCCCGCGAGCGCGCCCAGCTGCTGCAGTGGCTGCTGTCCCTGCGCGACGAGCATCCGCGCTTCGCGGGGGTGCGGGCGGATCCGGAGTTCCAGGCGCTGTTCGAGGGGTTGGAGTAGGGGGGATTCGGAGGGGGACGTCCCGCCGGCCCGGGCTCCGAGGAACGAGGAGCACGGGGCAAGGGACCCGCACTTGAGGAGGAGTGCGGCAGCCCTGTTCGCGACACCACCGCAGACCTTGTCTCCGAGGAACGAGGAGAGAAGGGCGAGGAGGTGGCGCGATCAGGGCGATGGTCGCGCTCCTCCGACAGTGGGGCCGCGGGACCCGCTTCTAGCGAGCCGGACCCTTCCGCATAGACCTCTCTCGATGACTCGCTTGACCCGGCTCGGCGCACATTGGGAACAGGCGCATCAAACAAGGCAGAGGGGAGTGGGTCGCCCGTTCCGCAGGTTGGGATTTCCGTTGGATCGGTATCGAGTCGGACCCGGCATCGGACTCGGACCCGGGTTCGGGCTAGAACGGGTCCGGCTGCCCGCCGAGCGGCTCCTGCGGCCGCCAGTCGGGGGCCGGACGGCGGGTGCTGCGGCCCTTGTAGGTCGTCTTCCCGCCGTACCAGTAGCGCACGGTGCCGTCCGCCTCGACGAAGTAGTCGCTGACGACCGTGGTGTCGAGGTTCTTGGCCGGCTTGTCGGCGCGGTAGGCGTTGACCACCCAGCGGGCCTCGATGCTCGCGGCGCCGGGCGCGTCGCGCAGGGAGCGCATCAGCCGCGAGATCGGCACCACCTTCTGGTCGAGGCGGATCCAGCTCGAGCGGTACAGGAGCTTGCTGCTCGCCCGCTCGATCAGCAGCAGGCGGGCGATGGCGCGGGGCTTGAAGTCGGTGCGGACGCGGCTGCCGACCTCCTTCATGCGGCCGATGCCGAGCATCGGCCCGATCACGTGGTTGCGGACGGTACCGTACCAGGAGTCCTCGTAGGTGCCGTTGCTCCTGACCGGCATCTTCGGCTCGTCCGCCTTCATGTTCATGCGGTAGCAGGCGCCGGTGTCCCAGGCCTGGTAGAGGCGCTTCTTCGGGTGGTGGCGCAGGACGATGGCGAGGTGGCCGCGGTTGTCCTTGGGGTTGGTCGGCTGCCCCCACAGCATCGCCGTGCCCGGCCGGAACTTCTGCCAGTCCTCCGCGCTCCACTTGTCGCAGCGGTTGCCCTTCGGCTGCCAGAGCTCACCGAGCTTCTTGAAGTAGTTGCGGGTGTACAGGCTGCAGTCGAGCTCCGGCCCGGTGTAGCCGTAGGCCGCCATCGCCATGCAGGTCTGCTGCTGGCAGCAGGCGACGATCGGATACTCGCCGGTCGCCTGCAGGTGCTTCCACCAGCCGCCGCCGTACAGGCCGTTGGGCAGCCGGTAGGGCAGGGGGGTGAAGAACTCCGCGACCACCCGGGCCCACTGCTCGTCCTGGCTCATCGGCAGGGTGTTGTAGTCGTCCGCCGCGAACACGTCGCCGAGGCCCTGCTTCACCCTCGCACCGATGGCCTGGACGATCGCCGGCAGCTCCGAGCCCCCGGCCGCCGGCGCGGGCAGGGCGTTGATCGTGCGCATGATCTTCGGCGCGAGCTTCGGATGGTCGGGGTCGTCGTTCGGCTTCGGCGGCGGGGGCGCGCCCCCCGGCGCAGGCGGCGCGCCCGGAGCGGCCGGCGCCCCGGCCGCGATCCACAGAATCGCGGCCAGCAGCCCGGCGAAGATGGCGGGCCGCCGCCGCATGT
>JAUIEM010000419.1 GCA_030428695.1 bacterium
AGCTCATCGACTGGGTGATCGCGATGAACATCGGCACGAAGATCACCAGGGCGACCATCAGCTCGAGCAAGGAGAGTCCCGCGCGGCGCCTCATCCGATCGTGTCCTTGATCTTCAGGATCGGCAGCATGAACGAGAACACGATCGTGCCGACCACGGCGCCCATGAACACGGTCATGATCGGCTCGATCAGCTTCGAGGTGTTCGTGATGCGGCGCAGCGTCCGCTCGTTCAGGCCGACGGCGAACTGGCTGAGCACCTGGCCGAGGTTGCCGCCGCGCTCGCCGACCCGCACGATCTGCGGGAAGAACTCGGGGAACACGCCGGTGTTGCTCATGCAGCTCGACAGGGGCTCGCCGGCCTGCACCCGCTCGAGGGCCTGCAGCCACAGGTCGCGGTAGACGATGTTGGTCGACAGCAGCGAGCACACCCGCAGCGACTCGAGCATCGGCACGTTGCGGTTCAAGAGGGCGCCGAGCACGTTGACGACGCGCGCGACCAGGGTCTCGCGGTACATCTGCCCGAAGATCGGCACGCGCATGAACAAGACGCTGAGCTGCTGGCGCACGGTCTGGTTCTTCCACAGCGCCATCCCGCCGGCGATCATGCCCGCGAGGCCGAGGATCAGCCAGGGCCAGTCCCCGCGGATGACAGCGGACATCCAGAACATGAAGCGGCTGATCGCCGGCAGCAGGTTCTCCTTGCCCTCGAAGATGGTCTCGAGGCGGGGCACGACGCCGATCAGCAGCACGAGCACCGCGGCGACCGTGAACAGCATCATCACGCTCGGCACGATCATCGCGCCGATGAAGGAGGCGCGGATCTTGCGGTCCTGGTCGAGGAAGGCGTGCAGCCGGCGCAGGCTGTCGGGCAGGCCGCCGGAGATCTCGCCGGCCTGGATCATCTGGGTGTAGACGATGTTGAAGTCCCGCGGGAAGTAGCTCATCGCCTCGGACAGGGGCTTGCCCGACTGGACGTCCTCGTAGATCGTCGTCAGGATCTCGCGGCGCTTGCTCGCGGTCTCGGGCGTCTGTGCGATCAGGCCGGCGAGGGCCTCGGCCATCGGCACGTTCGACTCCATCAGCAGCCAGAGCATCTCGGTGATCTCGAGCAGGTCGCTGTGGGACAGGTACTTGCGGCGGGAGACCGCGCGCGCGAGAGAGAGCGAGCTCTCCTCACGGCCCGAGGACTGCCCGAGGGAATCAAGGGTGTAGGCCATCGCGCCCCCTGTCGTGTGCCGATGAGTTACAAGCAGTATAGCAGATCACAGGTCCACCCCCGCGACCCGGAAGATCTCGTCGGGGGTGGTCAGGCCCTGCTTGACCTTGCGGAAGCCGTCCGCGAGCAGCGTGCGGTAGCCGGCCTTGCGGCCTTCCCGCTTGAGCTCGGAGAGGGAGCTGTTCGCCATCACCAGGTCGCGCAGGTGATCGTCGAGGCGGAACAGCTCGTACAGCCCGAGCCGGCCGGTGTAGCCGGCGCCGCGGCAGGTGCCGCAGCCGCGGCCGAAGGAGCAGGTCTCCATCGGGAAGCCGACCTCGGCGGCGACCTTCTTCTGCGGCGGGGTCAGCGGCTTGAGCTCCTTGCAGTCCGGGCAGATGCGGCGCACGAGGCGCTGGGCCATCGCGGCGAGCACGGCGGCGGCGATCAGGAACGGCTCGATGCCGAAGTGCATCAGCCGCGAGAGGGCGCCCGGCGCGGAGTTGGTGTGCAGGGTGCTGAACACGAGGTGGCCGGTCAGGGCGGCCTGGATGGCGATCTCGGCGGTCTCTTTGTCGCGGATCTCGCCGACCATGATCACGTCGGGGTCCTGGCGCAGGAAGGTGCGCAGGATGGCGGCGAAGTTACGGCCGATCTTGGCGTCGACCTGGACCTGGTTGACCGACGGCACGTCGAACTCGATCGGATCCTCGGCGGTGCAGATGTTGCGCGTGTGGTCGTTGATGTGGTTGAGCATCGCGTACAGCGTGGTCGTCTTGCCGCTGCCGGTCGGGCCGGTGGTCAACAGGATGCCGTTCGGGGCCTGGATCAGGGTCTGCAGGCGCTCGCTCATCGCCTCGTCGAGGCCGAGCTTGTCCATCGTCGAGACGCTGCTCGACTTGTCGAGGATACGCAGCACCGCCTTCTCGCCGTGGTTGGTCGGGCAGGTCGAGACACGGAAGTCGATCGCGCGCCCCTCGAGCTTGACGCGGATGCGCCCGTCCTGCGGCTTGCGCGACTCGGCGATGTCCATGTTCGACATGATCTTCAGGCGGCTGATGATCGGGCGGAACAGCGCGTAGGGCGGGCGCATCGCCTCGTACAGCATGCCGTCGACCCGGTAGCGCACGCGCAGGAAGGTCTCCTGGGGCTCGACGTGGATGTCGCTCGCCCGCTCGCGGACGGCCTTGAACAAGAGGAAGTTGACCAGGCGGATGACCGGGGAGGTGTCGTCCTCGCTGTCCTCGCCGATGTCGGTGACCGCCTCGTCGCCGATCATGTGCACGTCGAGCTCGGAGAGGTCGCCGATCAGGCTGTCGATCTCGTAGGCCCCCGAGCTGTCGAGCATGCTCTTTTGCACGGTCGCGACGTCGCTCGGCAGGGTCAGCACCGGCACGACGCGCAGGTTGTGCTGGGCCTCGATCTCCTGGCGCACGAAGGGGTTGAGAGCATCGCAGCAGGCGACGATCAGCTTGTCCTTGGCCTTGATCAGCGGGACGAAGCGGTAGGTCTCGATCAGCTCTTCGGGGATCAGCCCCTGGACCTCGGGGTCGGCCATGTTCGGGGTCAGGCGCACGAAGGGCAGGTTGCCCTGGCGGGCGAGGCCCTCGAACAGCTCCTGCTCCTTGCACATGCGCAGGCGCAAGAGGACGTCGCCGAGGCGCTCGTTCGGGCTCTCTTTCTGGGCCTCGAGGGCCTGGTTGAGCATCGACGGGCCGAGGACCTTCATCTTGATCAGGATCTGGCCGAGCTGCTGGCGGTAGTAGTCGTCGCTGTTGAAGTCGTCGAGGCCCTCTTCGAAGACGTCGGGGAGCACGGCCGTCAGCAGCTTGCGCAGGTCCTCCTTGACCTTGACGATGCGCAGCTGCACGCGCCGCCGCCGGCACAGCTGGCGGACGTTGAGCAGGCCCTCGACGCCCGCGCTGTCGACGCCCCCGACTTCGGCGAAGTTGACGTGGATGGTCTTGCGTCGCGCCGACAGGGCCTGGTGGACGTGGTAGTCGAAGGCCTTCGACAGCTTCTTGTTGAACTGATGCAGCGGCGGATGGATCTCGAGCACATCCTCGACCAGCACCGATTTCATACGCTGGCCGGCCGCGAAGCGCAGGATCACGGGCGTGCCAGGCGGTCGAGGGCCGCGCGCGGGTACTGCGCCTCGGGTCGCAGGTCGAGGGCCTTGCCCCAGGCGCGCTGGGCGCCCTCGCGGTCGCCGCTCAGCAGGCGGGCGTCGCCGAGGGCGCAGAGGAGCAGGTAGGTCTCCCCGGCGTTCTCGAGGTTGGCGACCGCCTCGGCCGGGCGGTCGAGGGCCATCAGGGCGCGAGCGAGGCCGTACTGGGAGACCTCGTCCCGGGGATGGCTGCGCAGGTGGTTGCCGAAGGCCTTGCGCGCCTTGGTGAAGTCGCCGGCCTCGAGGTAGAGCTGTCCCAGCTCGCCCCAGGCCTCGGTCAGCCCCGCGTCGACCGCCCGGTACAGCTCGCGCAGCGCCGCCTCGCGCTCACCGACCTCGGCGTGGGCCAGGCCCTTGAGACGGTAAACGGCAGGGCGCAGGTCGGAGACCACGGCCAGGGCGGCGAAGTGGGTCAGCGCACGCTCGGGCTCCCCGGCCTCGTAGGCGCACAGCGCGGCGGCCTCGAGGATCGCGGGACGGCCCGGCTCGAGCTTGAGCGCGCTGTCGTAGAGGGCGAGGGCTTCATCGTGGTCGCCGTCGATCCACAGCAGGCCGGCGTACATCGTCGTCAGCGCCGCGTTCGGCGCTTCCTCGCAGCCCAACTTCGCCCAGCGGCGGGCGGCCTCCTGGTCGCCGAGCAGCTCGGCCGCGGTGATCGCGACGGTGTAGCGGCTGGAGAGGAAGCGCGCGCTCTCGGCATCCTCGAGCACCTGCAGGGCCTCGGCGGGCTTCTCGAGGCGCACGAGCAGCATCGCCTGGTAGGGGTACAGCCGCGGATCGTCGACATCGTTTGCGAAGGCGAGGCTCAGCACCTCCTGGGTCTGGGGGTACCACTTCAGCTCGAGCAGGATGCGCGCCATGTCGAGGTAGGGCTCGACCTTGGCCGGGTCGGTCGCCTGGATGCGGCGCAGGATCTCGACCGCGCCGACCAGGTCGCCGTCCGCTTCCTTCTTCGCCGCCTCTTTGTACTGCACCTCCAGCCACAGCTGCCGCTTCTCGTTGGCGAGAAAGGGCCGCGGCTTGGCGGTCTCACAGCCGAGGGCGGCGAGCAGGAAGGCGCAGAGCCAGAACCTCACCGCTGCTCCTCCGCGGGCACACTGCGCACCGGGCGCAGGCCGAGGTAGAAGATGAAGCCACCGGGCTCGAACTGCTCGCGGTAGGCCGAGCGGCAGTGGCTCGCCTTGACCAGGTAGCTGCCGCCGCGGTAGACCTTCTTCATGCCGGTCGCCGGACCGGCCGGATCGACCTCTGCGGCGCGGGCCCGCGCGTACCAGTCCCAGCACCACTCGGCGACGTTGCCGTGCATGTCGTACAGCCCGTAGGGGTTCGGCTCGTAGGAGCGGACGCTCGCCAGCTCGCCGCCGCCCTCGCCGGCGTTGAAGCGCGCGTCCCCGTCCCCGAGCTCGGCGCCGACCGCGTAGGCGCTGCGGGTCCCGGCGCGGCAGGCGCGCTCCCACTCCGCCTCGGTCGGCAGCCGGTAGCCGAGCGCGCCGTCGGTCAGGCTGACGGTCGCGGACTCGAGCCGGCCTTCGGCGGAGCGGACCGGGTCGGCGATCGTGTAGGCCGGAGTGATGCCTTCGGCCTCGGACAGCTTGTTGCAGAACTCGACCGCGTCGAACCAGGTGATCTGCTCGGCCGGCACGTCGTCCGGCAGGTCCTTGAAGTTGAACGGGGTCGTGCCCATCACCTGGGTCCACAGGGCCTGGGTGACCTCGGTCGCGACCGCGTACAGCGGCTGCGACAGCGTGACCTCGGCCAGGGCCTCGTTGGTCGAGCGGCCCGGCTCGTCCTCGTCGGAGCCGATCCAGAAGGTGCCGCCGGGGACGAAGGCGAGCTCGAGACCGAGGGGGCTCTCGACGGCCAGGGTGCAGCGCGCGAGCTCGGCGGCCTGGGCCTGCGCCGGGCTCGGCTCCCACCAGGGCGTGCGCGGGGCGCAGCCTTCGGGGATCCAGGGGCTGGCGCCCGGCGTCTCCTCCGGCACGACGGCGACGGTGGCGGTGTCGCTCGGCGCGTCGCTCGGGTCCTCTTCTTCCGGCCAGATGTTCGGGTTCCAGTGCGCGCTGCCCATCGGCAGGGTGCGGCGCGGGTGGAAGGCCGTGCCGCGGTCGGACCAGTAGCCCGGGTCGGTGTGCAGGAACAGATCGAGGTTCTGCTCGAGCTTCTCGACCATCGTCTGCTCGCCGCGCCGCGCGAGGATCTGGTCGCGCACGTCGAGGGCGGTCGGATGCAGCGGGTTGAGGGACAGCGCCCACTCGGTACGGGCGATGCTGTCGGTGTCGCGCGGGTCGCCGTCGGCGCCGAGCAGCAGGTAGGAGCGGCGCATGCGGTTGCCGATCCAGATGTGGCTCTCGAACTCGCGGCGCTTCTCTTCCATCTCGGCCCACACCCGGGTCGAGATCTCCTCCATGTCCTCATCGTTGACGACGTAGGGCGTGATCAGGAAGACGATCTCCTCCTTGCGGATGCTGCCGCGCTGGCGCTTGAACAGCCAGCCGAGGAAGGGGATGTCGCCGAGGAAGGGGATCTGGTTGACGTTGTTCTGCGAGACCTCTTCCATCAGGCCACCGATCACCAGGGTGTGGCCGCTGCGCACGATCGCGTTGACCGACAGCTCGGCGACCTCTTCCTGGGGCACGCCGTTGGCGTCGATGATGCCCGAGCTGCGCTTCGGCGCGAGCAGCAGGCGCACGTAGCCGTTGTCGGCGATGAAGGGCGTGAAGGTCAGCTTGATGCCGGTGTCGAGGAACTCGATCGTCTCCTGGGTGGTCGTCGAGCCGCCGCTGACGTCGATGTCCGAGGTCGTGAAGCCGAGCCGGTCGCCGATATGGATCTCGGAGCGGTGCCGGTCGAGCGCGAGGATCTTCGGGTTCGCGGTCACCGACACCTCGGCGATGGTCTCGACCGCGTCGACGAAGACCGCGACCTTGTTCTTGATCACGCCGAGCTGCAGGCCGCCGTCGGTCACGTCCCGCGGCGAGGAGTACGACAGCGAGCCGACCCCGTCGTCGAGGTTCGCGCCTCCGCCCACGGGCCCGGTGTTGGTCGCGAGGCTGGAGAGGTCGGTGCCGCGCACGGTCTGCTCGACGCCGCCGGTGAAGATGCTGTTGAAGTCGATGCCGTCGAGGGTGTTGAAGTCGACGCCGAGCTGGTGGCCGTCGTCGATGCTGAGCTGCAGGATGGTCACCTCGAGCAGCACCTGCCGCGGCCGCTTGTCGATCTGGTCGAGCAGCGCCTCGATGCGGTCGAGGTTGTGCGGGTAGTCGGTCGCGATGACCAGGCTCTCGGTCTCGAGGATGTGCAGCGAGGTGCCGTCGCCGCCGGACAGGAAGCCCTCGAGCAGCTCCTGCAGGTTGTAGCGCAGGCCGGTCTCGACATCGAGGTCCTCGCCGCCTTCGCCGGAGGTCGTGCCGATGTTGCCGACGCCGTCGCGCCGGACATCGAAGGAGCCCTCGCCCGCGTAGTACTTCAGCTTGTAGATGCGGGTCTCCATCACCGACGGCACGTCGAACTTCGCGCACAGCCGCAGGACCTCCTCGTGCACCTCCTCGGTCGCACGCAGCACGTAGCCGTTGCGGCGCGGCATCTCCGAGACGGTCCACTCCGGGCTCTGGCCGACCAGCTCGCCGATGTAGCCGGTCAGGTCGGCCGCCTCGGACAGGGTGAGGTTCTGCAGCGGGATGAAGTACAGCGCGGTGTCGCCGCCGAGGTCGACCCCCGGACCGCCGGGATTTCCCCCGCCGAGCGAGCCGCTGAGGTCGGCGCTGAGCAGCAGCTGGTCACCGCTCTCGTCGAGCACCATGTTCAGCATGTCCGCCAGCTCGCGCAGGGCGTCGATGGGCGTCACGTTGCTCAGGAACATCGTGACCTCGACGTCGCCGAGGCTGTCGTCGAGCTGGATGCTGCGCGTCGCGTAGCGCTGGAGCTGTGCGACCACCAGCCGCAGCGAGTCGCGGTCGGCCGCGATCGAGATCGTGCCGTCCCGCTGTTCGGTGACGACGGGCGGACCCTCCTCCTGGCCCATCCCCGGAAGGACGAGGAGCCCCAGGCACAAGAACCACAACCCAGCCATTCCCTCGACACGCAGCATCGCATTTCCCCTTCACGCGGCCGGCCTCGCGGCCGCTCCCCAGCGATTCTCTCTATGCAACCCGGAATGGAGGACGTCTGGACGTCCCGCGTTCCCGTCGTCGCGCGATTTCCCGCAAATCTACCAGCTCGCCGGAAGCGCCCGCAAGCTGTCCTCTCCCCGACGGCCGGGGCTCATGTTCCCATCCTCGTCCCGATCACCATCTCGACCCGCACCTGGAGCGAGACCTTTCCATCCTCGAGGTGCTTGACCTGGTACTCGACCACCCGCGCGAGCTCGGGCTTGAGCTTCTCGACCGCCACCCCGGGAGGCGGCGGCGGAATCGCATCGCGCTCGATGCGCTCGAGCACCAGGCCGACGAGGTTCTGGTCCCCGACCCCGAGCAACGTGAACTCGATGGTCTCGAGGTCGTCCTGGGGACGGTGCAGATCGGCGAAGGACTCGCCGACCAGACCGAAGTCGAACAGCGGCGCCCCGAAGTCGGGCGCCCGCGTGACCCGGCGCATCAGGCGGTAGATCTTGTCCTTGATGTAGGTCGCGCGGATCAGCTCGTTGTTCGCGAAGGGGTGCTCGTTGACGTTCTCGAAGGTGCCGTCGAAGGTGTCGATGCGGCTCTTCAGGCGCGGGCGCCAGTTGTCCGGCACCTGCTGGATGCCGTTGAAGCGCATCCGGTACTCGGCGAGCTTGCCTTCGGACTGTTCCACCACCTTGTCGAGCGCGGCGACTTCCTTCCGCTTCGGCAGCACCATCAGGAAGAACATCAGGCCGCCGACCAGGGCGGCGCCCGCGATCACCAGCAGCAGCTGGGTCCTCACAGCCATCGGTCGACCCTCCAGTGCAGGACGTTGCGGAAGCGGTCGCTCTCGCCGATGCTGTCGAGCTCCCAGTCCTTGTCGATGTCGAAACCCTCGAGCCGCACCAGCCGGCTGCGCATCTCCCCGTACAGGCGCTGCAGATCGGCCTTCCCCTCCCGCGTCTGCTGGTTGTAGCTGACGACGACCTCGAGGCTGAAG
>JAUIEM010000420.1 GCA_030428695.1 bacterium
AAGGGAGGGTTCACCCCCTCCCGGGGGCGGGGGTAGACCCCGCCCTACAGAAGCGCCCGGAGCGCCTCCACCCAGGGACCGACCTCCGCGGCCGCGAGAGTCGGGCGACCCGGCAACACCACCTCGTCGACGGCAGGCGCGAGCCGCCTCCAGGCGCTGTACAGCTCGGCCGGATGGGCCTCGCTGCGCAGCAGGCTGAGCGGCGCCCGGATCGCCGGCGCGCGGTAGGCACCGCCGGCCGCCAACTGGCCGCGCAGCGCGTCCTCCAGGCGGCGGGCGAGGAGGGGAGGGAGCGCGCGGAAGGGCGCGGCCATGCGCTCGAAGATGTCGTCGACGGCGGCCCGCAGCGAGGGCGGGGGCAGCACCGGCCCGGCGGCGACGATCGGCGCGAAGGCCTCGAGCAGCACCACCCCTTCGACCTCCCGGCCGGCGGCCTCGAGCTCCGCCGCGAGCGCGAAGGCGACGGTGCCCCCGAAACAGTAGCCGCCGAGCAGGCAGGGGCCCGCGGGCAGCTCGGTGGCGTAGGCCCGCGCCATCTCCTCGACGGAGCCGTGGGCGGGGCCCCCGTCCATGCCGGCCCAGGCGAAGGAATGCACCGTGCGGGTCGGCGGCAGGCCGCGCGCCAGGGGCACCAGCGCGAGGGGCGTCTGGCCCGCGGAAGGCAGCAGCACCAGCGCGCCCGGTGCCTCGCGGTGGGCGAGGGTGCAGAACAGCCCGCTCATCCCGCCTCCGCCTCGATATGGGCGGCGAGGCCGCGGATGCTCGGCTGATCGAATAGCACCGTCGTCGCCAGCCGCACGCCGTGGCGCTGCTGCACGGCGTACTGGATCTGGATCGCGCTGATCGAGTCCCCGCCCAGGGCGAAGAAGTCGTCGTCGACCCCGACCGGGGCGACCCCGAGCAGCTTCTCCCAGAGGGCGACCAGCGCGCGCTCGGTCGGCGTCTCCGGAGCGGCGTAGGGCGGGCCGCTCAGGGGGCGGGGCTTCTTGCCCGTCGCGATCGCGTCCGGCCGGGCGCGCTCGCGGCGCTCGACCTCCTCGAGGGTCTGGGCGCAGGCGAGCAGGCAGGGCGGCAGGGCGTCGCAGGAGAGGAAGCGGCGCAGGGCCTCGCGCCCCGCCGCGACCGAGATGCCGAGGCCGTAGGTCGCCGTGAACTGGTGGGCGGCGGCGAGCCAGGGGTCGCTGTCGGCCTTGATGCGGAAGACCAGCTTGCCGATGTGCTCGGCGCGGGCCATGCGCTCGAAGCCGGCGTGCAGCTCTTCGATCGGCAGCACGGTCGTCGGCGAGGGCACCAGCTCGCCGCGCGCGAGCTCCCGCATCAGGGCGTCGAAGCGCTCGAGCGCGCGGGGGTGGCCGTCGTCGACCATCTTGCCGAGGTCGAGGGCGGTGAACTGGAGGTTGTGGCGGAAGGGCAGGAGGCCGAGCGCCGTGTCCCCGTAGATGTCGCGCTTGCCGATCTCGACGAAGCGGCCGTAGGGGCGCAGCAGGCCGAGGCTGGCGGTCAGGAGCTCGCCGGCCAGGGAGTTCAGCACGATGTCGACGCCCTCCCCGTCGGTCCAGGCCCGCACGTCGTCGACGAAGCGCAGGGAGCGCGAGTCGCTGATGTGCTCGACCCCGAGGGCCCGCAGGTGGGCGCGCTTCTCCTCGCGGCCGGCCGTCGCGAAGACCTCCGCGCCGAGCTTCTGCGCGAGCTGCACCGCGGCCAGGCCGACGCCTCCGGTGGCGGCGTGGATCAGCACCCGCTCGCCGGGCCGCAGCCGCGCGATCTCGCGCAGGGCGTAGTCGGCCGTGAGGAACACGCTGGGGATGCCCGCCGCCGCTTCGGGCGAGAGGTTCCGGGTCAGCGGCATGACCCGCTCGGCGCGGCAGACGACGTGGGAGGCGAAGCTGTAGCGGGCGAGGGCGAGCACCAGGTCGCCGGGGCGGAAGCTCCGCACCTTCGCGCCGACCTTGTGGATGCGGCCGCTGCACTCGACGCCGAGGGGAGGATCCTCCGGCACGGCGTCGGGCATCTGGTCGAGGGCGGTCAGGACGTCGCGGAAGTTCAGGCCGGCGGCGAGCACCTCGATGACCACCTCGTCCGGCCCGGGCTCCGGAACTTCCCACGCCTCCAGCGTGACCGAGGCGATGTCCCCCGGCCGGGTCAGCCGCGCCCGGAACACCGCCGGCCGCACCGCCAGGGAGTCGGTCGCCGTGCGCCGCAGGTAGCCGTCGACCTCGACCAGCAGCCGGCCCTCGGCGTCGACCAGCCGGGCGCCGATCGCCCCGTCCGGGCGCGCCTCGCTGCGCAGGAAGAAGCGCCGACCGGGCGTCGCGAGGACCCGCACGCGGGCGATGCTGAACGGGATGCCGTCGGGCTCGACCCCCGTGTGGCGGCCGCTGAGCGCGACGTCGAAGGTCGCCGGGTGCAGCACGAAGGCGGCGAGGTCCGCGGCGTAGGCGTCGTCGAGCGCGAGCTCGTTCCAGACCGCGCCGTCGACTTCCCGGCGCCCGCGCACGCACTGCCAGCGCGCCCCCGCGGAGACGTGCCGGTGGCGGTAGGGCGGCTCCGGCTCGAAGTCGGCGGGCGGGAGGAAACGCTCGCCCTCCCCCGGGCCGAGCGGCGCGCACACCCCGCTGCTGGTGGTCACGAAGGGGGCGCGGCTGCCGCGCGGGCGGCTGCGCAGCTCGAAGCGCTCGTGGCTGCCTGCGGGGCGGAAGGCGACCTCGAGCTCGACGCCGTCGTCGACGAACAGCGGGCGCAGGAAGTGGATGTCGCGGAGCTCGACCCGCTCGCTGGCGACGTGGTCGACGTAGGCCGCGCGCACCGCCTCGAGCTGGGTCACGCCGGCGAGCAGCGGGCGCCCGTCGTAGCGGTGTTCGAGCACCCAGCGCACCGCCTCCGGCGCGTCCGGGCCGAGCTCTCCCCGGTAGCGCCAGCGCCCGTCGGGAGCGCGCAGGCGGACGGCGAAGAAGGGCAGCCCGACCGCCTCGCGCGCGCCCTCGAAGCGCTCCCGCGGGCCGCCCCCCTCGCGGGCGATGCGCTCGGCCATCCCGACCTCTTCCCACGGGCCCCAGCCGACCGCGCAGCTCAGCCCCAGGCCCTGGGCGGCGCGGCGCCGCATCAGCGCGTCGAGCACGCCGTTGGCGAGGGCGTAGCCGACCTGGCCGCGGGCCGGCTGGTAGCAGGCCTGCGAGGAGAAGCACAGGCAGAAGTCCAGGGCCCCGAGCCGCGCGCTGAGGTGGAAGGCGCCGGCCACCTTGGCGGGGAACATCGCGCCGATGCGCTCCGGCGTCGCCTCGAGCACCAGGGTCGGCTCGTTGACGCCGGCGGCGTGGATCAGCCCGTGCACCGCGCCCCAGCGCTGCTCGACGGCCGAGACCAGGGCGTCGACCTCCGCGACCTCGCCGATGTCTGCCTGCAGCAGCAGCACCTCGGCGCCGTCGGCCTCGAGCGCGAGGATCGTCCGCAGGGCGCGGCCGATCTTGTCGTCGCGGCGCGCGCGGGCGGGCCACTCTTCCCGCGGCGGCGGCGTCCAGCGCGTGCTCAGGGCGAGCCGCGCGCCCGCCTCTTTCCACAGCATCCGGGCGGCGACCAGGCCGAGGGCGCCGGCGCCCCCGCTGATCAGCACCACCCCTCGGGGCCGCAGCCGCAGCCGGCTGAGGGGCAGGTCGGCGCGTGGCCGCAGGGTCTCGACGAAGCGCCCCGCCGGCCGCAGGAGGACGAGGCCCCTCGCCGGCGTGCGCAGCTCGTCGAGAAGCGTCGCCAGCGGGACCGCCTCGGGTCCGGGCAGGTCGATCAGCCGCAGCCCGACCGCCGGCAGCTCGACCGGCACGCAGCGCAGGGGGCCGGTCAGCCCGCCCTTCTCGGCGAACAGCGGCTGGGTCTCCCCGGGCCGGCGGGTGTAGCCGTCGGCGACCGCGTCGATGCGCAGCCCCTCGATCCGTCCGCAGGCGTGGGCGGCCTGCAGCACCGCGAGCAGGCTCTGGCTGCCGGTGCGCGTCGCGTGCGCGAAGGCTTCCGCGCTGTTGTGGGGCCCGTCCGGTCCGGTGCAGGCGCCGAGGTGGACCACGGACAGCGGACCCTCCGGCAGCGCGCGCAGCACCTGCGCGAAGTCCTCGGGGGCGTCGGGACGTACCGTGAAGGCAGCGCCCCCTGCGAAGTCCTCCCCGAAGCGCGCCCGCGCCCCCTGGAGGGCGTCGGCGAGGGCGTCCGCGAGGGGGCCGTCGCCGCACACCAGCCACACGCGTTCGGCGGGCTCCGGCGCGGCGGGCTCGGGGCTCCAGTCGGGCACGTAGAGCTTGAGCGGGAAGCGCGGCGCGCACTCGAGCGCGCCCTTGTCGACATAGCGCCGCTGGCGCTGGAAGGGGTAGGTCGGCAGCGTCACCCGCCGCCCGGGAAAGGCCTCCGGCGCGAGCGCGGCCCCCGCCGCCCAGGCGCTGGCGCGGGCCTTGCGCGCGGTGGCGCCGTCGAAGCCGCCGACCGTCGGCGCGTCCGGGAGCTGCCGCCGCACCAGGCTGCGCAGGCCCGCCCCGGGCCCGAGCTCGAGGTAGACCGGTGACCATTGCCGCTCGATCGCGCGCAGGCCTTCCCCGAAGCGCACCGGCCGGCGGATGTGCTCGGCCCAGTAGCCGGGGTCGCGGGCCTGCGCGGCGCTGATCGGGGCGCCGGTCGCGTTGGAGAGGAAGGGGATGCGCGGCGCGGCGAGGGGGATGCCGGCGAGCAGCTCCCGGAACTCCGGCAGCGCCGCATCCATCATCCAGGAGTGGAAGGCGTGGGAAGTCGCGAGCGCCTTGTGGGCGACGCCCTCCGCGGCGAGGACGGCGCAGAATTCCTCCAGCTCCGGCGTCGGTCCGGACACCACGCACAGCCCCGGACCGTTGACCGCCGCCAGCTCGACCCGCGCGGGCAGCCGCGCCTGGAGCGCCTCGGCGGCCAGGAAGACGCTCGCCATGCTGCCCGCCGGACAGGCCTGCATCAGCCGCGCGCGGGCGGCGACCAGGCGCAGCCCGGCCTCGAGGGAGAACACCCCCGCCAGGCAGGCGGCGACCAGCTCGCCGACCGAGTGCCCGAGCATCACCGCCGGGCGCAGGCCCCAGGCCTCGCACTGGCGGGCGAGGGCGTACTCGACGACGAACAGCGCCGGCTGGGTCAGGGCCGTCTGGGCCAGCCGGCGGGCCGCGTCCGGCCCCGGGTCGGCGCGGAGGAGCGCGCGGATGTCGAGGCCGAGCGCCGGCTCGAGGAGCGCGGCGCAGGTGTCGACGGCCGCGCGGTAGACCTCCTCGGCGGCGTACAGCTCCGCCCCCATGCCCGGCCGCTGGGCGCCCTGGCCGGGGAACAGGAAGGCGACCGGCCGCGTCTCGGCCCGGCCGACGATGTCCGGCGCCGCCCGCAGCCGCGCCGGCCAGGCTTCCCCCGGCTCCGCCAGCCAGGCGGCCCGGTGGGCGAAGGAGGCGCGCCGGGCGAGGGTGTGGGCGACGTCCGCGAGGGCGAGCTCCGGATGCTCCTCGAGGTGGGCGGCGAGGTCGCTGCGGCGGCGCTCCAGGGCCGCCTCGTCCCGGGCCGACAGGAGCAGCAGGGTCGGCGCCGCGGACGGCGCCGCCGGTGCTTCCCGACGATGCTCCTCGAGGATGATGTGTGCGTTCGAGCCCCCGAAGCCGAAAGAGGACACTCCCGCGCGGCGCGGATTCCCGCCTGCGAAGGGGCGCACCGCGGTCGGGATGAAGAAGGGCGAGGCCTCGAGCCCGAGGCGCGGGTTCGGGGCAGCGAAGTTCGCCGCCGGCGGCATCTTCCCCTCGCGCAGCACCAGGCAGGCCTTGATCAGGCTGACCACTCCGGCGGCGGTGCGCAGATGGCCGACGTTGGCCTTGACCGAGCCGAGGCCGCAGCTGCCCGGCGCGGCACCCGCCCGCTGCCAGATCTCCCGCAGGGCGGCGACCTCGACCGGGTCGCCGGCCAGGGTCGCGGTGCCGTGGGCCTCGACGTAGCCGATGCTGGCGGCGTCGATGCCCCCGTCGCGCAGGGCGGCCTCGATCGCGGCCTGCTGGCCGGCCCGGGTCGGGGCGACGAAGCTGTCCCGGCCGGGCCGCCCGCCGTCGTTGCTGACCCCGACCCCGCGGATCACCGCGAGCACCGGCTGCCCGGCGGCGACGGCGTCCTCCAGCCGGCGCAGGACCACCGCTCCGGCGCCGCTGCCGAAGACGGTGCCGTCCGCGGCGGCGTCGAAGGAGCGCACCCGGCCCTGGCGCGAGTACATGCCGTCGGCCGAGGCGATGTAGCTCGACAGCTCGTGCCGGTAGCAGCTCGCGCCGCCGGCGATGGCGGTGTCGCACTCGAGCCGCCGCAGGCTCTCGACCGCGACGCGGATCGCGACCAGCGAGGTCGCGCAGGCCGACAGCACGCAGAAGCTCGGCCCCTCCAGCCCGAGTCGGTGGGACACCCGGGCGGGCAGGAACTCCGCGCCGCTGCCGGTGCGCAGGGGCACCGTCAGGCTCTCGCCGCGGTCACGGGCGATCAGCCGGCGCAGGTTCTCGGGGTAGTCGCCTTCGGAGCCGGTGAACACGCCGGTCCGCCGCAGCTCTTCGCCGGGCGCGAGGCCGGCGCGCTCGAGGGCTTCCCAGGCGCACTCGAGGAAGAGCTTGTGCTCGGGGTTGATCAGCTCCGCCTCGAAGTCGGCGATGCCGAAGAAAGCGGTGTCCGCGTAGGCGATGTCCCGGAGCTTCGGCGCCGCCCGCACCACCGCGGGATCGGCGAGCGCGGCCTTGTCGCGGCCCTCCCGCCGCAGGGTGTCGGCGTCGGCCCGGGTCAGGGTGTCGCGGCCGGCGAGCAGGTGCTCCCAGAAACGCTCGGGGGTGTCGGCGCCGGGGACCCGCAGGGCCATGCCGACGACGGCGATCGCGGACGCGGGTTCGTGCACGGTGCCTCCTAGGCGCTGTCTGGGACCAAATCCTTGTTTTTCGGTGAGGTTTCGTCGTCGATGGCAAGGAGCGAGGAGCTCGCATACGGGCTGTATTCGGGCGACGAGCGACGCAGCCAGCGGCGACGAGGGCCAGCGAAAACGAGGATTTGTTCCCTGACAGCGCCCAAGAGTGAGGCGAGGGAATACCACAGCCGGGCGGGCGGCCGCAATGGCCAGCCGCCCTTCAGCGCCAGGAGACGTCGGCGGGGTCGCTGCCCTGGTCGACCGCGAAGCTGCGGAAGATCAGGGTCGCGGGCGCGGGCGCGGCGGTTCCGCGACGCACCAGGCCGCGGGACTGGAAGATCAGCTGGCCTTCCGAGGAGAGGAAGCCCGACCGGCCCGCCGGACGGAAGGAGAAGACCTCCGGCACCGTGCGCCAGTCGCCGTCGAGCTCTTCCTGCAGAGCGACGCCGACGAACGTCTCGCCCTCGAGGTGGAAGACCAGCCGGTGGGCGCTCTCGGCGAGGAGGAAGGCGGCGCTGGTCAGCACCAGCCGGGTGCCGTCCTCGGTCTCCTCTTCCCGCAGGTCCGCGATCGTCGCGTTGAGCAGGATGTCGCCGGCGGCGTCCGCGTCGGCGAAGATCTGCAGGCTGACGCGCGGGTCGTACAGGACCTTCTCCGCCAGCTGCTTCGCGACCGGATCGCTGACGCCCCGACCCTGCGCGAGGCGCAGGGTGTAGCCGTTGCGGCTCAGGCGGTTGCCGACGGCGTAGACCTGCACGTGCACCGTCGCAGGGACGTCGGTCTGCCAGACGCAGGACTCGCCGTCCTCGCTGCTCGTCGAGCTGGTCAGCTGCCAGCCGTCCTCGTCGGTGATCGCGAGCTCGAGGTCGCCGGCGGCGTGCTCGAAGTCGATCGCGACCTGCAGCTCCTGCCCGGCCTCGAGCTCGACCTTGTACCAGTCCTGGCCGGTGCAGACCAGATCCTCGTAGAAGCCGGGCTCGATCGCGGCCGCGAAGCCGACGAGCTCGTTCGGCTCGAAGCGGTCTTCCGCCTCCCAGACCGGCGTCTCGATGTGCAGGTTGTACAGGTAGTAGGCGTTGTAGACGCGGAGGTGATACTCCTGGGGGCCGCCCGGGGTGTAGAAGCGCAGGTGCTCGGTGTCGGCGCCGCCCGCCGCGCGCTGCAGGAGGACGCCATCACTGGAGTAGAGCTCGCAGTCGATGTCGCCACGGGAGTGTTTGAAGTCGAGCCGCACCTCGATGGCCCGCCCCTCGGGCACCGCCACCCGGTAGTTGTCCTCGCCGAGCAGCAGCAGGTCGGTGTAGCTCCCGGTCTCGAGCCAGGCCGCCGTGTACACGTCGTCGTTGGGCTCGAAGCGGTCGGCCGGGATCGGCTCGCCGTTGGTGACCTCGAGGGAGAAGCTCCCCTTCGGACCGCGGACGCGCGCGTACAGGATCCCGTCCAGCGGACCGAGCACCGCGGCCTGCTCGTCGGCCGAGAAGCTGGTCGAGCCGACGAGCGTCCAACCGCGACGGTCGAGCAGGTGCAGGTCGAGGTCGCCGGCG
>JAUIEM010000688.1 GCA_030428695.1 bacterium
CAGGGTTGGGGGGAGTACCGCCAGCAGTTCATCACCTCGGCCGGGGTCGAGGACCACAACCTCTTGAAGATGCTCAATTTCGTCGAGTTCCGGGTCGAGAGAAACGCCAAGTACTTCAACAAGCGCACCCAGCCCTTCCATATGACCTCGCAGGAAAACCGACTTGATGCGATCAACCTGCATCAGTGATAACGAAGGCCTTCCCGCGTGACTGAGGGGGTGCGGGGCGCTCCCGCCACTGGTGCTCTCTTGGCTTCTGTCGACTCCAACATCAGCGTGTTCGTCGATTCGATGCTCGCCATCGCGGGCGCCGAGCGCGCGTTCGTGCTGATGGTCGAGAAGGGCAAGCTGCGCTTCCGGCTCGGGCGGGACAAGAGCGGCAAGACGATCCCGATGGACGCCGAGCGCGTCAACCGGAGCATCATCCGCAAGGCGATGGCGAAGAAGAGCGTCACCCGGGCCGGCAACGGGCGCGCGGTGCTCTCCGCCTGCATGCCGGTGGTCGGCGGCGCGGGCAAGGCCCTCGGCGCGATCTACCTCGACAGCCGCGCGCCGATGGCCGCGCTCGACGGCCGCTCGCTCGGCGTGCTCGACAACCTCTCCAAGGAGATCGCGCAGGTCGTCGAGGGTCCCGCGAGTGCAACAGCCGCGGCCGCCGACGCCGACATGGTCGGGCTGCTCGCGCCCTTTCTGCATCCGCCGCCCCACAAGCCCGGCAGCCTCGAGATCGGCCTCGCCGACCTCAGCCTGGCGCTGTTCAAGGGCACCCTCGCCTTCGTGATGATGCTCCACCACGGCGAGTTCAGCTTCGCCTGCGGACGCAACCGCAAGGGCGACGACGTGCCCGAGGTCGAGTTCCTCGAGGTGCGCCAGCTCGCGATGCAGTCGCTGGCCGAGATGGAGACCCGCTCGGACTCGGTGACCTTCCCCGCCCCCTACGGCACCCTGGTCAGCGTGTGCTGCCCGATGGTCGTCGACGAAGAGCTGGTCGGGCTGCTCGGGCTGTCGCGGGTGCACGCCTTCGAGCCGGAGCAGGAGGCGAAGCTCAAGCGCCTGGTCGAGCTCGGGGGTCGCCTGCTGGTCGGGCCGGGGGAGAGCCGGCCGAGCGCGACCGAAGACTCCGAGGCCGCCCTCGAGCGCGACCGCGAGATCGCCGTCGAGCTGCGCGAGAACCTGACCAGCCCGCCGCCGGTGCTGCGGGGCATCGACCTGTACTGCGAGACCCGCTACGCCGACGGCTGCGGCGGCGACGCCCACGGCTACGAGCCCGACCCGAAGAACCCGCAGGTGCAGGTCGCCTGGCTGGCCGAGGCTTCGCGCGGCGGTTACATGGGGGCGGTCGACCTGACGACGGTGCGCTCGCTGCTGCGCTCGAGCCTGCGCCACCCCGAGGTCAAGACCCTCGAGCAGGCCCTGACCCACATCAACGACATGATGCTCGAGGACCCCAAGGGCAGCGCCTCGACCGCCCTCGCGGTGATCGCCCTCGACCCGTCCGAGCGCACGCTGACCTTCGCGTCCGCCGGCGTGCCGAGCGTGTGGCGCTTCACCCCGGGCGAAGGCGCCCAGCCGCTGCTCGAGGCGGGCGAGCTCGGGCCGGTCGGCGAGGG
>JAUIEM010000421.1 GCA_030428695.1 bacterium
GTTCGGCGGCGTCACGTTCAATCGCTACCACCAGTACTACGCGGACTGGCTGCTCGAGGAGTAGCGCCGGGCGTGCGACCCAGCAGCCAGCGCTCGCCATCCGTCGCAACCGTACCCGCGCTGAGCGCGCCCGGGGCGACGACGCAGCGTTCGCGAAGACAGGCGACGACAACGAGCCGGTCGTCCCGGTCGACGAGCCGGTGATGGAGCCGGCGCCCGAGCCTCCTCGCGGCGGCGGAGACAGCGCCGTCGAGCCCGAGCCCCGCGGCGGCGGGGAGAGCGCCCCGGAGCCCGCCGGCGACGCGCAGCTCGTGCCCGAGGCCCGGGTCGAGGTCGGCATCTCGACCGACGCCCATCCGGCCCTCGAGCTCGTCCGCATCAACCGCAAGGGCTTCAAGGATTTCCGCTCCGGACACGACCGCGCGCTGTGCATCTGGATTCCGGGAGGCACGACCGTCCTCGGGGACGAGAGCAGCCACGCGATGGAGTCCGAGAAGCCGGCCCACGCGGTCTACCTGCGCCCCTACTTCGTCGACAAGTTCCCGGTGACCAACGAGGCCTACGCCCGCTTCCTCAAGGTCGCCGAGCGCCACGAGCACTGCCATCCCGACGAGCCTCCCGGCAAGAGCCACGTGCCGAGCCACTGGGGCAGCGCCGAGTACACGCGGGTCAGCGCCGAGCCGAACTGCCCGGTCGTGTTCGTCGACTGGTTCGACGCCTGGGCCTACCTGCGCTGGGTCGGCCGTCGCCTGCCGACCGAGGCGGAGTGGGAGTACGCTTCCCGCGGCCGCCGCCGCTTCCAGTTCCCCTGGGGCAACACCTCGCCGGACGACCGGCACGCGAACTTCGCCCGCGCGGTCGGCCACACCAGCGCGGTCGGCGGCCTGCCGAAGGGCAGCGCCTGCTGCGGGGCGATGGACATGGCGGGCAACGTGTGGGAGTGGATCTTCGACTGGAAGGGCCCCTACGCGAAGGCCAAAGAGCCCCGCGAGAGCCCCCGGGGTCCCGACAGCGGCGAGCACAAGATCATCCGCGGCGGCAGCTGGAGCAGCCCCGAGGACAGCTGCCGGGGCGCCTTCCGCAACTGGTGCGATCCGCTGTCCCGCGGTCCCCACATCGGCTTCCGCGGCGCCTGCGACAACCTGTAGCCGCGACGGGAGTGCCCCCTGTGCTGAACCTGCCCTCCGTCGAGGCCCTCGAGCAGGCCCACGCCTTCCCCGGTCCCTACCTCATCAAGGTCTTCGGTCCCCCGGGCGACGACTTCCTGCAGCGCAGCCGCGCGGCCGCGACCGCGGTGCTCGGCGCCGAGTCGGCCGTCGAGGCCTCCCGGCGCCTCAGCGCCCAGGGCCGCTACAGCTGCGTCAGCCTGCGCCTGTTCGTGCAGTCCGCCGACCAGGTGCGCGAGGCCTACCTCGCGCTGTCCCGGCTCGACGGTGTGCGGATGATGCTGTAAGGATGAACCTCGTCGCGCTCGTCCAGGCCGGCGACCTCGACGCCGTGCGCGGCGCCCTGGCGGAGCGCGGGCTCCCGGAGGACGGCGGCGCCGCGGCCCTGGTGATGGCCTGCCGCCACCTGCGCCCGCGCATGGTCGAGGCCCTGCTCGCGGCCGGGGCCGATCCCGGCCGTCCGGACGCTTCCGCCGATCCTCCGCTGGTCGCGGCTGCCTATGGGTACGGGCAGGGACATCGGCGGGGGCTCGCGACCTTCTCCCACCTGCTCGACGCCGGAGCTCCGATCGACGCTCGCAACCCGCGGGGCTGGACCGCCCTGATGGTCGCCGCCTGGCACGCCGCGGAGCAGCTGCTCACCCTCCTGCTCGCGCGGGGCGCCGACCCGGACCTGGTCGACGGAGAGGGGAAGAGCGCGCTGATGCTCGCCTGCGAGGGGCGCTTCGTCGACTTCTGCGCGATGTTCGACAACCGGCCGCCGCCGGCCGCGGCCTTCGCGCGCTGCGCGCGCACCCTGCTGGCGGCCGGGGCCGATCCGGAGCTGCGGGACGCCGGGGGAAGGACCGCGCGCGCGCTCGCCTTCGCGGACGAGGTGCGGGCGGTGTGGGGCTGAGGTTGCGGGAGGGATTGGTGGCGATTCAACACCTGCTACAAACCGTCTGGCTTCTCTTGTAGGGGAGGGGTTTGTAGGGGAGGGGTTTACCCCCTCCCGCGGGCGAGGATGGACGGCAGGCCTGGTGCATCGTCCTGGCCACCCCTGCCGAAGAAGCGACACCACGACTTCGGAAACAGTGCGCTAGCTCGAGGCTGTGGCCCGCCGCCGCTTGCGCTCCTTGTAGGAGACGCGCTTGGGCTTCTTCGGCGCGGCCGGCTTCTCTTCCGGCTGGCTCTGGGCCCGCAGAGCGCGCTCGTGCAGGAAGACGCGATGTCCAGCCTCGACGATCGGGGCGCGCTCGGGGGCGAGGGTGGTCGCGTCGAGCAGGGCGCGGTACAGCTCCCGCTCCTCCTCCGGGTCGAGCCAGCGGCCCGCGCGGGCCCAGGCGTCGAGGATGCGCGGCAGCAGCGTGCGGCGCGCCGCGGCGAGACCGGGCAGGCTCAGGCCGCGGGCGGTGCCCGCCCCGGTCTGCAGGCGACGCCAGTCGTCGATCACCGAGGCGGCGAGGGCGGCGATGCCCTTGGCGGACTTCGCGGCGCCGGACCAGCGGCCGGCCATCAGCTCGCTGAGCTTCCCGGAAGGCAGCGCGAAGCCGGCGTGCAGTGCGCCGTCGAACACGACCTCGTCGGGCCGCCGCCAGGCCTCGACGTGCTCCTGCGCCAGGCACAGCCCGCCGCCGGCCCGCTGCAGGGCGCGCGGCATGCGGCCGTCGAACCAGTCGAAGCCGAGGGCGACCCCGTCGGCGTCCGCGGCGACGGCCGCGCCGTCGGGCTCGTAGCGCACCTCGGCGGCGTCGGTGCCGCGCAGCTGCGGGGAGAGCTCGCCGATCGCGGCGTTGAGCTCGTCGAGCAGCCCTTCGTGCTCTCCGCCGGCGCGCCACAGGGTGCGCATCGTCGCCTCGCGCTCGGCGCCGAGGCAGGGGATGGACTTCGGCTGCGCTTCCTTCTCCTTGGCCGCGAGCACCGGCCCGAAGAGCTCCTCGAGGCCGGGGAAGTCGTCGCGCTTGACCGCGACCTGCGAGAACGCCAGCTTGCGCGCGACGAAGATCGACACCAGCCGCGGCTCGGGGGTGTCGAGGTCGTACAGGTAGCCGCGGGAGGCCTCGCCGAGCTGCTCGGCGAGCTTGCCCGGCACCAGGTCGTACTCCCCGTCACCGCGCAGGAACTCCGCGAGCGCGTTCTCCGAGGCGGCCGGCACGTGGTCGCCCTCGTCGCGCCCCGCCTGGGCGAACAAGAAGCTCAGGGTCGGCTGCTCGAGCCGGGGGCCGAGGGCGCCGAGGTGGATCCAGGCCTCGAGGGCGCGGCGCGCGGCCAGGTAGACCCTCCCGGCGAGGCTGAAGAAGACGCAGGTCGGCAGGGTGCCGCCCGGCGCCCGGAACAGCGCGACGAACAGGTCGTGCGGCGTCAGCGAGAGCGCGCCCTTGCGGTCTTCGAAGCCGAGCCGTCCGGTGTCCCACAGTCGGCCGCGGGCCTCGGCCGCGTAGTCGCGGGCGACGTAGTCGACCTCCTGCCGCTGGGCGAGCTGCCACAGCTTCGGGGCGCGGCTGAAGGCCTCGGCGAGCGCCTCGCGGGGCGTGTCGAAGGGGGCGAGCCCTTTGCCCTCGGGCCGGCGCGCGTCGAGGACGGCGACCTGCAGCCCCGGCCACATGCGTTCCTTGAGCAGGCCGAGCCGGCGGAAGAGCGGGAGCTCTTCGAGCACGACGTCGAGGATCTGCCCGGTCAGGGTGATGATCTCGTCGTGGGAGCGGAAGCGCGCCTCGCCGGCGCCGGTCTGCTGGTCCTGCTCGAGCCAGGTAAAGCTCTTGCCGCTGCGCAGCTGCCAGTCTTTGAGCCGCTCGGGGCGGTAGGGGCTGGCCTCGTTGCCGCCGAGGGCCGCGCACAGCACCTCGAGGCTGTGCAGCCGCTGGTGGCGCTGGGTGTTGTCGATCAGGTCTTCGCGGGGGATCGCCTGCTTGAGCAGCTTCGCCCGCCGCTGCAGCCGCGCCGCCATCTCGCGCTTGCCGTCCTCGAGGGCGCAGATCTGCGCGTAGGCGCTCGCGAGCACCTCGGTGTCCGCCTCGAGGGACAGGGTCTCGGCCAGCGCATCCTCGATGCTCGCGTGGGGCTCTTCCGGCTCGACGCGCAGGCACAGCGCGTCGGACTTCCGCACCAGCTCGAGGTCCGGATCGATGTCGAGCGCGGGGAAGCTCTCGGCCCAGCGCGGCTGCGTCAGCTGCTCGAGCGTGCGCTCGGGCTCGACGGAGCGTCCGTCGAGCGCCCGCAGCCGCGCCAGCGTCGGCGAGGCCAGCCAGGGCGCGAGCACCTTGCCGAGGCTCGGGGCGTGCTCGCCGGGCACCCAGCCGAGCACGTAGCGCACCTTGCCGGTGCCGTCCCCGCCGTCCGCCGCGACCCCGTCGACCCGCTCGGCGCAGTACAGGTAGCCGCCGGCGTCGGTCGCGAACAGCAGGGTCTCCGCCTCATTGCCCAGGGCGACCGCGCGCTGCTTGATCGGCCGCTTCTGCCCGTCCTCGAGCCGGATCGGCAGCAGCACCGGCAGCGGACCGTCGGCGGGCGGCAGCTTCGACGCGTCGAGCAGCACCTGGCGCGGGCCGGTCTGGGCGTCGAGGGTGAGGGTGAACGGCCCCTCTTCCGCTTCGACTTCCTCGGCGAGGCGGAAGCGGCCGTCGGTCAGCTCGAGGTTGAAGGTCTTCTCCGCCCCCCCGCTGAGCTGCAGGGTGTAGCTCTGCAGCGGCTCGAGCTCGGGCAGGAAGGCCTCGAGCCGCAGCAGGGGCGTGTCGCCGATCCGCCGGGTCAGCGTGATGCGCTCGCGGGCGAGCACGCGGTCGCACTCGGACTCCTGCAGCTGGCGCAGCTTCGCGTCGGGCATCGGCCGGAAGCTGTAATAGACGAAGAACTCGTCGTCATCCATCATGAAGCCCGGCCGGCCGTCGCGCATCAGCCGGCCCTCGGCGTCGGTCACGAAGGCCTCCGCGACCTCGAAGCCCGGCGTGTGCAGGCTGTCGCAGTAGATGTACGCGTTCTTGAGCGGCTCGCCGGTGTCCTCGAAGAAGACCCGCGGGTTGACCGCGAGGTTGCCGGGCGGCGAGGGCGGCCTGCGGGGCGCGAGGGCGGGCTTCCGCTTCGCGATGCCGGCGTCGGCGGACGCGCCGGCGTCCTGCTCGGGCGTGGGAAGCTCTGGAGCGTCGGGGGTCTCGGGCTTCTTTTCCGCGAGGTCGCCGCCGATGTTCTCGTGCTGCACCCGCAGGCAGGTCTCGTTGAGGGTGTGCTTGAGGCGCGCGCTGGCGATGCCGTTCGGGCGCTCGCCGACGCTGGTCTGGAACGCCTTGATCGCTTCCTTGGTCTGCCGGTTGCGCCGGCCGTTGACCGCGCCAGGCGAGGTGTCGAGCTGGCCCTGCTCGTGCAAATAGGCCAGCCGGGCCTGTACGCCGATCAGGCTGTCCTGCGGATGCGCTTCGAAGTCGGTTGCCATCGCCGTTAATTGTAGTCACTGCCCGAAGCGGAGGGAAGCGGGCTCCGTCAAACCTTGCGAGCGGGCGCGACCGCGGCTACCCTCAGCCCGCGAGAGCTGCCGTGGGGCGCGGCACAAGGGGCCCGGAAAGCGAGGGAAGGTGACCGCACCGCAGCACATCCTGATCTACGTCTCGGTCAGCAAGGACGGGCGCGAGCTCTACCGCTCGAAGATCCGCGAGCTGCGGGCCCTCGGCAGCGTGATGGTGCGGATCGCCCTCGACCGGCTGCGTTCCGAGGACCCCAACGCCTGGCTCGGCGCCGACCTCGCCTACGTCGACGCCTCGACCGGGCGGCCGCTGCTCGCCCTCTCCCTCGAGGGGCGGGCGCTGCTGATCCGGGGCGAGATCCCCGCGGCCTACAAGGAGCGCCTGCTCTGCCCCGAGGAGACCAGCCGGAGCGTCGACCGGGCGATCTCCCGCTACGCCCCGACGATGGAAGAGGCCGAGCGCGAGCTGCTCCAGCGCACCTTCCGCACCAGGGTCGACGGCCTGCTGCGCCGCATCGCCCGCGACCTCGACGAGCACGGCCGCTTCCAGTTCACCGTCCAGCGGCCGTGAGTTCCGCTGAGCAGGGCACGAGTGCGAAGCTCGGTAGGCGTGGGCTGGGCTGGGTAGCTTGGCTGTGCTGTGCTGCGCTGCGTCGGCATCGGGGATCCATGGGGTTGGCGGCAATCGTCACGCGAGGGGCGACGGAACGCAATATTGGGATGGCCGGACGGATGCGACTGACCCGGCGAGCCGGATCCAGGAGCTCACGCCGCTCGCTCGCCAGGCACTGGAATCGCGCATGCATCCGAGTAGCAACTCCTTGGCGCTGACTAATGAGGTTGACAAAGGAACTCCAGGAGATACCGGCCTATCCTGCATCAGACATGAACAGGACTAGGTACACGCCGATTAGCCCGTGCGAGAAGAACTGGATTGACGCAAGATAGAACAGAGATCCACTATCTCTCTCCGACGAAAACAAAACAACCCAGCCATTGAATGCAGCCATCGGAGGGGCGAGTGCCGCAGCCACAAGCATCAGGATGTGTCCACGAATGCTAGAAAGGAGGGCTATCGCAGAGATTCCATGTATCGCAACGACGGCGTTCATAGCAAAGTATGCTCGAGTCGACTCGTGGATCTTTTTGTGCGTGACACATGAAACCAACGCCTGGACGGCAGACAGGAAAAGCAAGCACAGAGACAAGTATTCATACTTGCCCATGCCTTCCTCCCGGGTCTGTCCTTGCGTGTTTCATGCTGAAGCGCTAATTTCTGGGCACGGGCGACCCAATTCGTCGACGCCTTTGTTTGCTCCCCATATAGCATTGTACCAATAAACACCTCGCCTCTTTCCAAGGAACGCGGTTGCTCCGATCCAAGGAAGCACATCGCGGTATTGATGCAGAGCAACGTTTGCAGCCCACACAATCAACTTACGAAACCACGGGACCGTTTGGGGAATCTGAAGGCTAGGCCCGTGAAGGTCTTGCGAGCCGGCCCCTGTGCCGGAGGTGATCAAGATCCCTGAGTCGGAACACTTTAGTGTAGCCTCAATCTCTGGCGTGCGTAGTGAATCTGGAATGCGCTGGGTCCCACGAAAGAGGTTGACCGCTCGCATATCAACATGCTTATAGCAGCACTGTTGGCCGGGGGCCAGAAGAATGCCATTGTACACTACCAGTTTTGACTTGCTCCGGTAGCATCGCGTCGCCCCTGCGTGAAAGAACTCGGCCGAAACACCAGACAACTCGGGCACGAACCGGGAGTCAGCCCTGATTGTGTGCTCGCAGCATGGGCAGTCAGGAACACTCTGAAAAATCTTTGGAAAGTCCTCAGGACCAATAGGTGGAGGGGTAGGTGGCGGGATTGGGATGTTCCTCCCACGGATCCCAACACGAAGCTGATCTGGCCCCACAAGATCATCTGTTTCGCCTCTCTGGAGGCTAAGCCTTGCTACTCGGGACTTCTTTGTCTTTCGACCTCCACCATTATTGGACGTATCACCATCCAGCCCCAGTGGATCAAACCAGAGGCTCGGTGACCCCTCTGCGAACTCAAACATGTTCACAGACATCAGCCGGTCTCGACCCAGGAATCTTCCTAGGAGGCACGAGTAGTACCTAAACCTGAACATGTACTCTCCTGTGCCACGATCCCATCGTCGTCCCTGAAACCTATACTCCCAGTCATACCCATCAGTCGTCGGACTGAAGGAGTCGTCGAGAACGGTCGACTCTCCGTACGGGTTGTAGATGAACCGTTGCAGGATCGCATACTCCGACCCGTCAATCAGAGTCCGGATACTCCACATCCGATCCTTGGTTACGTAGATTCTCTCACTCTCGTCGTACACCCGCATGACCAGGTCGTCGATATAGCGAATCCCCCACACGTATTGCTTGTCAGCGGTCGTGAGGGCGTTCAACCGCTCCTCAAGCACCTGCCACTGCATGGAGTAGAAGAAGTGGCGGACATCAGTCTGGTCGTCAGACGTGAGTCGACGCGTGAGACCGTCGTAGAGGTACTCCTCAACAACAGTCGTCCCGTCGAGGACCTTCTTCAGGCGATTCCACCCGTCCCAGACCAGCGAGTATCCAGAAGTCGGGTCCGAGGGCTGCGGGATAGTCGTCATGTTCCCGGCGAGGTCATACTCAGGCGAGACCCAGTTCGTTAGATCTGTGATCTCATTCGACTCGTTGAACGCCCGGCGCTGCTTCCAGGTCGTCGTACCGTCATCCTC
>JAUIEM010000689.1 GCA_030428695.1 bacterium
GCGGCGGAGAAGGCCGCGATGACCTTCGGGTCGAAGTGGCCGGGCAGGTCTTCGAGCTTGGCGAGGGCGGCGTCGACCGTCAGCTCCTCGCCGGTCGCCTCGGCCGACAGGTGCTGGTCGAACACGTCCGCGGCGCCGATCACGCGCGCCTCGAGGGGGATGTCCTCGCCCTTGAGGCCCTCGGGGTAGCCGCTGCCGTCCATCCGCTCCTTCTGGGCGCGGATCGCCGGCAGGAGGAACTTCATCCCGAACATGTTGCTGACCAGCTTGACCGCGAGCTCGAGCTGCTTCTTCTCGAGCTCGACGCCCTGCAGCCCCTGCAGCTCTCCCTCTTCGATGGACAGGGCGACGCTGCCGATGTTGTGCAGCAGGGCGGCGATCTGCAGGCGGCGCTTCTTGCTGCGCTTCATGCCGAGCTTGGTCGCCGCCGCGGCGACCAGGCCCATCACCCGCAGGGAGTGGCCCTTGCGGTGCTTGGTCTTCATCTCGATGGTCTCGACCAGGGTGCGGACGATCGAGAGCAGCATGCGCTCCTGGGTCTGGGCGGCGACCATCGCCTGGATCGCGACGCCGACCTGGATCGCGATCGCCGTGATCAGCTCGAGGTCTTCGCTGCGGAAGGCGCTCGCGGTGCGCGAGGACGACAGGTAGATCACGCCGTTCATCTGCGAGTGGCCGACCAGCGGCGCGCAGATCACCGACTTGATCGACTTGATCATCACGCTCTGGTTGTCGCTGAAGCGCTCGTCCATGCTCGCGTCGGAGGTCAGGATCGCCTTGGAGAACTTGATCACCCGCTTGATGATCCCGCGGCTGACCTGGGGCGTGTCGTCGGGATCGCGCTCCCAGCTGGCCTCGAGGTTGAACTCCTTCTTGCCCGGGCTCTTCAGGAACACGTAGACCTGATCGGCCGAGACCGCCTGGCCGGCGATCGCGACGATCTTGTCGAGCAGCACGGCGGTGTCGCGCTCGCTGCCGATGATCTTGGCGACCTGGTAGACGATGCGCAGATCCTTCGACTCCTGCGCGTCCTCGGTCTCGAAGTCCTCGAGGTCGGCGCCGCTGACGTCGAGGTTGATCGTCACCGTCTCGTCGACCGAGGAGCGGCGGCCGCGGCGGGGCGCGGTCTCGCCGCCTTCGCGGTCCTCGAAGATCAGGATCGTGCTGCCGATCTTGATCTCGTCGCCGTTGCGCAGGAGCTCTTCGCCGATCTTCTCCTCGTTGACGAAGGTGCCGTTGCGGCTGCCGAGGTCGCGGATGAAGTACATCTCGCCGATGCGGAAGATCTCGGCGTGGTTGCGCGACACGCCCTGGTCGAGGATCTGCACCGCCTCGGAGTCGTCGCGGCCGAGGCTGAGGGCTTCGGATTTGATCTCGTACAGCGCGTTCTTGTTCGTTCCGTTCTTGACCCGAAGTCGTGGCATGGTCGACCCTTCCTGGTTGGCTCCGCGCTACGCCGCCGCCGGCTGCGATTCGCCGCTGGCGGTGATCACTCCGTCTCCGAGACGAATGAAGCGGTCGGCCCGCTGCGCGACCTGATCGTTGTGGGTGACGATCAGGATCGAGCGATCATTCTCTTCCCGGAGC
>JAUIEM010000422.1 GCA_030428695.1 bacterium
GCACACACGTGGTTGCGACCGGCGTCGATGTCGACCGCGGGCGACGCCAGGCCCGTGACCTGGACCGGGTCGGGGCTGTCGGTGCTCATGCCGTCGCCGAGGTAGATGATCGTCGCCGGACGGTCACCGGGGATCGCTGCGGCGGCGGCCTTGAGGGCGGTCAGGGCGAGGTGGTGCTGGTTGATGTCGACCGCGTCGACGCTGCGCGGGTGCTGGCTGACGGTGCCGGCGACCCCGCATCCCGCTCCGGAGATCGAGAGGATGGTCGAGTCGGGCTGGATGTCGAGGATGCGTTCGTCGACCTCGGCGTCTTCGAACAGGATGGTGTAGACGAAGTTGTGGGCGAAGAAGAGTTGGAAGGCACGGTCACGCAGTCGCACGGCAATCCCCCTGGTCCAAGTTGACGGAGGATCCCGTTTCACGGTGAAGGAAGGAGGGACGCGATCGTGCATTTGTGTGAAGACGCGGGGAAGTTTCCGATGGCGCGCCGTGTGGTATAAAGGCCGGGAACCACCGGACGGGAACACGATGCACCTCCTCGAGCCCTACCTGGTCGGACGCGCGATCCTGCGCGTGCTCCGCGACTCGACCCGCACGGAGGAGATCCATCTCGTCGAGGAGATCACCGGCCGCGCCTTCTACCGCCAGTACCTCGAGCGGATGCGCGGCGACCCCGCCATCGAGGAGCTCCTGCGCCGGCGCCCCGAGCTGTGCTCCGCCCAGGTCGACTTCGAGGCCCTGCGCGCGCTGCCCGCCTCCAGCTTCGGCGCGGCCTACGTCGGCCACCTCGACCGCAACGGGCTCAGCGCCGACAGCCAGGCGACCCCCGCCACCCACGTGGCCGAGCCCGACATCGCCTACCTGCTGCGGCGCTACCGCCAGACCCACGACGTCTGGCACTGCCTGCTCGGGCTCGGCGTCGAGGGCTACGAAGAGGTGTTGGTCCACGCCTTCAGCCTCGGCCAGCTGCCGCTCCCGGTCAGCGCCCTGATCGTCGTCTTCGGGGCGATCAAGCACATGCTGCTCGAGCAGCGCTGGGAGGCCCTGCGCGACGGGCTGTGGGACGCCTACCGCGCCGGGCGCGAGGCGGCGCCCCTGCTGCCGGTGCACTGGGAGCAGATGTGGGAGCTGCCCCTCGACGAGGTCCGCGCCCGCTACGGCGTCCGGGCCGCCGCGATCGCCCAGAGCTGACAGCGTCCACAGTTGTGTGGGTGAAATGCCCCGATGGCGATCGGGGCGCCCCGCCTGCGAGGGCTTGTCACAGCGCTCGGCTGCGGTCGCGCTGTGCACGGCCCGAGGTCACCCGCTGCCAGCGCGCCGTGGTCTTCGACCTGCGCTGCGCGCGCGTCCTGATAGCATGGAAGGGGAGCGGGGAGGAAGCAGGATGCGCCGGGTCGTCGTGGCCGCGCTGTGTGTGATCGTGTCCGTGTCGAGCGCCGGCTGCGCGAGCTTCGGCTACGTCAAGGGCTACGGGGCGGTCGCCGCGCGGCCGCTGCCGTCGAGCTGGAGCTCCTCCCTGCACGGCTTCGGGACGCCGAAGAATCCCTTCGACCCGGACTCCGCCCTCAGCCCCGTGACCCGCGGGCTCGCCTGCTTCGAGTTCGTGTTGATGGGCCCGATCGCCATCGTGGCCGCCTTCGACCGCGGCCACCTGCCGACCTGGCCGTTCCTCGTCTTCGCTCCCTTCGCCCTCGTCGGCGCCGTCGGCACCCTGCCGCTGTTGCCGTTCACGGCCGCGTGGGGCGCTCTGGCCGGGTGGGCGGAAGCGGGGGAAGCCGAGGAGTGGCCGTGACGGCGTTCGCGGGACCGCGGAGCGCTCTCCCGCAGGCCCGCGCGGCGCCCGCCTTCGCAGGATGAGGCCGCGCGGCCTACGCGGACAAGTCGAAGACCGCGACGCTGATCCTCGTCGGGCTCCAGGACACACGCGTCGACCCCCGGCCAATCCCTGGAGCTCTACCGCCACCTGAAACAGCCGGGATCATCCTGGCGGCTGCGAGGCTGCGGATCCTACTTCCCGACCGCGACCCACTGGATGTGCCAGCCGAGCTTCTTGGCATCGGCGGGCGACAGCGGGTTCTGGTTCGACCAGCGCACGTAGATCCGGAAGCCCGTCGGCTTCGGGAGGTAGATCGAGCTGCCGCCGGTGGTCGACCAGTGGCTGCTGCGGCCGTGGAGGCTGGCGACGTAGAACGGCGTCTGCTCGAAGCCGCAGCCCGAGGTGTCGACGTTGATCAGGACGCCCTTCTTGCCGTAGTTGACCCAGCCCTGGCCCGCCGCGGTCGAGCCCGCGCAGACCCGCAGAGCCTCGCCCTTGGCGCCGGTGGCGGCGCCGAGGATGCCCTTGTCCACCCGGAGATCACCCGCGACGTGCAGCTTCGCCTTGGCGCGGTTGACGCCGATACCGACGTTGCCGTCCTTGTTGACGCTCATGCGGTACTTGCCGCCGACGTGGACGTAGAAGCCCTGATCGTTGTCGTCCTGGACGCCGATCGAGCCCTTCTTGTCGTTGTTCGCGGTGAAGCGGATGAAGGCGTTGTCGCCGGAGTGGCCGACGTTCAGGCCGCCCTCGATCGTCGTGTTCTTCTCGACCCGGAGCTCGTCTTTGACGGTGAGCTTGCCCGTGAGCTCGCCGCCGGTCAGCTTCAGGAACTCGCCGTCCTTGGCGGCGCCACCCTTGGCGGCCTCACCACCCTTGGCCCCGGCGCCGTTCTGGACGACCTGCTGCTTGAGCTCGTCGTAGGCTTTGCCCAGGCGCTCGATCTCCTTCAGCATCTTGTTCCACTCTTGTGACTTGATCACCTCTCCGGGTTTGCGGAGCTGCCCCTTGAACGCCATAGCCTCACCTCTCAGGACCACGGCAAAGCGCGCCCTGGTGCTGGGTGCACCCGAGAAGAACCACGCGCAACGCCTCTATAGGACCACTTGATGATAGACATCAGCGCCGTGTTTTCCGAGCGTCGATGTGCGAAGGCCTGCGGAAGCCGCCGATCCGCTCGATCCCTTCCTCGCGCCGTATTCCTCCGATGGTAGACTCTGGGCGAACGCCAGTGAGGACCCCTCGTGAGCTCGAGCTCCGGACAGGACCATCCGACCGCGGACTTCACCTTCGAGCACGTGACCGCCTCCGGTTTCGAGCAGCTGTTCCAGCAGCGCGACGCGGGCCTGGGCCAAAGCACGCCTCACGAGACGCGCTTCGTGCTGCGCCGCAAGCTCGGCGAGGGCGGCATGGGCGAGGTGTGGCTGGCCGAGGATCTCGAGCTGAAGCGCGAGGTCGCGCTGAAGTTCCTCAAGACCGAGCGCGAGAGCGTCGAGCACTTCATCGACGAGGCGCAGATCACCGGCCAGCTCGAGCACCCGAACATCGTCCCGGTCCACGAGCTGCGCTTCACTCCGGAGGGCCGGCCGTACCTGGTGATGCGCTGTGTCAAGGGCGGCAGCCTGTGGGAGCTGCTCGAGGAGATCAAGAAAAAGGGCGAGCCCGGGCTGGCGGTCCTGCAGAGACTCCTGCAGATCTTCCTCCGGGTCTGCGACGCGGTCTCCTTCGCGCACTCCCGGGGGGTCCTGCACCGCGACCTCAAGCCCGAGAACATCATGATCGGGGAGTTCGGCGAGGTCCAGGTGATGGACTGGGGCCTCGCGAAGCTCGTCGGACGGCCCGAGCGCGCGGTGGTGACCGACTCGCACGAGAGCCCCGACCGCCACCAGACCCAGCCCGGCAGCCTGATCGGCACGCTGTGCTACAGCTCGCCGGAGCAGACCGCCGGGCGCGTCGACGAGATCGGGCCGGCGACGGACGTCTACAGCCTCGGGGCGATCCTCTACAACCTGCTCACCCTCGAAGTGCCGCACGAGAGCTCGAACGATCCGCTGGCGGACGTGATCGCCGGCCGGCTCCCGCCGCCGCGGGAGCGCGCCCCGGGACGGACGATCCCCGAGGAGCTCGAGGCGATCGTGATGCACGCGATGCGCACCGATCCGAAGGACCGCTACCCGGACGTCAAGAGCCTCGAGCGGGATGTGCAGGCCTGGTTGGAGGGCCGCATGGTCGCCGCCTACCGCTACTCCGCCTGGCAGTTCCTGCGCCGCTGGGCGCGGCGCCGCCGGGTGCAGCTGTGGACGGCGCTCGCGGTCCTGTGCACCGGGCTGCTCGGCCTGCTCGGCCTCGGCCTCGCCCGCGCGGGCTGGCAGGAGGCGCAGCGGGAGGAGCAGTGGAAGCACGTCGCCGCCCGCCGCGCGAGCCTCGACAGTCTGGGGCTCGCCCTCGACCGCCTCGAGAGCCACCTGCCGGCGGACGGAGCCCTGGTCGTGGCGGGCGCGGAGGAGTTCCTGCGCGTCCGCGCGGACGTCGTCGTCGCGGTCGAGCGCGACCTCGTCGTCGCCTCGCTCGCCTCCGACCTCGCGGACAGCGCGCGTCTCCTCGTCCACCGGGCCCGCGCGCTGCGGGGCCTGGGCCTGGCGGCGCAGGCCGAGGCCGTCCTCGCGCGTATCGCCAGCGGCGAGCTGCCGCCCGACGACGCGGCCCGGCTGGCGGTCGAGGCCTTCGAGCGCTTCCTGCCCGAGCACCGCTCCGGGGTTCCGCTGCCGCTGCCCGCGCTCGCGCTCGCCCGGGCGCGGATCGCCCTCGAGGGCGGCGAGCCCGACGTCGCGGGCACCTGGGTCGCGAACGCCCTCCACGCCGCCCCCCACGACAGCAGCGCCGGGGAGGGCTTGCTGCGCCTCGCCGAGCACGGCTTCGCGCGCGCTGTCCGGCTCGGGCTCGAGGAGGGGAAGCCGGCGCAGGCCGAGGCCGCCCTCGCGCTCGCGGTCCGCCAGTACCACGCCGCGCTCGGCGTCTTCGGCGGGGTGCGGGGTTTGCGGGCAGAGGCGCTGCTCGGGCTCGCGCGCGCCCTCCTCAGCTACGGATCCCGGGCGGGACGCACGCCCTTCGCCCCGGAGGTGCCGCCGCGGGTGATGGCGCTGCGCTGCCTGCTCCAGCTCGTCACGCCGGACGGCGCGCTGCGGGACGAGCTCCGCTCGCTGGACGGCGCGGAGCAGCTCGGAGCGCGGGCGCGGGACCTGCTCGCCGTCGCGCGGGAGCTCGCCCGGCCCGGCCTGGCCGCGGAGTGGACGCCGCTCGACAGCGACGGCGACGGGGTGTACGACCTGGCCGCGCGCTGGGATCCCGAGGCGGCCCGCGCCGTCTTCCATCGCCTCGGCCCCGACGGCGTGGGCGCGCGCGAGGCGACGCTCGAGCTCGGGGCGGCGATCGGGGAGCGGTCCCTCCGCTCGGGGCCCGTCCCGTCCTTCGTCGCCCTGCCTCCCGGGCCGCCCTGCGTGGTGCTGCAGCTCGGCGAGCGGCGGCTTGTCGCGCGCGCCGACGGGGTGGTGCTGGTCGACCGGCGCATGCCCGAGGACGCGACCCGGTGGTTCAGCGCCGACCTCGACGGCGACGCCCGGCACGACCTCGTCCTCGGCGCGGGGACGGAGAGCTCGATGTGCGCGGTGTGGTTCCAGGAAGCCGACGGCAGCCTCGCGCCCCCGCGAGCCCTGCGCAGCTCCGCGGAGCCGCTGGATCCGAGGCTCGCGTTCGAGCTCAAGCGCTCGAGCGAGCTCCGCCAGCTGATGTGCGCGGACCTCGACGGCGACGGGCGCGACGAGCTGATCCTCGTCCTCGGTGGGCTGCTGAATCTGTCGCTCGAGGTGTGGCGGCCGCTGCCCGAGCGGCGCTTCGTGCTCGCCGACTTCGTGCGCATCGGCGAAGGCCTCGCCTGGCTCGGGGAGGATGGCGCCCTGTGCTGCGCCGCCCGCACCGATCCCGCGCAGGCTCGCCTGTTCGAGTACCTCGAGGAGCCCGTGCCCCCGCCCGGGGCGCGCCGTTTCCGCTTCGCCGACGGCCGCCTGCAAGAGCTGGCGACGGAGCCGGGCAACCCGCTGCTCGCGGACGTCGCCGGGGCCGTCGTCGGGAGCCGCCGGCTGCGCCTCGCGCGGATGCTCGCCGCCGCCGGCTGCGTCTTCGCCGCGCCCTCCGGACCGATCCCGGTGCTCGGCGAGCACCTCGCGCCGCTGCCCGGCCTCGGCTGGGCAGGCGAGGTGGACGGCCAGCTCCGCCGCTACCGGCCTTCGCGCTCAGAAGAGCTCGCCGCCGACGCCGCCGCGCCTCCCCCCATCGTCCGCCGCGACCCCGGCCGCGACCTCGCCGCGCTGTGCGAGCTGCTCGAGGCCTTCGACCTGCCGCGCGAGGCCGCGCGCCTGGCTCGCCGCGGCCTGGAGGCGGACGGGGATGTGCGCGAGCGGCGCCAGCTCGAGCGGATCCTGTTGCGCAGCCTCAGCGCCGAGCGCGCCTACGGCGAGCTGTGGGACTTCGTCCGCGGGCTCGAGCCCGACCCCGGGCTCGCCGAGGCCGTCGCCAGCGCGCTCGAGGAGCTCGGTCCGCGGCTCTACGTGTGGGAGGAGGCGGCGGAGCTGCTCACGCGTTGGCGCCTGAGCGGAGGCGTCGAGGGCTTCCAGCGCAGCCGGCTCGCGCGCGACGAGGAGCGGCTCCGCCGGCGCGCGGAGCTGTTCGCGGCCCCCGCCGTCGACTGGAGCGGCGCCCGGATCCGGGCCGCGGGGGAGACGGTCGCGCTCGGCGACTGGATCCTCAGCACCGGCTTCGACTTCGCGGAGTGGTCGGGCTTGCTCCCCCCCGCGGGGGCTGACGCGGCAGGTTCCCCGGCGCCGGTTCCCGGCGAGCGGTCCGGGGGCCTGTTCGTGCAGTCGCGCTCGACGCCCGCCCCCCTGCGCATGCGCCGCCTGCACGGCGAGGTCCGGCTCGAGCCGGCGCGGGCGGTCCAGCCTGTCGCCGGCGTGCCGATCGCGTTCGCAGGCGGGCCCTGGCGGCTGGTGATCGACCTCCGCCTGCTCGCGATGCCCCACGGCGCGGCCGTCACCCTCGGGCTGACCCCGCTGGAGTCGCTGCTCGACGAGGAACCCGCGCTGCGCTGCGGTTTCGCGATCGAGACCGCGGGCAGCTTCCAGATCAACCGCTGTACCCTGCGCACGTTGCCGGCCTGCGCGGAGCCGATCTCGCTCGGAGCCTTCGGCGCGCGGCCCCTGCGGCTCATCCTCGAGCACGAGCCGGCGACCGGGCTGCTGCGCCTCAGCCTGTGCGACCCCGAGCGGGAGGAGCTGCTCGCCTGCCGCGAGTCCATCGCCGCTGCCCTGCCGGCGGGCCGCTACCTGCTCGGTCTCGGCCCCTCCGGCTCGCCCAACCTCGCCGAGCTGTGCCTCGACCGGGTCGTCCTGTTCGGCGCGGCGCGCCTGCTCGACGCGCGGGAACCGGCCGTGCACGCGCTGCTCGACGCCGACCCCCGGTTCCACGCCTGCTCCCGGGCAGCGCGGGCCTTGCTCCGCGGCGAGCGGGAAGGCGCGGCCCTCGAGCTGCGCGCGCTGCGGGAGCTGTGGGAGGCTCATCCGCCCAGCGAGCGCGACGAGCAGCGCACCTGGCGGACGCAGCGCATCGAGGAGCTGCGCTTCGCCGCCCTCCGCGCCCGCCTGCCGGTCCCCGAAGAGCTCGCCGCGGCCCTCGCGGATGCCGAGCCCGACGCGCTGCTCGCCTGGCACGCCCGCGTCCCCCAGAGCAGTCCCCACGGCGAGGAGCTGTTCGACGTGATCGGCGCCGCCCTCGCCCTCCGTTTCGGCATCGCGGACGATGCCGACCCCGCCGCCGAGCTCGAGGCCCTGCTCCGTGAGCTCGAGGCAGGGCGGCTGCCCCCCGAGAACGGCGCGGGCTACGCGGCGCTCGCCCAGAGCCTCGGAGACGAGAACGCCCGGAGACTCGCCGTGCGCTTCATCCAGCTCGGCATGCACCTGGACGCTGACGTGGTCGCGAAGAACGCCGGACTGCTGCGCCTGCTCGCGCTGCTCGATGACGGCGGGCTCGCGGGCTTCCAGCCGCTGCGCGCCCTGTGCCTGGTCGACGCCCTGCGTCGGGACGAGGGCCTCGCGCTCTACGAGAAGTTTCCCGACGCGCGCTTCGCCGACCACTTCGCGCTCCAGCAGCGCAGGGCGGAGGAGGCGCGCGCCGAGCTCGAGCGCGAGATTGCGGCGGCCTCGGGAGTTCCCGTGCCGCGGGTGCCGGTGGTGGAGTGAAGGTTCGACAATCTAATGTCCCACGACCGAAGTCATGGTATCACAAAGACTTGGCAATGAACCCTTTCGCCGTCGCCGCAGGCGACCCGGAAGCGCGGCCTGGCGGTTGCCGACGACCCTGACCGGTCTCGCGTACGAAAATTGTTGGAGTGCCCGG
>JAUIEM010000423.1 GCA_030428695.1 bacterium
GCTGCTGCCCCCCGATCTCGGCGACGACCCGGCGCTGGCCGTGCTCGTCGCCTTCGCGCCCAGCCCGCCAATGGTCGGCGCGGTGGCGGACTTCCTGCGCGGCGCGTGCGCGGCGCCGGGCGGAGCTCCCGTCGGCCCACGACGCGCGGCGCCGGCCGGTAACGGATAGCCGGGCGGTGGGTACACCCGGCCGCGTCGCGCTCGCTTGACCGCCGTCGGGGCCCCGCTATCATCTCCGCAACTCGTTGCATCCCAACGACCTAGGCATCGAGGCCACGGGGGGGCCGCGCTTCCCCGGCGGACCGGCGAGCCTGCCGCGCGCCATCTCGCTAACTTCTGTCCCCTTCGACCCCCGCCTGCACGCGTCGCGTCGCCCTCCCCGGGCACCTCTCGCGCACGCGCCCGGGGGCCGCACGATCCCACCGCTCGTCCCACGCTCGATCTACCTGAGGTAGTCCCCATGACCGGATGGAACCGGAAACTCGGACTGGTTGTCGCCCTCTCCGCCCTGGCCCTGCCCGCGGCCGCCCAGGACGCGGGGGACCTGTTCCGGGAAGGCGTCGACCTCCTGCAGCGGGGACGCGATGGCGAGGCGCTGGTCGCCTTCAAGAAGGCGCTCGCCGCCGAGCCCACGAACGAGGAGGCCTTCGAGCTCTTCCGCAGCGTCGACCACGACGTGTGGCTGCAGATGCTGACCCGCGAGGGCGACATGCAGCTCGTCGCGCAGCGGTTCATGTCGCTCTCCGAGCTCGGCCGCCGCGAGCGCCGCAACGACCGCGACGCGATCCGCGCGCTGGTCGCCGACGTGCTGACCGACGACGTGGTGGCGCGCCGCGCGGCCCTGCGCCAGCTCTCCGCCGACCACGGCGAGTTCGCGGTGCCGTACATGCTGGCCGCCGTCGCCGACCAGGGGAACGAGGAGCGGCGCGTCCTCGCGATGGACGGCCTGGCCCGCCTGGGCTTCGAGGCCGTGCTGCCGGTGATCGAGGCGCTGCAGACCGACGACGCGTTCCTGCGCCGCAACCTGGCCCTGGTGCTCGGGAACATCGGCGACGCCCGCGCGGTCGCCACCCTCAGCCACCTCGCCTCGGCCGACGACGACGCGGGTGTCCGCGCCGCCGCCGCCGCCAGCCTCCAGCGCCTGGGCGGCGCCGTGGATCCCGCGGCGGCCTTCCGCCAGGCCGGCGACGACTACCACTTCCGCCGCGACAACGTCCTGGCGGCGCACATGGTCAGCGACGTGGTCTGGAGCTGGACCGACGGCGGCCTCTCGTCGACCGAGGTCCCCGCCTCCCTGTACAACGACGTGCTGTCGCGCCGTGCCTACGCGCGCTCGCTGGCCGTCGACCCGACCTCGCGCGACTCCCTCGCGGGCCTCGCGCGCGCCAACGTCTCGGCCATGGCCGACCTCCAGCGCCTGGAGGCCGCCGACATGGACGCCGGCGAGTGGTCCGACGCGGTCGCCGCGGGCGCCCTCGAGGTGTACCTGTGCGGCGCCGACGCCCTCGACGCCGCGCTCGAGACCTCCGTGCGCGAGAACGACCTGGTCGTGGGCGCCGCCCTGGCGCGCATGATCGGCGAGGTCGCCTCCGAGCCGACCCCGGGCCTCGCCGCGGCCGTGACCTCCTCGCAGGGCGAGCTGCAGGCCGAGGCCGCGCTGGCCCACGCGCACCTGGCCCTGGCCTCCGGCCAGCCGGTCGCCGCCGCCGCCGTGGACGTGCTGGCCGCCAACGCCGGCCGCGAGATCGTCCGCATCGCCGCGATCGTGGACGCCGACGGCGCCCGCGCCGGCGCGCTGGCGGCCGCCCTCGAGGACGCCGGCGTCTCCGTGCACCAGTGGACCCGCGGCGCCGACGCCCTGGCGCTGGCCCGCCGCGTGCCCGGCCTCGACGCCGTGGTCGTGGCCGACAGCCTCCCGGACCTGACCACCTCGCAGGTGATCTCCGAGCTGCGCACGCACCCGCAGTACGCCGAGACGCCGATGGTCGTCGTGGCCGCCGACGTCGACTCCGCCGAGGAGATCTTCGGCGAGTCCACCGACGCGATCGTGTCCGGCGCCGACGACGCGGGGGCGGTGCTCGAGCTGATGTCCGACCCCACGGGGGACCGCGCCCGCGCCCGCGACCTGGCGGTGCGCTCCGCGCAGGCCCTGGCCGCCGTGGCGGGCTCCTCGTCGCTCGCCGGCGCCGAGCCGGCCCTGATCACGAACGCCGTGGCGCGCGACGACGACGTCGCGGTGCCCAGCATGGCCGCCCTGGGGCAGGGCGGCAGTGCCTCCTCGGTGGACGCCCTGGCCGGCGTCGCCCTGGACGGCGACCGCAGCGACGAGGCCCGCGCGGCGGCCGCCCACGCCCTGGCCGGGCTCTTCGGCCGCGGCCTGCGGCCGGGCGCCGACGTCACCCTCGGCCTCGAGGCCCTGCTGGCCTCCGACGCCGCCCTCGAGGTGCGCGCGGCGGCGGCCCACGCCCTCGGCGCCCTCGGCAGCGGCGGGGAGATCCTCGGCGGCGTGAGCTCGGCCCCGACCGAGTAGCGTCGCGGCGGGACCCTCACCGCCCGCGGGGGACGGGACCCGGTCCGCGGGTAAGCGCGTGGCGCCCCCGCGCGCCGCGCAGTAAGGTACGCGCCGCGGTCCGCCCGACGGGCCGCGCGCGCAGCGCGAGAAGCCAGAGTAGCTCAACGGTAGAGCACTGCTTTCGTAAAGCAGGGGTTACGAGTTCGAATCTCGTCTCTGGCTCCACTTTCAACCGCTTGCGGTGGACGGGGTCAGTCCCCGATCCCCAAGCCGGTCACCGTCGGCAGGGGTCAGCGCGGAGCTCGCTGCGGGCCCGGCGCCGCCGGGCTAACGTCGAGAAGGGAAGAAGCGCGGGCGCGGCTGGAGCTACGGGCGGCGCAGGAGTTCGGCCGTCCTGGAGGACTCGAGGCGGCTTAGCCTGTACGCGCCTCTCCTGCGGAACCTCGGCGGGGTGCCGAAGGGGCGTTGGCGCTCAGAATGAGCGCAGGTACTGTCGGTAGGCGATACATGGAGCTGATTGAATACGATCAGGATTCAAGACCATGAAGTGTCCGCACTGCCTCACTTCGTTTCACCACCAGTGGGCGTTGGAAACCAGATTCCGGGATGCCGATGGAAACTGGCGCATTGACAGCACGACATGCCCCGCGTGCATGAAGGTGATCATCCGCCTCCAGCGCGGAAGTTGGGGAATTGGCCCAGCAGGAAACGAGACTTGGACGACCAACGAGTCGATTGACGTGCGACCGCTCGGATCATCGCGAGCCCCATGTCCGCCTGAGGTACCGAAGGAGATTGCTGAAGACTACGCGGAGGCATGTACGGTACTTCCCTTCAGTGCGAAAGCCGCGGCTGCCCTAAGCCGGCGGTGCTTGCAGGCTGTTCTGCGGGAGTCGGGGATTCAGAAGCGGACCCTCGCCGAGGAGATCGAGGAGTACATTGGCCTTCCGTCAACGCCCACACTCCTTTCCGAAAGCGTCGATGCTGTGCGCAACGTTGGGAACTTCGCCGCTCACCCAATGAAGAGCTCCTCGTCCGGCGAGATCTTGCCGGTGGAACCCGGCGAGGCTGAGTGGACGCTAGACGTACTAGAGGCTCTTTTTGACCATCTCTACGTGCAGCCCGCGCGGCTGAAGAAGAAGCGTGCTGCGCTGGACAAGAAGCTGGGGGAGGCTGGGAAGCCCCCGCTAAAGTAGCGGTTCTGACGTTATTGCACGTCATTGGATACCATTGGCGGGGTATCTATCGCGCCCGCGCGTGCTCATACACCTCCGCGCGCGAGCGAGTGGGCTGAGTCAATTGGGGCTGTGGGGAGCACCACGTCTAGATGGAGTTGTAGTGGTCGCCGAACCTCCGCGCCCGGCTGCCGCGACGGCTCTCCTTCTCCACCCGCTGCCGTCGGGGCGCCTTCGTAGAGCATGGAGATTGGGATCGAATCTCGTCTCTGGCTCCACTCCTCCCGCCGCGCCTCGCCGGCCCCCGCACGCGAGCCGCGCGAACCGCGCCGCGATCCGCGACCGGCGCGTGCGCGCGAGCGAGCGCGCGGACACCGCCGAGCGCGCGGTCGTCGTCCGCCGCGCGAGGCCGGCGCCTGCGCACGCGGCCTCCCCGCGCGCCGCGCGAGGTCGGCTCGCCCGCTCCGGGGACGCCCCGGAGCGCTCCAGGAGGCCCGCGAGCGGGACGGCCGCAGGCTTCCGCCGCGCCGCGCTCGCCATCCTGCCCGCGCGCCTATGATGGTCGCACCGGAGAGGGGGCCGCGCCGCGGTGCGCGGATTCGCTCCACCCCACGGTGCGAGAGCCCTCCCGGCGGACAGGAACAGGGAGAACGACGATGTCCAACCGCCTCGCGACCCTCGTGTTCGCGATCCTCGGCCTGGTGCTCTGCGCGCCGGCCGCCCGCGCCGGCGACCACAAGGACGAGCGCCTGGGATTCCAGATCAAGACCCCGCGCGACTGGAAGGAGACGCCCCTGCGGAAGGAGGAGCGCTGGGTCGTCGCCAACTACGTCTGCGACAAGAAGGACTACTACACCGACGGCGACACGAACTACACGCGCACCCACACGCCGACGCTGCGTGTCGTGGCCTTCGTCCACGAGGTGATCAACCGCCCCGACTTCGAGGAGGAGGACGACGACGACAGCGACGAGAGCACGGTGCGCATCCGTCTCCAGAAGGTCTACCGCGACTACAAGGAGTTCCTGCGCGAGACCGACTCGGAGGGGCACTACTACGACGAGGAGGAGACGGGCGAGGTCGACGACGTCGAGGTCGACCAGTACGTCATCCGCAAGGAGACCGCGACCGGCACGGGCAACAAGGTGATGATCACGTGGATCTACCACCTGGACATCGCCGACGTGGCGGTCGAGTTCGAGGTGCTCGAGGACGTCTACAAGAAGCGCAAGTCGACGATCGAGAAGACCCTGCGCAGCTTCAAGACGATCGAGCGCACGAAGGGCCTCGACCTCGACCACATGTCGGGGGACGTGTACATCTCGCTGTCCGACCTCGAGGAGATGACCCCCGAGGACCGCGCCCTGCGCCGCCAGGAGCAGCAGCGGCTGGACTGGCAGCGCCTCGTCGAGACCCTGCCCGAGGGCTGGGAGACCGACGAGATCGACGGCACGTACGTCGCCTTCCACTCGGACATCGACGACAAGTTCTGCAAGGAGACCGTCGACCGCGTCCAGGCCATGATGGGGTGGATGGACGACGTGTTCGCCGACATCGGGCCCGGCGAGTACGTCCGCGGGCCGATCCTGCGCATCTGCCGCGACCGCGAGGAGGAGATCCAGTTCCGCGGCGCGGGCAGCGAGGGCGGCTTCGTGTCCGGCACCGAGCTCGTCACCCACAAGGACCGCACCGGGATCGGCGCGGAGTGGACCGAGATCGTCAGCGTCGGCGAGCGCACGCTGCAGATCTGGTTCATGGACCGCAACCAGGTGCTCTACCTGGGGATGCCCGGCTGGATGCGCGTGGGCCTGGGCAGCGCCTTCGAGAACGCCGACGTCCGCGGCCGGAAGCTCCGGTTCGGCGTCAGCGACTTCGAGCGCCTCCTGAAGCAGGAGTGCCGCGACATGGAGCCCATGGGGATCCGCGAGCTGATCACCATGACCGGCAAGCAGTACCGCGAGCGGCTGAACAGCCGTGACTTCCGGCCCTGGTACCAGTCGATCGTGATGGCGCGGTTCCTGACCGAGCGCAAGAACCGGGAGGTGCTGTCCGACTACATGGCCAACCTGCGCGACGTGCTCGACGAGATCATCGAGGACGAGAAGGCCGAGCTCGAGAAGGACGGCGGCGGCACGAAGAAGCCGGAGAACGAGGAAGAGGAGGAGAAGATGTTCAAGGAGCGCCAGGAGCGCATCCGGGCCCGCGAACAGCGCCTGCTCGAGGAGGCCTTCCAGCGCACCTTCGGTGGCTGGGACGACCGGGACTGGGCCAAGTTCGAGAAGGCCTACATGAAGGAAGTGGACTGATGGTCGTGTCCCGCACCCTGTGTCTGGCGGCGCTGCTGGCCACCGCCGCGCCGGCCGCCCGGGCCGACATCCTGTGCCTGGTGGACGGCCGCATCTTCGACGACGTTGCGCTGACCCGGATCGAGGGCGGCCTGCGGGTCGCGTTCGAGAACGGCGACGTCGACGTCCCCAGCCGCCTGGTCCAGGACTTCGTCATCGAGGACGACTCCGGCTTCGTGCCGACCTCCGACGAGGAGCGCGAGAACCTGGCGGCCGGCAAGGTCTGGTTCGACGGCCGCTGGGTCACCGTGCGCGAGCGGGACAAGGCCGTCGAGGACCTGCTGGAGGAGCAGCGCGCCCTGCTCGACGAGATCCGCGAGACCCGCGTGTGGCGCAACCGGCTGAAGGAGGAGTCGAAGAACTTCTCGTTCGAGTCCACGGTCCCGCGCCACGTCTACGAGCGATATCGGGACCTGTGTGAGGACTACTTCGCGGAGTTCGTCAAGGCCTTCAAGATCAAGAAACCCAGGGGCCTCTCCAAGCTCACGATCAAGTTCTACGCAGACGAAGAGGCGTTCTATCAGGTGACGGGAGTGCCGCGCGGTGTCCTGGGCTTCTTCCGGGTCATCGAGCCCTACGAACTCCAGCTGTTCTACGACCGCCTGGACCCCACGTATACCGAGGAGGTGCTCTACCACGAACTGGGACACTACCTGCACAAGCTGATCGACATCGAGTTCCGGTACCCGCACTGGCCAGGGGAGTCCATGTGCGAGTACTACGCCGCGAGCACCTTCGACCCCGAGACGAAGCGCCGGGAGTGGGGAGGGATTCACTCGGGCCGCCTCACGGTGATCCGCGCGATGATCGAGCGAGATGAATGGGTCGGCCTTCGCAATATGCTGACGGGCTGCAACGACCGAAACCAGACCGACTACTCCTGGGGCTGGTCCTTCGTGCACTTCATGATGAAGGACAAGAAGAACGGTCCGCGGTTCCGGAAGTTCTTCACGTCGCTCGCGCTCGACAAGAACGTGGACCGCATCATCCAGTCCATAGGGAGCCACAGGCTGAAGGGGGTCTCGGGTGAGGTCATGCTGGAGACGTTCTCGGACCACCTGCGGCTCAAGGAGGGCGACCTCGAGGAGATGGAGTCTGCCTGGCACGACTACATTCGCGAGGAACTGGCCATCGAGGACTCCCGAGGCCTGGCCACTGCGGCGTGGTTTGCGTTTGCCCAGGGTCGGAAGTTCCGCGCGAAGCGGCTCTACGAAGAGGCCGTCGAAGCCGGGACCGAGGACTCTCTGACCTACTATCGCTACGGCATCGTGCTGGACGCCACCGATGAAGAGGCCGCCGCGCGCGAGAACTGGGCGCGGGCGGTCGAGCTCGACCCGCTGGTGCCCGAGTACTACATCGCCTGGGGCCGGTCGCTGCTGGGCGAGACGAAGGACGAGAGCTGGGAGGAGGGCAAGCGCCTGCTCCAGCTCGCGCTCGAGATCGAGCCCGACAACTTCTACCTCGAGCGCAACCTCGACAGCCTCCTCACCCGCTCCAAGCGCCGCACCCAGCGGGCGAAGGACGAGGCCGGGAAGAAGGACGGCGACGAGGACGAGGAGGACGAGGAAGAGGCCGGCGCGGGGGCCGACTAGCCGACCCCCGCGAGCGTGGTCCCCCTCCTGCCGAGCTGCGCCGTCGCGTGGGCGCTGGCCCTCGGGCCGGCGCCCGCGCCGCATCCGGGGCCGCCCATCTGGGCCGACGTCGCGATCACCGACGAGGGCGTGCTGTTCGAGCTGCGCGGCGAGGTCGAGCCGATGCAGCAGATGCTCGGCCTCGAGTTCGGGCTGGTCGGCCCGCTCGACCCGGACGACGAGGAGCTCGCGCGCGCCGCGGTCGCGGAGCTGTTCGAGACCGCCGGCGTCCTCACGGTGGACGGCGAGCCCGTCGCGGTCGACCTGCGGCGCGTGGAGTTCCCCGTCGACGACGCGGAGACCGACGGCTGGCTGCGCGTCGAGGTCGACGCCTTCTACGCGACGGGCCACCTGCCGCGGGACGTGCGCTTCTTCTGGGAGCGCTGGCAGGGCGTCGCCTGGATGGAGGAGACCTACATGCCGCTGCTGGTGAAGCAGGGGCGGCACCTCGACATGGTCTCGCTGTACCCGCCCGAGCCCGAGTTCCTCTGGCACGCGCGCGAGCGCACGTCGCGCGAGCCGCGCGAGGCGCCCCCGCCGCCGCCGCCGCCGCCCACGCTGCCCGCGGCGTCGCTGG
>JAUIEM010000424.1 GCA_030428695.1 bacterium
CGCAGGGCCTCATAGCCGGTGGCCGCGGCGCGTTTCCAGGCGAGCTCCTCGGCGGACAGGGCGACGTGCACTTGTCCCTCCGCCGGCACCCGGTCGGGCCGCTCCTCGAGCAGGAAGGCGAGGTTCTCCACCGTCTGGCCGCTCCGTTGCAGGCGCAGGCAGACGGCATCGAGCAGGTAGCGGCACAGGTCGTGGATGGTGTTGAAATACTCGAGCGCGTCGCCCGCGGCCCGCTCGATGCCGTCGTGGGCGAAGGCCGCGCGCAGCTGCTCGGCGACGGTGAGGAAGAAGCCGATGTCGCCGTCGAGGAGCGCGCGGTAGTAGGCGCGCTCGGGAAGCGCGGGGACCGCGGCCGGCGCGAGCGTGGCCCCCGCGCTCTCGAGCAGCGCGACCGACTCGTCGAGCCGCGGGCTGTCCGTCGTCCCCGAGCCGTCGGTCAACGGGAAGGCCCGCGGCCGGACCCGACGCACCCAGGCGAGGACCCGCAGCTCGTGGCCGGGATGGGCGATGACCAGCGCGGTCCGCGGCTCGGCCTCGGTCTGCATCGTGCGCCTCCTGGCCCCCATGGTACGGTCGGCCGACGCCAGCTCAAGGGCCGCGTCGAACCCGCAACCAGCGCTGGCTGTCGCAGTCGAGATCGGCGCCGAGCTCGTCGAGCTGGAGCCCGCGCCAGGTGCACTGCTGGCGCAGCCAGGACAGCGCGTGCCGGATCACCCCGGGCTCGTCGCTCTCGTGGCTGGTGCCGACCCAGCGTGTGCCCTGGTAGTCGTCCGCGGGGCTTCGTGCAGGCAGGTAGGAGGCGAGGAAGACCGCGCCGTGCGCGGCGTCGCGCACGAAGCTGTTCAGGCTCAGCGCGATCTGGGCCTTGCTCGCGTGGGTCCAGATCGAGCGCGCGACGAAGAAGTCGAAGCGGGTCCCGAACGGGGCGCTGTCGAACACGGCGTTGTACAGAAAGCGCGGGCGCTTGCGTTCCCAGAGCGCGGGCTCGAACAGGTGCTCGCGGCCGAGCGCGACGCGGTCGCGCGCCGGCTCGATGCCGCAGTAGCCGTCGGGGTCGAGGAAGCGCACGAGCCAGTAGGCGATGCGCAGGCAGCCGCAGCCGAATTCGAGCACCTTCGACTCCGGCACCAGCCCCTCGCGCAGGAGGGCGATCAGCTGCTCACGCCCGGCCTGCTCGAAGGTGGCGGTCGGCACACCGAGGAAGCCGTGGCGCGCCATCATCGCCTCGCCCCGGGTCTGCAGGTCGGACTTCCGGACCGCCGTCTCGCGCGTCGTCAACGCTCCCTCCGCTGCCGCTCCCCACGCGCGCCACGGTAGCACTCCGCGGCGCAGGGCGCCAGCGGCTCACTCCTCGCGCGGGTTGCGCAGAGCGGCGACCTGCAGCTCGAGGCGCTTGATCTCCCGGCGCAGGGCGTTCTTGTTCAGCTCCATCCAGTACCAGATCTTCAGCATCGCGATCGCGATGAAGGACAGCACCAGGCCGAGCACCCAGGGGAGCTGTGCGTCGGCGCCGGAGACCGAGAAGAACTTCCAGGCGCTGACGCCCGCGAGCACGCTCCAGCCGGTGACGGCCAGCCAGACCAGCGCGACCAGCCAGGCCTGGCGGCCGCGGAAGGTCTCGCCGACCTGGCCGGCCAGGCTCCGCTCTCCGCCGAGCTCGGCGAGCAGCGCGCGGTCATCTTCTCCCAGGGCCTCGCGGATGCGGTCGTCGAAGTCGCTCATGATACGCTCCTTTCGAGCATCGCCCGCAGCTGCTTGCGGGCGTGGAACAGCCGGGACTTGACCGTGCCGGCCGGGACGCCGAGCACCTCGGCGATGTCGGCGACGGACAGGCCCTCGACGTAGAACAGGGCGAGCAGGGCCCGGCGCGCGGTTGGCAGCCGGGCGAGGGCGGCGCGCAGGGCGTCGAGCTCCGGCGGCGGCGGATCGGGGACCCGCGGCTCGACCTGGCCCTCGACCTCGCGCCGGCGCGCCTCGCCCCGTTGGAGGTCGGCCGCCCGCCGGGTCAGGATGCGGAAGGCCCAGGCTCCGAAGCGGGCCGGATCGTCGAGCCGGCGCAGCCCGCGCATCACCGCCAGCCAGGTCTCCTGCACGACATCGCGGGCGGCCGCGTCGTCGCGCAGGAGGCGCAGGCCGTGGCGGAACAGCCGCGGCTGCCAGCGCGCGATCAGCGCGTCCAGGGCGGCGCGTTCGCCGTCCTGGGCGCAGAGCACGAGGTACTCCTCGAAGATCTTGCGGGAATCGCGCGCCATGCGACCCTCCTTCCACCGCACAGTCGCACGGCCGGAGGGCGTGGTTCAATCTTTTCGCGGGATCGGACGACGAGGGGGCACGTCGGAATCGGAATCGGAATCGGTAGCGAGTCGGAATCGGGCAGGGGCAGGGGGGCGCGGGCACGGGCACGTCGGAATCGGAATCGGAATCGGACCCGGCATCGGACGCCCGCTCCCGGAATCACCCCCGAGCGGGGGAGCCCGGCCGTCGCGGCGGCTCCCCGAAGGTCAGCTGATTCCCGTCGGGATCCTTCAGGCCACACTCGACGACGCCGAGGCCGCTCTTCTCCGGTCCGAACTCCAGCGTGTGGCCGGCGGCCTGGACCCGCAGCGCGAAGGCGTCGACGTCGTCGACCAGCAGGTAGACGCGGCTCGGCGACTCGAGCAGCCGGGCGTCGGCGTTGGTCAGGTGGAGGCTCCAGCCGTCGCCGACCAGGCTGACGTACAGGGGCGCGTCGGGCGGCGCGGGCCAGCGCACCGCGACCTCGCCGCCGAGCAGCGCCCGGTACCAGGCCAGGGAGCGCTCGACGTCGGCGACGCCGAGCACGGGGCAGAGGGAGCGAACCGGCGCGGGGTCAGGCATCGAACAGCTCCTCGTCGTCGAAGGCGGCGGTGTCGTCGAAGTCTTCGACGTCGTCGAACAGCTCCGGCTCGCCGGAGTCGGGGAAGTCGTCGGGCAGGCGGTCAAGCTCATCGTCGGTGTAGAACGGCTCATCGACGAGCGGGTCGTCGAAACCCGGGTCCGGGTCCGGGTCGTCGTACCCGTGCTGCCGCGCGTCGGCTTCGACCAGCTCTTCGATCAGGGCGTCCTCCTCGGCGCGGCTCAGCTCGCCGACCTCGTCCGTGGGCGGGACGAAGCGCTCCTCCTGCGGCGTGCCGGAATCAGGGACGAAGCCCTGCTTCTGCGGAGTCGGCCCCTGCGGGGCGGCGGACGGGGGAACGAAGCCCTGCTTCTGGGGAGTCGGCGCCTGCGGCGACGGCGGGCTCGAAGGGGCCGAAGGCGCGGCCTGGCTGGGCGAGGAAGGCGCGGTGGAAGGCGCGGTGGACGGCGCGGTGGAAGGCGCGGTGCTGGCCACGATGCCGGCCCCGGGAGCTCCCGACGGAGCCTGGACGGTCCCTCCCGGAGCCTCCGACGGCGCGGACGGTGTGCTCGCGCTCGGCGTCCCCGACGGCGCGGCCGGCGCGCTCCCCGAAGGCGCGGACGACGCGCTCCCCGACGGAGCGCTCCCCGACGGCGCGCTCCCCGACGGCGGGCTCCCAGACGGGGCGGAGGGCGCCCCCGACGGCGCGCTCCCCGACGGGGCGGACGGCGCCGACGGAGCGCTCCCCGACGGCGCGGCGGACGCCCCCGGCTTCGGCGCGTTCCGCCCCGCGCGCGCCTCGACCCGGGCGGCGACCCCGGGGTTGGCGGGCACGGGCGCGGCGAGCGCGGCGAGCGCGTCGGCCTCCGCAAGGTAGGCGGTCGCCGGCGCCGGCCCCTCGGGCTTGCCGTTCCACACCAGCTGCTCCGAGAAGGCCCGGTAGTCCTCGCGGGTCGCGTTGACCGCGAGCACCAGCTTCCAGGTGCGGCTCTGGTCCTTCGCCTCGCCGTCGGCGAACAGCGCGGGCTTCGCCCGCTCGACCGCCCCGGCCGGGATCTGCGTGAACGTCGCCGAGAGCACGTTGCCGGCCAGGGCCAGCCGCGGCAGCGCGCACTTCTCCTTGGTCAGCTTCGCGACCAGGTCGCACTCCAGCCAGGCCCAGAAGCGCCCGTCCTGGGCCCAGACCACGCTGCCGACCTTGGCCTCGCCGAGCCAGGCGGCGGGGCGCTGGCCGGCGAAGGCCTCGGCCTCCTTGCGCTCGCCGAAGCCGGCGATCATGCCGGAGAGCTCGGTCTCGCCCTGCTGGAAGTGGTTCCAGTTGACGGTCTGCACCTTGCCTGGCAGGGTCGCGGTCCAGGTCTCGGTGACCAGCGCCGGGGTCGGCGCGACGGGCGGCTTGAAGCCCGCGGCCTGGAGCTTCGCCTTGTTCGCGTCGTCGACGAACAGGGTGATGCGGAACAGGCTGCCGCTCTTCTCGGCGTCGAGCACGTGGCCGCTGCCGTCGGGCTTGCCGACCGCCTTCGACGCGACCAGCGCCTGCAGGGCGTCCTTCACCTGGTCGGCGACGGACTTCAGCGGCTTGGCCTGCTGGAAGGCCCGGCCGGTCAGCTTCGCCATCAGCTTGCCGGCGATCGGGCTCGCGGTCCACCAGTCCGGGTCGGCCGCCCCGGCGCCGGCCATCAACGCCGACTGCAGGGTGCGGTCGAGGCCTTCGAGGATCTTGCGCAGCCCGCCGAGGGCTTCCGGCACGTTCTTCCCGCGCTTCTTCTTGTACTCGATCGCCGCCCGGGCCAGGGTCTTCAGCCAGCCGGTCAGCTTCTCGCGGATCTCCGAGCCCGGCGGCAGCGACAGGCTGACCTTGCCGAGCCGACCGCGCGATTCGATCTCGAGGGAGGCGGGGAAGGTCCCGATCTTCGCGCAGGTGCGGTCCTCGATCTCGAAGTCGATGCGGGGGATGATCTGGTCGGCGACGCTCGCGACCTTGTCGACCTCCGGGGCGCCCTCTTCGAGGAAGTCCATCAGCGGGAACAGCAGCGTCGACAGCGGGATCTTCCCGCGCACCGAGATCGTCTCGTTCAGGTCGACCCCGACGATCACCGTGCCGACCACCGAGGCGGCGACCTCCATCTGCAGCTCGAGGGCGACGCCTTCGAGCACCTGCACCACCCAGTCGGAGTGGTCGGAGCAGATGTCGCGCAGGGCGTCGACCAGCGCGAACAGGCTGAAGGCGGCGTGGTCACGCAGGATCCCCAGCCAGGTGTCGATCTTCCCCAGGCCGCCGCTCTTGAAGAAGTCGACCGCGAGGTTGAGGGCGTCGAGGGAGTGGTAGGCCCAGCGCACGAAGAAGCGCAGGAAGGCGGTCAGGCCGTCCTTCGACAGGAACAGCAGCTTGACCGGGATCAGCGGCTTGGGCCAGAAGAACTTGATGCCGCCGGTCAGGGTCGCGGCGGCGCCTTCGGCGGCTTCCTCCCCGGCCCCGACGCCGGCGCCCCCCTCCAGCGACCAGGTCGCGGTCAGGGTGTCGTTGCCGAAGCGCGCGGCGAGCATGCCGCCCCACTTCGTGTCGCGCTTGCCCTCCTCGGCCGCGCGTCGCTGCTGGTAGGACTCGGTCTCGCCGAACTCGAAGCGCTGGTGCCGGTACTCGTAGTCGGTCGACGACTCGAGGTCCTTGGTCAGCTTGTCCTCGTCCTTCGCCGGGTCGTAGCCGAGCTTGCCCGGCAGCATCATCTTGACGTTCATCACGCAGCACTTCAGGTAGCCCTTGATGTCCGGGGGCATCTTGCTGGCCGCCTTGTGGCGCTTCTTGTTCAGCTCCGAGCGCTTCTTGCGCTTGGCGAGCCGGTCCGCGCCGCGCGAGCCCGCGACCGCGTTGACGACCGTCATGATGCCCGAGACCAGGTTGGCGACCGCCCCGACCAGCGTGCGCACCGCGTCCTTGAGCGCCGGGACGAGCTCGTCGGCGGCGAGCAGGGCCTCCTCGAGCGTGAAGTCGGTCGCCTGCTCGAACATCTTCAGGAGCTCGTTCCAGGCGCCCCCGAAGTCGCCCCTGACCAGCGGCGGCACGAAGCGTTTGAAGAGCTCCTCGCCGAAGCGCTTGAGGTAGACCTCGCAGGTGCGCTCCGAGCAGAACTGCGCCCAGAAGGTGCGCTTCTCGAGCAGGCTGAGGTTGTTGAAGATCGACTGGGCCTCGGCGTCGGTGAAGGGCCGCTTGTCCTTGCCGATGGTCGCCTCGCCGAAGATGTCCTCGAACAGCTTCTGCTTCCAGCCGGCGTAGAGCTCCTGCAGCTCCTTGTCCTCGCCGCGGCCCTCGAGAGCGCGGCTGCACAGGGCGACGTAGGCGGTGTCGTCGACGGTGTTCGCCGGCGAGGCCTCGATCTGCACCAGGCCCTTCGTGCACTTCTCGACCGCCTCGGGGTCGAGCACGCCGCTGGCGGCGAGCTTGTCCGCTTCCGCCCCGATCCACACCCAGCCGTGCTCGCAGGCGGAGGTGCGCACGAACAACCAGCCCCGGCCCGCGGCGTCGACCAGCAGGCAGGGCCCCTCGCAGGTCGCCATCGTGTTCTCGGGCAGGGCCTCGACCCGGTACTCCTCGCCGTCGTTCGGCACGGCGCACAGGGTCACCCCCGGGCCGAAGCGCAGGAGGCTGCCGAACAACGGCTTGCGGAGCTGCTTGTCCCAGGTCGGCACCCGCACGTCGCGCAGGGTGAAGCGGCCGAAGGGCGCGATCTCCGCCGTCTCCGGCCAGACCGGACGGCCCTTGACCAGCGAGGTCGGGACCAGCTCGTCGAAGCCGGCGAGATAGCGGCCGCGGTCCTCGAAGTAGGCGTCGAGGGCGACCTTGGCCTTGCTTTGGGCGGCCGCGTCGGCCGAGGAAGCGAAGCGCGCGTCGAGCTCCCTGCGCACCGCGCCGGGCACGAACACCGGCCCGTCCTCGGGCACGCCGAGCCCCGTCCGAACCTTGTTCAGAGCCTCGGTGACCGCGGCCTCGAAGGCCGTCTGGCCCTTGATCCCCGCGAGGGCGCGCAGCTCGTCGCCCATCTCCTTCCAGTCCGGCGAGGATGTCCAGCCCTGCAGGGTGCGCGAGCGGATGTAGGCGAGGGCCGCCCGCACGTGGTGCTTCGGGTCGGTCCAGTCGAGCAGGAGCCGCAGGACCGGACCGGCGATGCGCACGATCGCGTCGAAAATGCCCGGCACGTCGCTGTCTTCGACCACCTTCTTGATCAGCGCGAGCGGGTCCTTGAGCTTCGCGAAGCGCTGCTTCCACTCGAGCAGCACCTGGGCGAGGGGCGAGCCGCACTCGTAGGCGAGCTGGATGCGCAGGTCGCCCTTGATCGCCGCGATGTAGGTGCCCAGCCCCCGGATGTAGCCGGTCAGCCGCGCCAGCCAGGTGCGGGCGGCGAGGTTCGGCGGCTCGAAGTTCGCGTAGGCCTGGAAGTCGCGCCCGGTGCGCCCGCCGCGCACGACCAGGTCGAAGCGTTGGGCGGGCACGAGGGCGGGGGTCGCCGCGCCGAGCAGCTCGAGCTCCTTGAAGCGGTCGATGAACAGCCGGCTCTCGACGTGGTAGCGGATCGGATACGCCAGCGGCGGCGGCAGGCTGAGCTGACCCTCGACCAGCAGCAGCAGCCCGCGCCGCTCGAGCTTGCCCGGGATGCTCTCGTCCTTCAGGCTGCTCAGCGTCGTGAAGAACCAGGTGCGCTCGTCGGCGGCGAAGCGGAAGCCGAGGGGCGCGGTGCTGCGCCGGTACATCAGCCCGTTGACGTAGAGCTCCTGCTGCTCGAGGGCCAGCTGCACGTCCTCGGCGCTGACCTTGCCGTCGCCGTCGCAGTCGAGCTCGACCCGGTACTCCCCGCTGACCTCGGCGCGGCGCACGGCCTCGACCTCCCAGTCGCGCACGTAGCCGTCGTTGTCGACGTCGGCGACCCGGTAGTTCGCGTAGCTGCCGTAGGGCAGGTCGTAGCGCATGTCGAGGGCGTAGAAGGTCGGGCGGTGCGCGACCGACACCGAGTGCAGGAAGTCGAAGGGGAAGAACAGCGGCACCTTGAGGAAGTTCTTGCCGCTGCGCGGGACGTCCTTTTCCAACGCCATCGCCGACGGCTCGGGCACCTGCAGGGTGTCCTGGCGGCCCCACAGCTCGAGGAAGCCGAGCTTGATGCCCGCATCGTCGAGGATGCCGGTCGTGAAGTCCTTCGCCCCGAGCAGGTTGCTCGCCGGCTTCGGCTTGCGGCCGGTGATGCGGGCGCCGCTGACCTCGACCTTCTTGACCCCGGCCAGGGCGTAGCTCGCCTCGATCACGTAGGGCTCGGTGCCGGCGGCGCCGGCGAAGATCAGGTCGTCGAGGGTGGTCGCGAGCTCGAACAGCTTCTCGACCGCCGCGATCAGCCCGTCC